>JASFQK010000009.1:0-161162 GCA_050115495.1 Phycisphaerae bacterium | reverse complement strand
TCGCGTCGTTACTCTCGTGCATCGGCGTACTCCTCTGCCCAGCGTGGGCGGCTCGGAACCAATCTTGATCCCGAGAGTACGCCGCCTTTTTTCATCCCGCCATCAACGAAATTCGGTTATAGCTCCGGGTGAGGTTATGGATGCCGACATCGACCCAGAAGGGGCAGTCTCGCAGGAGATGATCACACGCGCAGCCGCGCAAGGATCCCTTAGTGCCGAGCAGGAGGATCTGCTTCGCGAGATCCGTGTTCTTTCAGAGGAATTGGCACGCGCCGCGAGCACCCCAGGAGACCTTGCGCCACGGAGTATCCCCGCGTTCTTCGGGTCGGAACGAACCGCCAGACAGATGATACTGCCCCGTCAGGACTCTCGTCTGGCTTGTGCCTCCAGCTCGCAGTTCGTTCGCCTGAGGGACGCTGTCTCCGATGAACTCTACAAGGCTCTCTGCGGGAAGGATCGGCGTTATCGCTCGGAGGTCAAGGACCTGTGGGGGAGCAGCCGACTTCTGATCGCAGGTGTTGCCGGTTACGTTGCAGCGAAGGTGGGGGTTCAGACAGCCGTAGTCGCCGCAATGACGGCTGTTGTCTTGCGCCTGGTGTTTCTCATCGGGAAGAACAGCTTCTGCGAGTACTGGACCGCCCGAAGGGCCGTTGCCAGGCTGCCCGATGAAGCACCGGAGCACGACAAGTGAAGGCCGGCGCTTCACCTGGTTGCCCTTGCTCTGTCAGTGAAACGGCCGGCCGAGACTACCTGCCGGTCGCAGTGTGGATCATCGCGGCGGTGGGGTCGCCGAGGCACGTCATTACACAACCTGGACGGGTCTTCGCGTGTCGCCCACCGCCGTCCTTCGAAACTGCTGTTCGTGGCGGACCGGTGGTGAGTTCCAGCGACGGCAGAAGGACGGAATCGTCGTCGCCTGAGGGCCAGATGCGTTGTCATTGTCAGGCAAAGCCTTCGCGGCACGGACTCGGATCGACACACTCCGGTCGTCCAAGCTATCGCCCTGAGCATAGCAATCGACGCATAGTGCAGAAACCGCTTGCACTCGACGTTATTGCCGCCATCCCCGAGGAGCCCATCTGGCTAGCCAGAGGGAAGAGCGCGCGGACGCGCGGGCCTACCGATACGACGTTGGCCACAGGGAGCCGGCGCTACGTCCGGTACGGAGACCGGCGAAGAAGGCAAAGAGGCAACGGGGCAACCAGGCAACGAGGCATTGCGGTCGGGGCCGGTTGACGGAGTTAGCGCTCGTTGGCGATCGACGTCGGCCACGGGGGGCCGACGCTACATCCGGTGCGGAGCCCGGACGCTGCAGGACGGTCGGGATCTGGCGGCGCGTGGGAAGACGGCCGACACGGAGGTCGGCCGCTACGGGAGACGTTCCGTGTTCCGGCGCGCCGGCGTGGTGGCGCTTCCGGGGGAGGGTGGGCGTTGTGTGGGGGCGTACGAGAGGAAGGGTCCTATAACTACGTCTTTCGCGCCGGCTCGTTGCGGGGAGATTGGGGCGGGCGGCTGGACGCCGGTCTCGGCTGGACGTTGGGGGGAGACATGGCGTCTCGTTGCGGGGTGGATTCATAACATGTTCTGTTAGAGACAGTTACCTGTTCCAAGAAGCGTCTCGGTGAGCGTAATCCGGGCTTGCGCCGGACGAGATCGGCGGTGGTGGAACGCGCCGGAAATCCTTGTGGAGATCATACTGGCAATCACTCGATAAAACACTCCACAAATATTTCTTGAAATCCGCCCGTGGTTTCCGATACACTGGGTGTATGACCGAAGCACAACCAACAGAGCGGTCCCACGACTTCATGGAGGAGGCGCCGCGCGTCGTCACGGCGGTGCGTGACGCCTTCGCATCCGTAATCAACGGGTTGCCGACCGATGTCGCCCGGGCGGTTGATCTGTCGAAGGCCCTGGCGATCAATGCGAAGCTGGGCTGGCAGATCATGAAGCTGGTCTACGAGACGGATCCGTTCGTCGCCGCCCAGTACATGCCCGGCGAGCGCTCGATCGAAAAGTTCCTGGATGCGGCGGCAGCGCGGCAAGTCAGTCCGGCCGTCATCGACGCGGCCAAAGACGCGATGCGGGAGTTCCAACGGCTCGTCCGCGTGCACGCCGGGGACCGCGAGGGTCTCGACATGCTGGCCACGGGCTGCGCCGGCCGCGAGGTCCGCAGTTCCTGCCTCGATTATCGAAAGGCGGCGTTTACGGGGAACAGCTTCACATTCGGGGTCTACGCGCGCGTGCAGTTGGCGTCGTCGTTCGTGTTTCCGGCGGAGGACGAATCGCGATTCAACCTCCTGAGCGTGCGCGGCTTCGTGGAACTGCGCCGGCTTCGGCCGAATGTATCGTGGCCGATCCAGACGGCGTACCTGATGAGCGAGGATGGCAGCAATCAGCCGACCATGAATCGGACGCCGCTGGATCCAACTGACCAGGACGAACCGGCCGCGGGCGTGCCGATCCTGCGGAAGTTCTCGACGCATCCGGAGTCGGAAGTGCGGCGTGTGTTCCAGCCGAATCGCGTGATTCGCGACGAGCTGGTGGCGGGCGGAGTCGGCAAGCGCGCCGTGGTCAACTGCCTTCTGGGCGAGGTGCTCTGGAACATGCCGGGACGCTATCGCACGGATAGCAATCACGATTGGGGGGTGGCGTCGCGTATCCGCACGCCGTGCGAGGTGCTCATCCTCGATCAATTCGTGCACCGGGACGTGTTTGGCCCGGTATCCCCGCGGGCCGAGGTCTTCAGTGATTTGACGGAGAGCGCGGGGTTCCACCTAGGCCAACGGGCGGACGACCGGCTCGACCTGTTCGAGCGCGTGGAGTTCCTGGGGCAGGGGCTGTCGGGAATTCGTACGCCGGAGTTGCCGCAGTACGTGGACCTGGCCGACCACGTGCTGGGGCGTGTCGGCCTGAAGAGCGATGTGTTTGATGTGTACCGCATTCGTATCGAGTATCCGCCGCTACCGACCACGGTGGCCATGATGCTCGATTTGCCGGCTGCGCCGGAGATGCGGTGAGTTGTGATTTCGGAGTGAGCGGGGTACCCGTGTGGGCGGGGATCAGCTCAATCGCACCCCTAGTTGTAGAGGAGGTCGAAGGTGTTCTCAAAGAGGCAATCTGGAATTCTGTGCGCGCTGGCAGCGGGACTGATGCTCGCCGTGGCGGGCTTCACGGTCGTGCCGGCGGCAGCCCAGCCGGCGCGCGAAACGAGCTCTGCACTGGGCGAAGTGCACGCGGTCAACAGCTCCGCGAACGTGTGGAAAGCGAAGTCCGCGGAGTACGACGCGCCGGCCGGCACACGAACCGGCGAGCTTAACGTGGTCGGTGGTAATGCTCGCGTCTTTGATCTCCGAGCGGGCGACGTGCGCATCAGCAACGCCTCGGAGCTGGATGCCGGCAACGCCGCTGTACATGCTCCAAACGGCGGGCCCCGTCCTGCCGGGCGTGGTGTCGCGTATTGGGATGCCTGCCAGGACTTCGGCGCGGTGTACACCCTGGCCGCGCTGCTCGAGAACAACACCGATGGCGGACTCCAGCATGCGTGGTTATTTGGCGGCCCGGGAGACGGGAGCCTTGTGGCACGCCGGTCGAACGGACACACGGATTTCGGTGCCGTCCAGGCCGTGATGAGCAATCTGTGGTTGTTCGCGGTCGTCATTGACTCCGCCGACACGCTGACGGTCTTCGGTCAACGGGAGGACTACGGCGGCTATCACGAGTCGCTCTGGATCCGGCGCTATGAGCAGGGTGTCGGCTGGCTGCCCGAGAAGATGATTCTCGGCGTCAACGGAGAGTATTTCGAATTCAACGGGGCTGTGGTCGACGACACCGGAAAGTTGCTGATCACTCTCTTCTACGCTCACGCCGAGGGGTCGCCCGGCATAGAGCACCGGGTCTACGACCCGGTCGCCGACACGCTTACGTCCCTCTCGATCCCGTGCCGTGAGCACGCCAGTGGGGCGACCCTGATCGCCAATCCATCGGGCACGGCGGTCTACGCGATCTACGCAGCTTCGATCCTGTATCGTAACATGCCTGAGCTGCTGTATCAGGCCGAACGCAGTCTCTGGGAGGGCCTTTTCATCCAGCGCTATGACTCGGCCACAGGGCAGTGGTCCACACCAGAGTGCATACCGGGGAGCATCAACACCGAGCTTGGACTTGGTGCCGGAGTCATCGTGGCCGTTGACGACGCCGGTGACTTGGCAGTGGTCTGGGCGCGGTGCCGGTCGAGGAACGACCACAACGTGGTCTTCGCGAGCCGAATGGAACAAGGCGCGTGGCTGCCGCCCAGGAAGATGGCGAACCTGAACACGGACTACTGGGCGAACCTCACCTACGCTGGTATCACGGTCAACGCCGCCGGTGACGTCCTTGCGGCGTTCGCGTTTCCGGACAGTTCCGCCGGCATCAACTTGTACACGTGCCGCTATCGCGCGGGCAGCGGCTGGGAACCGATGGAGACTCCGCTTCACCACGACACGAGCTATGCAACGAGGCCTGCGCTTTGCTTCTACGAAGACGACAAAGCGGTCGTGACGTGGCACGAAGGCACAGTCGGAGCCGCCGCCATGTCGCTGCTCTACGACGGCACGTCGTGGGCAACCCAGCAGACGCCGTTGCCGGAGGCAAGCGTCGCCGGCATCGTGGGTGGGTTCGGCGTGCAAGGCACGGCCGTGCTCTTCTATGACAATTACACTGATCCGGATCAGTACCGCTCGCGGGCTACCTGGTTGCGCGACGCTCCCTAAGCCCGGCTGGCTGACAACAGCCACGCCGCGAGGCACAGCGAACAGTAGACGTGAGCAGTAACAACTGAGCATAAGGAAACAGCAATCATGAATACATCCGCACAATGCATTGGCAGGGCAGTCCTGGGCCTGAGTGCCCTCGGACTGGTACTCTGGTGCGCCAGCCCCTCGTATGGTGGGGTAGACACGTACCGCTGGGGCGAGCCGGTCCAATTGGCCGGAGAACAGTGCTTCCTGAACAAGATTCTGTTCGACAGCGACGGTAACGCCCTCGTTTTCATCGGTAGCCTCCATGAGTACATGCCCGGTTACTACGACTACAACGATGTGATCCGGCGATACGATGTACAGACCGAAACCTGGCAGGATCCCGAGGTGGCCAGTGTGCAGTTCGAGGCTGGTTACTACTGGTGGACCCCGGTCGGGCAGGTCGCGACGGTGGCCATCGATCCGCAGGGCAACATGGCCCTGATGTTCCCGTCGTTACTCCCGGACATAAACTATCGCTACCTGGCGATTACCTCCTACGAGGTGGGAGTTGGTTGGACGACGACGCCCGTCCTGATCGAGCTCGTCGGTTACACGAGGTGGTTTGAATCACTCAACATGGGGGCCGATTCGCTCGGGAACTTCGTCGAGCTCCACGAGATCGATTCCCGCGTGTTCACCAGTGTCTGCCCGGCCGGCACGCACGGCCAGGGCTGGAGCAGCCCCCCGGACGAGCTGTCAACGATCGGAGCTCAGGCGTCCCTTCTGGCGACGATCATCCAGAATCCCTCCGGTACCGCGCTATACGCGCTTTACATGACCGCCGACACTCCTTACACGGGGTACCAGCTCTACGCGCACCGCTTTAATTCGAGCAGTGTGGCGTGGGGCGCCGGTGAGGCCCTGCCGGGCGCCTCCGATTGCACGTGCGCCTTCGGCAATGGCGTGGCTTTCCTGCGCGGCGTCGTCGACGAGGCCGGCGAGGCCACGGTCTTCTTCGAGAAGGAGGAGAGCGGCGTGACCTGGTTGTGCGCCAGCCGCACCGACCAGGGCGTGTGGCAGTCCCCCACGTACCTGCTCCAGGTCGATTGCGCGACTGGCATGGAGTACTGGGGCAACGCAACGGTCAACGCCGCCGGTGACGTCACCGGCATAACGCCCGCGTATGTGAATGGCACGCACGGCGTGTATTCGGTGACGTACCGCAACGGCACCGGTTGGGAAGCGCCGCAGTCGCTGCCTATCGACGCCGAGTCAGTCAGCTCCGTGCGCCTGGCGACCTTCGGGGCCGGTGAAGCGGTGGCTTCCCTGAACAACCCCGACCGCGTGTTCACGTCGGCGTATCACGACGGTTCCGACTGGGACGGCGAACTGGATGTCGCGGGCGACTGGACGGCGGATCGCCAGGAGTGTGGGGGAAATGGTGAACGCGTGCTGCTCGTCTACGAGGCGCGCGACAGTGACTTCGTCGACCAGGGCATCTGGGCCGCGTGGCTCGTGCAGGACACACACGGCGACATGAACTGCGACGGCGTCGTGAACAACTTCGACATCTCGCCGTTCGTGCTGGCGGTGACGGATCCGGTGGCGTACGCGGCGGCGTATCCGGAGTGCGATATCCTCAACGGCGACTGCAACGGCGACGGTGTGGTGAACAACTTCGACATCTCGCCGTTCGTTGGCCTGCTCGTCGAGCCGTAATGCGTGAATCGGCCTGCGCGGGCGAGGGGCCCGCGTGCGGTCGCGATCGTGTGCGCCTCCTCGCCCTGGAGCGCGGACCCTCCCAGCCGGTCCGCGTATCCAGGGCTTGGTGCACCACTCCTCGGCGGGGGGATGTTCAAGATCAATGGTCTGGTTGCTGGAGCTGTGTCCCCGCCCCCAGGGAGCCGGGGCGGGGACGCCAGACAACGAGGCAAGCAGGGAAGAAGGCAACGAGGCAACCAGGCAACGAGGCGTCGCGTAGCGCCGTGGCCTGCCGCGTTACTCGCCAATCAGCAGGTGGACAAACGGGCTGATGTCGAAGTTGTCCACGAGGCCGTCGCCGTTGCAGTCGGCGTTCAGCCAGTTGCAGTAGGGGTATTTCTCCTCGTACGCCGGCGGATCGGTCAGGGCCAGCACGAACGGGCTGATGTCGAAGTTGTCGATCGCGCCGTCGCAGTTCAGATCGCCTGGGGTGATGGGCGGCACGACGTAGCCTTCGATCCAGTTGTTGGTCTCGTGGGCCTCGTCGACCATATCGTCGAGGTCGAGCTCGACGGTGATCCGGTCGCCGGGCGACGCCGGCACCAAGCCCTGCAACAACCCGCGCCAGTCACACCCGCAGTACTCCTCATACTCGAACCACAAATCCACGAAGACGCAGTCGAGGGCCGGCGGGAAGCACTCGCCGATGCAGCCGGGCGGCGTGCTGAAGTGGCACGGCGGGATGCCGGGGTCCGGTTCCAGGTAGACGGGCAGGGCCCCGGTGGGCGTTTCGTTCACGTAGACTATCGCGTCGGTGATGATGGGCGGAAGCGGTTCCAGTCCGCCGATGATGGCCGAGTAGTCGACCGTGATCTCGACCTGGCCGTCCGGCTGCGGGACGAGTTGCATCCAGTTGGGGCGGAGATCCACGTAGCGCGGCGGCTCGGGCTCGAGCGGGATCGTCGTGCAGTAGATCACGTCCTCATCGGACTCGGAGTCCGGCGGATGGCTGGGGAAGTTGGCGACGGCCATCAGCACGCCGCCGAATTCGCCGAACGGCGCGGTGTCAAATGTGATGGACCAGCCGTCGGTGGGGTCGGTATCGGAGCCGAGCGGCAGGCCGATCTCCGGCGGCTCGGGGTTGTAGCCGTCGTAACGCAGGTAGAGGTCGATCGACTCCAGGTAGTCCGTGCTGTCGATGTCGAAGTCCACCGTGATCGGGGTGCCGGGTGGCACGAAAACGTAGGGCTGCCCGAAGGTCTCGGCGTAGCCCGTGGTGGTGTGGGAGACGGAGACGTTGCGCTTGCGCTTCTGGGCGCGACGGGCTTTCTTGCAGCGGATGATGCACCTGATGCGGGCGCGTCCCGGTGGATTGTTCACGCCGCAACAGAACACGCACCAGCAGTACTCGAGCCAGTTGTCGGCGCGGGTCTCCGGCATCGGCAAGAGCAGGGCGATGAGGAACAGGACGACCGCGGACTTGAGCTTTCGTGACATGACGGTTCCTCCAGCCGAGATGCCCCCAAGAAGACGTGGCCCGGCTCCGTTACCGGGCCGTGCGCGTGCATTGTATAGCGCCCGGCACGTCATATGGCTCGGATCTTCTGATTCTCGCCGCCGAATTGCACGGACCGCGACCGCTTCCGGCACGCCGTGTCGTGCATTCGCTGCTGCGACGTGCATGTCAGCCAATGTCCGCCAGTGGCTGTCGGGTTTCGACGGCTTCGAGCGGCGTTGCGCGAGAGAGAACGAGAGGGAGACGGACGGCGCGGGAGTTAAGGAAGAAGGCAACCCGTTCGACTGCGCTCAGGGTGCCGAGGCAACGAGGCGCTGCGTTCGCAGGACAGCCGGCGGAGCGGGCGTTCGTCGGCGATCGACGTCGGCCACGGGAGGCCGACGCTACGCCGGCTCGGGGGCCGGTGGCCTTTGTTTGTGGCGGGATGTCGGTGTCCGTGCTTACGCCAGCAGGAGGGCTCCGTCGGCGCGGTGGGACCAGGTTTGCATCACGTTGGTCAGGCGATCCTGGCCGTCGCCGTAGGCAGCTTGCTCCTGGCGACGCAGGGCATTGATGTCGTCGTGGTCGCGGTGCAGGGCGGCGATGACGTCCGCGTCCAGGGCGCCGGCGTCGGCCATGCGGGTCAGCATGGCGAGCGCCGCCTCGGAAGAGAGACCGTCACGATAGGGGCGGTCCTCCGTTAACGCCGTGAAGACGTCGGCTACGGCCATGATTCGCGAGCCGAGCGTTAGCTCCCGGCCGGCGTGGCGGAAGGGGTAGCCCTTGCCGTCCAGCCGCTCGTGATGAAACGCCGCCCATTCGCAGATCTGCGGCATGCCGCCGATCGTGTCGAGGATGCGAAACGTGTAGTACGTGTGCGACTTGACGATGGCGTATTCTTCGGGGGTCAGGCGGCCGGGCTTGTCCAGAATCTTCGAGGGGACCGCCAGCTTGCCGAGGTCGTGCAGATAGCCGGCGGCCCGCATCAGGTGCTGCTCGCGCGGCGAGAAGTTCAGGCGTTCGGACAGGGCGACGGCCGTCGCCGTCACGCCGGCACTGTGCACCGCCGTCCAGGGGCTGGCGGCGTCGACGACGCGGGCGAAGACCTCGGCGATAGGGCGAATGGCCACCTCGTCGATGGTCAGGACGGGCCAGTCGGCCTGGTGCAGCAGTAGGGCGTAGATCCGCGGCGAGGCGGCGTCGAGCCAGAAGGCCTCGGCGGCGGCGACTTCGCAGAAGGCGTCGACGCAGTCGGAGTGGAACTCGATGCCGGCGCGGGCCGCCGTCTCGCTGATGATGCGGGGGGCCTGTTGGAGGACGGAGGTGTCGCGGTCGATCGCCCGCTCGACGTGGTCGGCGAGGACGAGAATATGGCTGGCGATGGGGACGCCGACGCCGAGGTTATCGGTCCCCTGGCCGTTGGCCCAACGGACGTGGTGGTGGCGGATGATCTCGGCGGCGCGGGCGAAGAGGGGGTTGTCCTTCAGGAGCTCGTAGCCGAGCTCGCCGTGCCAACTAACGCCTTCGAGTTGGCGAAGGTGGACGGCCCGGATGCGGTTCTCATGTCCGATAAGACCGATGTCGTGGAGGGCGGCGGCCTGGAAGAGGTCGTAGAGCTCCGGACCGGTGATGCCCATCCGCCGGGCGATGGCGATGGCGATGTAGGCGGTCCGCTGCTGATGATCGGCGACGAGGGGGTGGACGTAATCCAGGGCCTCGGAGAGGGAGAGGATGAGGCGATGGAGTGGGACCTGTGGGTTGATGATCATCGCGGATCTCCCTCGCTTGGCGCGGCGGCGCGGTCTCATGGGGGTATCGGCTGGATGGGGCCGGCGGTTTGTGAGGAGTGGAGACGTGAGGTCGCTTGTAGGCCCGTTATCGGAGCGCCGCGCGGTCAGAGGACGTCGGCGAAGGCGCGTTTGCTCTTCATGAAGACGGCGTAGCCGGCGATGGCGATTGCGGTCGAGGCCAGCAGGGAAATCAGCCACCACAGCCATTCCGGTGGGGCGCTTTCGATCATGACGCGGCGGGCGTCTTCGAGGGCGTGCGAGAGGGGGTTGAGCCGCATCACCACTTGGAACGCGTCGGGCACGCGCTCGATCTTGTAGAAGACCGGCGTGGCGAAGAAGAGGGCCTGCACGATCAGCGTTACCGCGTGGCCCACGTCACGCACAAAGACGCCCAACGCCGCCACTACCCAGGCGACGCCGGTCGTCGCCAGACAGACCGGCAAAACGACGAGCGGCAGGTAGAACATCGTCAGCGGCGGCAGCGCATGCTTGACGAAGAACCAGAAGACCAGCCATACGCCGAAGCCGATGGCGAGGTTGAACAGGGCGGTGAGCAGGGCGGAAATGACGAGCACTTCAAGCGGGAAGACGACCTTCTTCACGTAGTTCGGGTTGGCGATGACCATCGTTGGGGCACGCGTTACCACTTCGGCGAAGAGCGTGAAGATGAGCATGCCGCAGAAGAGGTAGAGTGCGAACTCGCCGTGGCTCTCCTTCTTCGGCTCCGCGGCCTGCGTGGCCGCTGGCGCCGGTGCTGGAGGTTGCTCCTCGACCTGCGGGGCGGGTTGCTGGGCCTGGTCCTTGTCGGTGGGCAGGTTCCAGCGGGCCTCGAAGACGACGGAGAAGACGAAGGTGTAGATGGCGAGCAGGGCCAGGGGCGTCAGGACGGCCCAGAGCAGGCCGAGACGGGCGGCGCGGTAGCGGCTGACGATGTCGCGGTGGGTCAGTTGCAGCGTGAGCTGGCGGTGGCTGCACAGGTTCGCCACCATGCGCAGTGGATGCAGGAACGAGCGAAACGGGCGGGGGGCCGCCGCCGAGTATTGGGTTATGGTTTCGGGCGCCATCGTGGTGGTACCTCGCAGCGGTGCCGGAGAGGCCGTTATTTCCTGGGAGAGCTGCGGAGCAGGCCGGCGCGGCGGAGCAGGCGGCGCAGGCGGTCGGACGCGCGGGCCAGGCCGCCGTCACCGCGGGCGGATTCGAGCTCACGGGTCAACTCGGCGACGCGCTGCTCCAGCTTCTGCGCCCAGTCGCGCAGCTCCGTGGCGATGCTCTGCTGCCGGGTCACCTCGTCCTGGGACTGCTCCCAGCGTTCGGTGAGCCAGCCCTTGGCCGTGACGAGCTCATCGGTCCAGCCGCGCAGCTCGGTGATGATCTGGTCCTGCTCGACGACGCGGGCTTGGTGGGCTCGCCACTGGTCGGTGAGCCAGTCGTGGGCTTCGCGCAGGCCCTGGGCCGCGACGCCGGCCGGACCGGTGTCGAGAGCCGGGTGGTTCCAGAGGCGACCCGGCCCGTTCGCGTTTTGAAGGTTGAAGAGCTCGGTGCCCCAGCGACGGTAGGCGTCGGGGTAGTGCTCCGTGAGCAGGTCGAAGAGGTAGAGGGCCTGGTTGTCGTTCATGCAGCGGAGCATGGAGTTGGGGCGGATGCGGTAGCGCACGCCGGGATAGGGCAGGCTCACGCCGACGTAGCCGGCGGCGAGCATGCCGACCCAGCACGCGTAGTCCTCCATGGCATAGGCAAAGGAGGGGTCGTTGCCGCCGACACTGCGGAAGGCGGCGCGGCGGACAACCGAGAGCACACAGGTCATGTTGTGGCCGAGCAGGTAGGGGAACTCGGCATTCCACGTCGGCCAGATCGCATTGGCGCTGTCGAACCAGCGTACCCACGAGTAGACGAACGCGACGTTCTCGTAGCGGCGGAGGACGTCGATGGCGCGGGCGCAGAAGTCCGGCTCGATCAGGTCGTCGGCGTCGACCAGGGCGACGAACTCTCCACGAGCGGCCTCGACGCCGTTGTTGCGGGCGGAGGCCAGCCCCTGGTTGTCCGTGTGCAGGACGCGCACGTTAGGCAGTCCGCGAGCCTCGATCTCGGCGAGCTTCTCGCGGGCGTCGTCGGCGGTGCTGCCGTCGTTGACCAGCACGACCTCGAGCGGCGAGTACCTGCTGGCGAGGACGTTGGCCAGCGTCTCGTCGATGTACTCGGCGAGGTTGTAGAACGGGATGACCACGGAGAGCAGGCCGGGTTGCTCGTTTTCGGCGACGCGCGGGACGACGACGGTGGGTGTTTGGGTGTCCGCCGGCGATTGGGCGTGGCGAGGCGGGGCGGCGGCAGGGAAGCGCGTGCGCGGCTGGTGGCGGGCGATGACTTCCTCGAAGTGCCGCAGGCGTTGGGGCACGACGATGTCCGGATCGCACAGCCCACGGATGCGCTGCTGGGCCCGCTTGACGATCGTTAGCCGCTCCTGCGGGTCGAGGTCGAGCACGTGCGTCAGCTTGGCTTCGAGGTCGCCGGGCACGTTCCAGTCGAAGATGAAGCCGTTCACGCCGTCTTCGGCGACCATTTCGGCCTGTCCGCCCTGGCGGGAGACGAGGGGGAGCTGGCCGGCGGCCATGGCTTCGATGCAGGTGTTGGGGAAGTTCTCCCAGTGGCTGGGGACGAGGGCGGCCCAGGCGTTGCGGACCAGGTCGGCCACTTCGTTGTGTGGCACGGCGCCGCACAGGCGGAGGAAGTCGCGGTCGATCCACTTGTCGTAGCGCTGGCGGAGCAGCGTGCCGATGGAGCAGCCGGTCGGGGCGAACTCGGTGTCACCGCCGATGAGCGTCAGGTGGAACTCGCGGCCACTCTCCCACAGGGCGGCGCAGGCCTTGACCAGTCCGAGCACGCCCTTGCGCCATTCGAGCCGGCCGACGTAGACAAGCTCGCCCGGCTGGCCCTCCGCCGGCGGGCGGTCGTAGTCGGCGACGAAGGGCAGGTGCAGTGTGCGGATGTCGAGGTCGGGTTCGTACTCCTCGCGGATGTGGCGAGCCAGGAAGTAGCTGGGGCAGATCAGGGCGTCGGCGGCGGCGAGGCAGAAGCGCTCCATCCGGCCGACCCAGTACTCGGGGAAGCGATAGCGCGGCGACTGGTTGATGCGCAGCAGGTCGAACTGGGCGCTGTGCAGGTTGACGACGATGGGGACGTTGTCCAGGGGCGTGCGTTCGGTGAGCCGGCGTTGCAGGAGGTAGTACGCCGGAGCGCAGAACTCCTGGGCCTCGATGACGTCGGGCGCGGGCAGTTCGTCGAGCAGGGCGAGCGTCTGTTCGGCCATCTGGAAGGCGAGGGCCGGCCAGTAGCCGAGGATGGTGTACGGGTAGTGCGGGTGAGCGGTGGGCTCGTCGGGCGGTTCGGCCGTCAGCGGCTGCTCGGTGCGGGGCACGACGCCGATCACGCGCACGCCGGGGGCGATCTCGCGGTCGCACGGCTGGGCGGTCCGGGCCAGGATTACGACCTCGTGGCCGCCTTGACCCAGGGCGCGGGCGAAGTTGTCGACGTAGCGGGCGATGCCCCCAGCGTATTCGTGTGGCAGCTCGGACGTCAGCAACCAGATGCGCACTGCGTTTACCTCCCTCTCAGCGGTGTCATGATTCCGGCTCGGTTGGTTGTTTTCCGGTCAGGGCCTGCAATTGCCCGGCCAGTTGATCGCGTTCGGCGGTCAGTTGCTTGATGTACGCGGCCTGCTGGTCGATGAAGTCCTTCTGGTGCTCCCAGCCCTGGGCCAGTCGGCGGGCCTCGGTCCAGGCGAGGTCGCGTTCGCGGAGCAGATGGTCGATCTGCTCGCCGCTGGACTCCCGGGCCGGGTGGTTCCACAGCCGGCCGGAGCCGTTGGCGTTTTGCAGGTTGAACAGCTCGGGGCCCCAGTGCCGGTAGGCTGCCGGGTAGCGGCGCGTCAGCAGCTCGTACAGGTACAGCACCTGGTCGGGGTTCGCGCTGCGCCACATCGAGTTGCCGCGGATGCGGTAGAGCGCGTACGGATGCGGCAGGCTCACGCCGATCGCGCCGGCGGCCAGCAGGCCGATCCAGCCGGCGTAATCCTCGAAGTTGTACGCGAACTCCGGCTGTTGCCGGCCCCAGCGCAGGTAGTCCGTCCGCCGCATGACGACGAAGGCGGCGAGCATGTTGTGGCCCAGCAGGTAGGGGAACTCGGCGTTCCACGTCGGCCAGATCCCCGAGGAATCGCCGAAGTACCGCACCCACGAATAGACGAAGCCGACGTTGGCGTAACGCCGCAAGACGTCGACGGCGTGGGCCAGGAAGCCCGGCTCGATCAGGTCGTCGGCGTCGAGCAGGGCGATGAACTCGCCGCGGGCGGCGTCGACGCCGGCGTTGCGGGCCGAGGGCAGGCCCTGGTTCTCGGTGTGGGCGATGCGGACGTTGGGCAAGTGCTGGGCGTCGATCTCGTCGAGGGCGGCGAGGCTGTCCGGGTCGGTGCTGCCGTCGTCGACGATGACGACTTCGAGCGGCGTGTGCGTGCTGGCCAGGGCCGAACGCAACGTTTCGCCGATGTACTCGCCAAGGTTGTAGAAGGGCACGATCACCGAGACCAAGCCGGGCTCGCCGAGCGGGGGCCGCTGCGCGGGAGCCGCGGCTGCGGCGGCGTCGGGCATCGGCGGGCGAACAACGGGGAACGTGCCGCGCGGGCCGCGGCGCTGGCGGATGCGTTCGTAGTGCGCCAGACGCTGGGGTAGCACGACGTCCGGGGCACACAGGGCCGCCACACGGGCCTGGGCCCGCTCGCCGGTAGCAGTTCGGCGGGCTGGATCGAGGGCGAGCACGGCGGCGAGCCGCTGCTCGAGGTCGCCGGGCGTGTCCCAGTCGAAGAGGAAGCCGTCGTTGCCGTGTTCGTTGATGAGCTCGGCGGCGCCGCTCTGACGCGAGGCCAGCAGCACCTGGCCGACGGCCATGGCGTCCGCCGCCGGCGACGAGAAACCCTCGAAGCGGCTGGGGATCACTACGGCCCAGGCCTGGCGCAGATGCTCGCGGAGCAGGGCCGGGTCCGGGTCGGCGATGACGGTGAGCAGGCCGCGTTCGAGCCAGGTCTGCTGGCGTCGCTCGATGAGCGTGCTGATCATGCAGTCGCGCGGTGGGAAGTGCCCGTCGGCGCCGAGCAGCGTGAGGCGGAACTCCCGGCCCGCTGACCAGAGCCGGTCGCAAGTTCGCACGAGTTCGACGACGCCGCGCCGCCATTCGAGCGGACCGGGGCACAGCAACTCCAGTGGCTGAGCGGGGTTGAGCGGGCCGACCTCGGAGGCGGTCACCAGCGGGGGGATGACGTCGACCTGCATGGACCGTGCCAACGCCGCCGCGAGGGCACGTCCCGGGACGTGCGTCGTGCTCAGCAGGGCGTCGGCCGCGACGGCGCAGAACCGCTCCATCTGCCCGACCCAGTACGCCGGGAAGCGGTAGCAGGGCCCCTGGTTTGCCAGGGTCAGGTCGTAGCGGCCGCCGTGCAGGCGAACGATGATGGGGATGCTGCGGAGCGGGCCGCGCTCGGTGAGCTTGCGCTGCAAGAGGTAGTAAAGCAGGGCGTCGCGCTCGGGGGCTTCGATCACGTCCGGGGCCGGCATGACGGTGAGCAGTCGCAGCACTTCGTTGGCGAAGTGGTGGCTGCGGGCGACTTCCGGACAGATCTGCGGGCAGGCGCTGGCTAGGTCGATGCGGCCGGTCGCCGAGGTCGGCTGCGGCTGCGGTGCGTCGGCCGGCGATTCTCCCGAAGCGAGGCCGATCAGACGCACGTTCGGCGCCAGCTCCTGGTCGCAGGGCGACGGAGCGGGGGCGAGAATGAGCGCTTCGTGGCCGGCGGCGCCGAGCGCACGGGCGAGTGTCGCCGTGTAGGCGGCGATGTCGCCCGTGGGTTCCGGCCATTCAGGAGTCAGAAACCAAACACGCACCGGACCGTACTCCTCACCGGCGAGGCCGCTGTGCTTCCAATTCGTGGATGCGGGCGGCCTGTCGTTCGACGAGCGCACGCTGCTCGCCCAGTTCCGCGAGCACCTTCTGGTGCTTCTTCTCCAGCCCCTCGATATAACGCTTCTGCTCTTCCCAGCCGGCGGCCAGACGCTGCGCCTCGGCCCAGAGCTTGTCACGCACCTCTTCCAACTCGCGCACGTAGCCCAGCCCGTCAAGCAGTTCGGCGGAGACCGGAGCCACCGGCGGCAGCGGCGACGACCCGCAGGCGAAAAGGAACGCTTGGCTGCGCTCGATCGCTAGCGTGTCCAGCAGCCGGACGGTTGAATCGGCGGGGGGCTCGTCGGGCGTGCGCTGCTCGGTGGCGGCGCGGGGCCAGACGGCGCTGCCGAGGTTCTGCACCTGGGCGTAGACGCTGACGTGGGCGAAACGCTGCGCGAGCCAGCCGCTCACTTCGGCGAAGGTTCCGCGCCACAGGTGGTACGGATTGTCGCCGCCGAGGTGGACATCATTCGGCACGGAGACGAGCAGTCGGCCGGTGGGAGCGAGCAGGTGGCCGAAGACGTCGAGCAGCCGCTGCGGCTCGGCCACGTGCTCGACTGTTTCGAGGCAGACGATCAGGTCGAATGCACCCAGCTCCGCCGGCTGAAGGGCGAAGGCATCGGCCTGGACGAACTCGATGCCAGGGCGGCCGTAGCGACGGCGGGCCTCGGCGAGCGTCTGGGGGCAACTGTCGATGGCGATGACTTCGCCGGCGCCGCGCTCGCGGAGGATGGCACTGCCGTAGCCGACGCCGCAGGCGCAGTCCAGCACGCGGCCGGCGGGCAGGAAGCGGGCGGCCCAGTCGTAACGGACCCAGTTCTGGGCGGCCATGGCCGGCTCGGCGTGCAGCGGATCGACACGCTCGTCGTGGCGGGCGGGTGTTGCGGCGGAGTCGGTCATAAGGACTGCTCCTTGCCGACGTGGACGCGGGCGGGCGTGTTGATCAGGCCCCAGGCGCGGTCCGGGCCGCAGACCTCAACCTCGCAGTAGTCGAAGAAGATGTCGCAGTCCTGCCAGGCGCTCGGCCCGTCGTGCTCGGCGACGCCGAACATGAGCATGTACTTTCCCGGGTTGAGCAGCATGGGCAGCTCGAAGGAGACGGTGATCTCCTGGCCGGCGCGAACGGGGCCGACCTGCACGTTCTCGTAGAGCGTGTGTCCGCCGACGAGGATGCGGCCCTGCACGTCGCGCAGGCAGGCGCCGATGTGCGGCTCGGGCAGGTCGACGTGGAAGCGTACGCCGACGACGATGCGGGCCGGCCGGCGGGCGGTGAGCGAGCGGCTGCGACGGCCGCGGTCGTCGTAGATGGCGAAGCCGTAGATCTCGGCGTGGCCGTTACCGAGGCGGGTCCCCTGTGAAGGGCCGAGAGGTTCGAGCTGGCCGTTGTCCTGCGTGGCGGCGTGGGTCGGCGCTGCGGCGGCGGGTTGTACCGCGGTGGCCGGGGCCCGCGTTTCCTGTTTCTGAATATCGCGGACGCGGCGGTAGTACTCCTCGGCGACGGACTTGCCGTCGGCCAGCAGGATCATGCGGCCGTGGTCGAGGAGCAGGGCCCGGTCGCACAGCTCGGACACGGCGGTCGTGTCGTGCGTGGCCAGGAGGATGGTGACACCGTCGTCGCGGAGGCGCTCGATGCGGCGGAAGCACTTGGCCTGGAACGGGGCGTCGCCGACGGCGAGGGCCTCATCGACGATGAGGATGCGGGCGTCGACGTGGGCTGCGACGGCGAAGGCGAGGCGGACGACCATGCCGCTGCTGTAGGTCTTGACGGGCTGGTCGACGAACTCGCCGATGTCGGCGAAGCGGACGATGGCGTCGTACTTGGCCTGGATCTCGTCGCGGGGCAAACCGAGCAGGGCGCCGTTCATGTAGATGTTCTCGGCGCCGGTGGCCTCGTGGTCGAAGCCGGAGCCGAGCTCGAGCAGGGCGGCGACGCGGCCGGCGACGGTGATCTCGCCGCGGGTGGCGGCCAGGGTGCCGGCGATGATCTGGAGGAGGGTGCTCTTGCCGCTGCCGTTGCGGCCGATGATGCCGACCATCTCGCCGCGACGGACCTGGAGGTTCACGTCGTCGAGGGCCATGAATTCGCGGTAGTACTGGCGGCGGCCCCAGGCGAAGGCCTGCTTGAAGCGGTCGGCGGGGCAGGCGTAGACGCGGTACGCCTTGCTGACGTGGCGCACGTCAATGGCGACGTTCTGATCGCCGGCCGGCGAGTCATCCAGGGACATTGGCCAACGCCCGCTTGCGCTAAGTGAGAGCGCGCTATGAGAAATCGTTCGGCCGCCGGCCCGACAACCGCACCACGCCACCCGGGCGTCCCGGCGCCGCACGCCTGCGTGGCGCAGCTTCCCCTCCACAGGGGAATGCCACCGGCCGCACACCGGGCCAACGGCGGCACGTTGCCCACGAGCATATGCGTCCTGTGTGGGCGGATTATCCGCGCGGCGCGCAACAGTGTCAACTTGCCGGCGCGCCGCGCGGGGAGCGCGATTGACGCGTCACTTGCGACCGACCTACAATGGGCGGTGTCCCGCCGGCGGGCCTGGCCAGCAAGACACAGACGTGAGTTTCTCGGGATTGCGTCGGCAGGTGATGCGTCGCCTGCCCCCAGGGTAGTCCATGCCAGAAGTTCCAAACCAGCCACCGGAAACGCCGCCGACGGCGCCCGGCCGCGATGTCGACGGCGCTGCGCCAGCGCGGCCGGCGGTTGCAGCGCAGCCAAAGCCGGCGTGGCGACGGACCTGGATCGCCGGCGCCGTGCTCCTGACGCTGCTCGGCTACTTCCTCGTCTGGCAACGTGGGTTCTACAACGACGACTACGCCAACTACATCATCAGCCATGACGCCGAGACCGGGGCGCGCAAGACGTTCTTCTACGTTCTTACCGTCGTGCCCACGGCTCGCGGGCTGAGCTACATGCTCGCCCGCAACTCGGTTCTGCTCATCGCCGACGGATACGAGGTATTGGTGCGGGCCATGTTCGCTGGGGCCGCGGCGCTGAACGCGGTGCTGATCGGCTGGCTGGCGTATCGCCTGCTGCGCTCGTGGTTCGCGGCGACGGTCGCGGTGCTGCTGGCCCTGAGCTGCGCGCCGATGCACCAGGCGATGCTCTGGACCACGGGCGGCAACTACCTGCTGATGACGCTGTTCACGCTGGTGTACCTGCACGCCTTTCTGTTCGTGATCGAGGGCGTTCGGCCGGGGGCCGTGTGGTGGCTGGTCGGCACCGTGGCCTTCCTCGGGGCGCTGCTGATCGTCGAGCAGCACGTTGGGGTGCTGGGCCTGCTGGTGGCGTTCGGCGCCATCCTGGCCGTGCAGCCGCAGCGGACCGAGCGTTACCGTATTCTGCGACGGGCCGTGTTCGTGCCCCTGTGGCCGATGCTCCTCAGCGCCGTCTGCTTTCTGTGGCTCTACGGCGAGTCGAAGGACATCAACACACGCGGCGGGCTGGTGACGGCGCTGCCGATCATCTACGGGCAGTGCAAGGAGATTCTGCGGCTTGCGCCCGAGTTGCTGGTCACGGGGCAGGCGCGGGCGATGCTGCGCGAAGGGTCCGTGATCGGCCTGGAGAAGGTGTGCGGCTCGTGGCTCGGCCTGGCGATGCTGATCGTCGGCGGCGGGCTCATGCTGACGCCGATCGGCTGGCGCTCACGGCGCGACAAACCGCCACAGCCGTGGTACGTCGGTGTGCTTACGATGCTCGCGGCCCTGGCGGGCGCGCTGGTGGTGCTGCTGTTTCCGCTGTGCCTGGTCTCGTTCCTCTACGTGGAATCGCGGCAGTTGTACGTGCCCTATCTGCTGCTGGCCGTCGGGGCGGCGGCGGCGCTGTGGCTCATCGCCCGGATCGTGCGGCACGACGGATTCCGCGGTTTCATGCTTTGCCTGCTGGGCGTGCTGTTCGTAGTGCACACGCTGGTGACGGTAGGCTTCGCCGAGGCCTACGCCCGGCGGTCGGCGCTCGATCAGCGGCAACTCGCCGACCTGACCGCGGTGATCCGCAGCGAGGACCTGCCGCACGATGCGCGGGTCGTGCCGCTGGCGGTCGACCAGGTAACGTTCCCGGAATACCCGGCGCTGGATCACCTGCTACACGGCGGCTTCGAGATCGAATGGGCGGCCGAGGCCCTTTTGCGAACGGCGTATCATCGCTATGACCTGTATGCCACCGTGCCGTACACGCGCGACTGGGGCACCCGCTTCAAGGTCCCGACGGCCGTTGAAAACGCCGGCCGGATTATCGTGCAGGACAAGCCGCACGATCCGGCGACGACGCTTGTGTTCACCTGGCGCGACGGCGAGGTGCGCCTGATTCGCGACCTGCACGTGCTGCGGGATAGCGGCGAGGAGTACGTCGTGTCGTTCCCGCTGGCCGTGCAGATCGGCGAGCGCGGCGCACCACTGGTGGACGTGGCCGTGCGGGAGGCCCTGCCGGTGCGCGAGATCGTGGAGTACGAGCCGGCCGCGACGCAGTCGGCGCCGGCCAGCCAGCCCGGTGGAGAGTGACGGGGTCAGGAGCGCGCGGATGATCGCCGATTCGGTCGTGCTGGGCGAAGACGTCAAGATCCACCACCCGGACCTGGTGAACCTGTACGGGTGTCGGATCGGCGATGGGTCGCGCATCGGCACGTTCGTCGAGATTCAGCGGGACGCGACCATCGGCCGCCACTGCAAGGTCTCGAGTCACACGTTCATCTGCTCGGGCGTGACGATCGAGGACGGCGTCTTCGTCGGCCACGGCGTGATGTTCATCAACGATACGTATCCGCAGGCGGTCAACGAGGACGGCAGCCTGCAAACCGACGCCGACTGGGAGCTGATCGAGACGCGGGTGGGGGCCCGGGCCTCGATCGGGAGCAACGCGACGATTCTCGGCGGCGTGACCATCGGCTGCGGGGCCCTGATCGGTGCCGGGGCGGTGGTGACGCACGACGTGCCCGACCACGCCATCGTGGCCGGCGTGCCGGCCCGCGTCATCGGCGACGTGCGCGACCGGCGAAAGAAGGGCGCCTGAGCCTTTCCGGCAAGATGGGTCGGGTGGCGCAGCGTCGCCGGCGGCCCCGGAGGATGAATCCATGGTACGAGTGGCAGTGATCGGCTACGGCTACTGGGGGCCGAACCTGGTGCGCAACTTCTACGAGCTGCCCACGGCCGAGGTGGTGACGGTCTGCGACGCGCGGCCGGAGCGGCTGGAGTCGGTGCGCGTCCGCTACCCGACCGTGCAGGTGACGACCGAGTACGCCGAGGTGCTGGCCGACAAGCGGATCGACGCCGTGCTGATCGCCACGCCCGTCTCGTCGCACTTTGACCTCGCGATGCAGGCCCTGGCCGCCGGCAAGCACCTGCTTGTCGAGAAGCCGCTGACCGGCAGCGCCGAAGAGGCGGCCCGGCTGGTCGAAGAGGCCGACCGGCGCAAGCGGGTGTGCATGGTGGACCACACGTTCATCTACACCGGCGCCGTGCGAAAGATCCACGAGATCATCGCCGGCGGGCAGTTCGGGCAGGTCTATTACTACGACTCGTCGCGCATCAACCTCGGCCTGTTCCAGCATGACATCAACGTCGTCTGGGATCTCGCCGTGCACGACCTGTCCATCATGGACTACCTGCTGCCGCACCGGGCGCGGGCCGTGTCAGCGACGGGCATCAGCCACATCCCCGGCGAACCGGAGAACACGGCCTTCCTGACCGTCTTCTTCGAGGGGCCGCTCATCGCCCACGTGCACGTCAACTGGCTCGCTCCGGTCAAGCTCCGCCGAACGGTCATCGGCGGCAGCGAGAAGATGATCGTCTATGACGATCTCGAGCCGAGCGAGAAGGTCAAGGTGTACGACAAGGGCGTGACGATCTCGAAGGATCCGGAGGAGGTCCACAAGCACCTCATCAGCTACCGCACAGGCGACATGTGGTGTCCGAAGGTGCCGCAGATGGAGGCTTTGCGCACCGAGGCGGCGCATTTCGTCGAGTGCATCGAGCAGAGCAAGACGCCCGAGACCGACGGCCAGGCCGGGTTGCGCGTCGTGCGCATTCTCGAAGCGGCGTCGCAGTCGATCCGGGACAACGGCCGGCCGATCGAGCTGTGACCGGCGGCGCCAGGCTTCGTTGACAGTCCGTGAGGGCGCACGCATAATCGACCGCGGCAAATGTGCGCGCGGTGAATCCGTTGTGAGCAGGAAGTCGGTCTTCGTCGGCCGGGGGAACGGCGGCAGGGAAGCATCATGAAAGTGCCCTTTCTCGACCTGAAGGCGCAGTACCAGGAAATCAAGGATGACG
The DNA here is from genome assembly GCA_050115495.1 of Phycisphaerae bacterium. Taxonomy (GTDB): domain Bacteria; phylum Planctomycetota; class Phycisphaerae; order UBA1845; family Fen-1342; genus JAAYXS01. The sequence goes on along the minus strand of JASFQK010000009.1, from coordinate 139,203 downwards.
TGCAGCAGGCTCTCGGCCGCGTGCTGGAGAGCTGCCAGTTCGTCCTCGGCGACGAGGTGGCCGCGTTCGAACGTGAGTTCGCCACCCATTGCGGCACGACGCACGCCATCGCCGTGAACTCGGGTACCAGCGCCCTGCACCTGGCCCTGCTGGCGGCGGGGATTCAGCCCGGCGACGAGGTTATCACCGTACCGCATACGTTCGTGGCCACGGTGGCTGCCATTCGCTATGCCCAGGCCCGGCCGGTGTTTGTGGACATCGACCCGGTTTCGTACACGATGGATCCGGGTCAGCTCGAAGCGGCGATCACGCCCCGCACGAAGGCCATCATGCCCGTGCACCTGTACGGGCAGCCGGCCGACATGGACCCGATCCTGGCGACGGCCCGCCGGCACAAGCTGGCGGTGATCGAGGACGCCGCCCAGGCCCACGGGGCCCGCTATCGCGACCGCCCCGCCGGCAGCATGGGGGACATCGGCTGCTTCAGCTTCTACCCGGGCAAGAACCTCGGGGCGTACGGCGAGGGTGGGTGCGTCGTGACCAACAACGACGACCACGCCGCGATGATCCGCAAGATGCGTGACTGGGGTCAGGCCCGCAAGCATCACCACGAGCTGCCCGGCTACAACTACCGCATGGACGGCTTCCAGGGGGCGGTGCTGCGGGTGAAGCTGCGGCGGCTGGAGGCCTGGACCGAGGCCCGGCGGTCGCACGCTGCGCTCTACACAAAGCTGCTGGCCGACAGCGGCGTGGTTCCGCCGAAGGAGATGGACTACTCCCGGCACGTGTACCACGTCTACGGCATCTGCACGCCGGAGCGGGAGGCGCTGATATCGCGTCTCCAGGCCGCCGAGATCGGCACGAACCTGCATTACCCGATCCCCGCGCACCTTCAGGGGTTCCACGCGGACCTGGGGTACAAGGCGGGCGACTTCCCCGTCTCCGAGCGCGTGGCCCGCGAGGAGCTCTCGCTGCCCATGTTCGCCGAGTTGAGCGAGAAGGCCGTCCGGCACGTGGTCGAGGTCATCCGCGGAGGGTAGCGATGCGCACCCTGTTCATCGGCGGCACTCGGCGCGGTCACGCCGCGCTGGCGGCCCTGCTCGCGCAGCACGCGGACGTGTGCGGCGTGATCAGCCTCGAACAACACGCGCATGAGACCGAACGCTACGAGGAGCCGATGCGCAGCCTGGCCGCCCAGGCCGGTGCGCCGTGCTACGAAACACGCTGGCTGAAGGACCGCGATTACGCCGCGCTGCTCCGTGACGACTTGCGGCCGGATGTCGCGTTCGTCGTCGGCTGCCGCGTGGTGATCCCGCCGGAGGTGTACGAGGTGCCGCCGCGGGGGACGCTGGCGGTGCACGATTCGCTGCTGCCGGCGAATCGGGGGTTTGCCCCGCTGAACTGGGCGCTGCTCAACGGCGCCGATCACACGGGTGTGACGCTCTTCTGCCTGAGCGAGCGGACCGACGCCGGCGACATCGTCTCGCAGGAACGCGTGCCCATCGGCCCGGACGACACGGCGCCACAGGTGTACGAGCGTGTCTGTGCGGCGACGGTGCGGCTGGTGTGTGCGGCGCACCAAACGTTGCTGGCCGGCGAATTGCCCCGGATTGCCCAGGACGAATCAGCGGCGACGTGGTGCTGTCCGCGCACGCCGGAAGATGGGTTGATCGACTGGTCCGCGCCGACGGCGCGGGTATACAACCAGGTGCGGGCGCTGACCCGGCCCTATCCCGGGGCGTTCACATACCACGACGGGCGGCGGCTGTACGTATGGCGAGCCCGTCCGCTGGCCGACGCACCGACGTACGCCGGCCGCGTCCCTGGCGCCGTGGTCGGCATCTCGCGCGAGCACGGCACGGTGGACGTGCTCACCGGCGACGGCGTGCTGCGCCTGGAAGAGGTGCAGGTGGCCGGCGGCGATCCGGTTGCCGCGGCGACCGTGATAACGTCGATCCGCGACCGGCTTGGTCTGAGCCTGCCGGCTCTGCATGAGCGCCTCCGCCGACTCGAAGACCTGCTCGCCCAGCACTCGGAGAACCACGCCCGATGAGTAACCAGACGCGAAAGGTGCTCGTGACCGGCGGAGCGGGCTTCATCGGCTCGGAGCTGGTCCGCCAGCTTGCCGCCAGTGAAGCCCAGGTTGTCGTCGTGGACAACCTCGTCAACGGTCGGCGGGAGAACCTCGCCGACCTGCCCACCAGCCGCGTGGCGCTGCACGTGGTGGATATCCGCGACCGCGAGCGGGTCGAGGCGCTGATGGACGAGGTGGACACGGTGTTCCATCTGGCCTGTCTCGGCGTGCGGCACTCGATCCACGCTCCGCTCGAAAACCATGAGGTGAACGCCCGCGGCACGCTCGATCTGCTGCTCGCCGCCCGGCGGCACGGCGTTCGGCGGTTCGTGTACGTGTCGAGCTCGGAGGTGTACGGCACCGCGCAGCACGTGCCCATGACCGAGGAGCACCCGACGTTCCCGATGACGGTGTACGGCTCGTCGAAGTTGGCGGGCGAGTGCTACACGCGGGCGTTTCATCGGACGTACGACTATGCGACGGTCGTCGTCCGGCCGTTCAACGCCTACGGCCCGCGATCCCACCACGAGGGCGACAGCGGCGAGGTCATACCGAAGTTCCTGCTGCGCTGCTGGGCGGGGCGGCCGATGATCGCCTTCGGCGACGGGACGCAGACGCGCGATTTCACGTTCGTCAGCGACACGGCTCGCGGCATCAGGGCCGTGGCCGATTGCGGCGCCGCCATCGGGCAGACGCTCAACATCGGCTTCGGCCGCGAGATCAGCATCAACGAACTGGCCGGCGAGGTGGCGGCGGCGGTGGGACGCCCCGACGCCGAGTTGCAGCACGATGCCCCTCGGCCGGGCGACGTCCTGCGGCTGTACGCGGACACGACGCGGGCCCGCGAACTGGTCGGCTTCACGCCCGAGATCGGTTTGCGTGAGGGGCTGACGCGGCTGAAGAAATGGTACGAGTCGCTCGGCGTGACGCCCGAGACGCTGCTCGAAAACGAAGTCGTTCGCGCCTGGCAGCAACCTGCGAGTGAGGCCCGATGAGCCCGCAACCCGATTTCATCCCGGTGGCCCGCCCCTGGCTCGACGACGCCGAAGCCGCCGCCGCCGGCGAGGTCATTCGCTCGGGCTGGGTGACGCAGGGGCCGCAGGTGGCCGCGTTCGAGCGTGAGTTCGCCGAGGCGATCGGGGCGACGCACGCGTGTGCCGTGTCGAGCTGCACGACCGCGCTGCACCTGGCGCTGCTGGCGGTCGGTGTACAGCCGGGCGACGAGGTCGTGACGGCCAGCCACTCGTTCATCGCCGGCGCGAACGCGATTCGGTATTGCGGGGCGATTCCGGTTTTCGTCGACATCGAGCCGGGGACGTTCAACCTCGACCCGCGGCGGCTGTCCGCGGCGATCGGCCCGAAGACGCGGGCGATTCTCGCCGTGCATCAGATGGGCATGCCGTGCGATCTGCCGGCGATTCTGGAGATCGCCGCCCGGCACAAGCTGCCCGTCGTCGAAGATGCGGCTTGCGCCATCGGTAGCGAGATCCGCTGGCAGGGGAGTTGGGAGCGCATCGGCCGGCCGCGCGGCGACGTGGCCTGCTTCTCGTTCCACCCGCGCAAACTGCTGACCACGGGCGACGGCGGCATGCTGACGACCGCCAACGCCGAGTACGACGCCCGTTTCCGCCTGTTGCGGCACCAGGGCATGAGCGTGTCCGATGCGGTGCGGCACAAGTCGTCGCAGGTCATCTTCGAGACGTATCCCGAGGCGGGATTCAACTATCGCCTGACGGACATTCAGGCCGCCGTCGGTCGGCAGCAGCTTCGGCGGCTGGACGAGATCATTGCTCGCCGGCGGGAGCTGGCTGCGGTGTATCACGAGCGGCTGGCGGTGATCCCGGGGCTCGGGCTGCCGGTCGAGCCGCCGTGGGCCCGCAGCAACTGGCAGAGCTACTGCGTGCGTCTGCCGAACGGCTGCGACCAGGTCGAGGTGATGCAGCAGATGCTCGATGCGGGCGTGGCCACGCGGCGCGGGGTCATGTGCAGCCACCGCGAGAGCGCCTATCCGCGGGGCACGTGGTCGTGCGGGCCGCAGGAAACGCCGTGCGACTGTGCCGAGGGAACCTGCCGGCGGCTGGCCGAGAGCGAGGCTGCCCAGGACCGTTGCATCATCCTGCCGCTGTTCCACGAGATGACCGCGGCACAGCAGCAGCGCGTGGTGGCGGAGCTGCACGAAGCCTGCCGGGCCGGCGTGGCCGCGGTCGGCGCGAGAGGACACGACGCATGAGCACCAGCCCGGAAGACACGCGAACGTCGCCCGGACCGGCGGATGCTATCCGCCGGCCGCAGTTGACGATCATCACTCCGGCGTACAACGAGTCGAAGAATCTGCCGCTGCTGCACGAGCGGTTGCAGACGGTGCTGGGCGCGGCGGGTGTGGACTGGGAATGGCTGGTGATCGACGATCACTCACGCGACGGGACGTTCGACGTCGTGTCCGACCTGGCCCGGCGAGACCCGCGCGTGCGCGGCATCCTCTTCGCCCGCAACGCCGGCTCGCATACGGCGATCATGTGCGGCCTGCATCATGCTGCCGGCGATGCTGCGGTGGTCATGGCCGCCGATCTCCAGGACCCGCCGGAGACCATTCCTGAGTTGCTGGAGCGTTGGCGCGGCGGGGCCCGCGTGGTGTGGGCCGTTCGCCGGCAGCGCGAGGGGGAGACGGCGTCGACGGTCGGGTTCGCGCGACTGTACTACTTCTTGATGCGGCGGGTTGTGGGGATTCGGGAGTTGCCGCCGACCGGGGCGGATTTCTTCCTGATCGACCGTATGGTGATCGAGGCGTTGCGGCAGTTCCAGGAGAGCCACGTCAGCCTGCTCGTGCTGCTCACGTGGATGGGCTTCCCGCAGGACAGTATTCAGTACGACAAGAAGAGCCGGGCTCACGGGCAGTCGGGCTGGACGCTGCGGAAGAAGCTCAAGCTCGTCGTCGATTCGGTGACCGCGTTCACGTATCTGCCGATCCGGCTGATGGTGTACGTGGGCGTGCTGGTGGCGGTGCTGGGGTTCGTCTACGCCGGCGTGCTGGTCGTTAACGCGCTGGCCGGTAATCCGCCGCAGGGCTGGACGTCGACGATGGTGACGGTGTTGTGCCTCGGTGGCGTGCAGATGCTGATGATGGGTGTGCTGGGTGAGTATCTGTGGCGGACGCTCGATGAGGCTCGCCGGCGGCCGCGATATCTGATTGAGGCGGTGACGGGGCGGTTCTCACCGCCGCCGTCGGGCGAATCGGCCACACCGCCCGCGAATCAAGCGACGCCGACCGTGGTCAGCAAACCGGTCGACGCGGTCGATCCCGGCGGGGATTTCGGCAACGTCCTGTTGCGCGACCGACACACCGAACCCCCGCGCGAGTCGCACCAGCTCTTCAACCTGCCCAGCAGTCGGCGATACGGATAGCACGCCGAGCCCGTCCTACGCGGACGGGACGTTCGCCTCACCCGGGGGCTGTTCTCTCGGCGGGGTTCTTGTGCACAGCGCCAGCGGCCAAAGCATCAGGCCCGTCAGGTAGACTGGGTACTGATAGCGGAAGTCCTGGATCGGCAGCAGCGGCACCAGAACCGCGCAGTGCACGAGCGTAGGCAGCAGCACCACCAGCAGCCGCCAATCGCGCCGCCGAAAGGCCGCTACCAGCCCGGCGGCCACTCCGACGTACAGGAACAGGCCCGTCCCCCACAACAGCCAGACCAAGTCCGGCTTCTGCGAGCGGACGACCCAGCGGGCCAGCGCCGGCTGGATGGCCGACAGCTTCGTGTCCTGCACCAGGTCCGGATTGCCGTGGCCGATGTGCGTGATCGTGCCGTCGCCGGCGATGCTGATGCGGCCGCCGAGCCACATCGCGTCAGGCGGCGGCGTGATCCGCCAGATGAGCGAACTGGCACACAGCATGTGATGTGCGTTCACCGACGGGTTGCGTTGCAGCAGGTCGCCCCAGAGCTGGAAGAAACGGTCGCGCTCGGTGGACAGCGTGTTCAACTGCACGCGGCCGTCGTGCAGGCTCACCGAGGCCCGGTACGGCGTGTAGGCCCACTTGGTATCGAGCGGGTGGATCGTGCTGAGAAACTCGTGCTCCTCGGGGGTGAGCGGGGTGCCGGCGGCGACGTGGGCGGCCACCTGGTGCAGCAGAATCCCGGCCAGCCCCTCCCCGCGTTTCTCGCGGTCTACGCCGACCTTGTCGTACAGCGGCTCACGCGCGTACCAGCCGCCGACGCCGATCGCCAGAATGACGAGCACGGCCAGCCAGCGGCGTGGATAGGCGAATGCGAGCGAGAAGATCGTGGCGAAGGCGGCCGGTGGACCGTTGTGTCGCACCAGGGCGGTGAGGGCGGTCAGCACGCCCGCCGCCGGCCAGTGCCACCAGCGTGCCAGGACGCCGCCGCGGGAGAGCACGTAGCGCAGGACGAGCACCGTCAGCGCCAGAATCGTGATGCCGTAGGCCACGTCTTTCCAGAGCGTGATCACCAGCACGTCGTTGCCAGGGGCCAGGGCGAGCAGGGCGCTGGCGAACCAGACGGCGGTGCGGGGCACACCGGCGCGGCGCAGTGTCGCCAATCCCCAGCCGCAAGTGAGGCTGAGGGCGATGATCTGCACGAGGCCGACGGCGGCGGGCGACGACCACCATTGGCGAATGAGCCAGATGAGCATGGTGTGGCAGGCCGGGTGCCAGTCGTTGAAGCGCTCGTGCGTGGCCTGCGACCATTGCCAGAGCGAGTCGGCGGACATCACGCCCGGCCAGAACGCCAGCCACCAGAGGAGCCAGACGGCGGCGCAGGGCAGGGCGTACATCAGCGGTGCCCACCAGGACACGCGCGGCGTCTGTTCTCTGGGTTTGCCGCGGCGGGCCAGCAGCGTGACAAGCAGCGTGACCAGGGCGGCGAGGGCGACGGCGTCGAGGAGGAAGAGCCCGGCGCGAGCCGGTGCACCGTACGTCTCGCCGGCGGTTGCTCGCCCGGAGACAGGCAGCGGGATGGCCAGCACGAGAACGGCACCGATGAGCAGGGCCGCTGCGGTTGCCAGAATCCACCAGGGGCTGCCACCGGCCGCCGACCGCCGCCAGAGACGCGCACCCACGAACCAGCCGGCGATGCCGAGCACGACCGCCGCTCCCGCCGCCACCAGCCAGATGCCGAGCCGGCCGGTCAGCGATGGCGCAAGCATATGCAGCACAAGGCTCATCCCGACCGCGGCGCCGCCGGCGCTACAGAGCAGCAGTTTGGCCGGCGTTTGGCGGCTCGTGTTGTCGGCTGTTGTCATCAGATGCATTCGGGGCAGAGCGTCGTCGGTACGGACTCGCGGCAGCACGCGCTGCCGGACGAGCCGCCCGCATCCGCGAGACGGACGCCTCTGTATGCCCCATCGGCGGGGAGGTGTCAACTGGGCGGCAGGGCGGCCGGCGGGCTTTCGGCGTGCGGGCTTTCCAATCGTCGCCGGAGTGAGGATACTGCTCGATCATGAATGTCACCATTCGCCTGCTGGGACCCCATGACGTTGATTTCGCCGTGAAGCAGACGGCTCGTGAAGGGTGGGACACACCGGCGAGCGTGTTCCACTTCTGCCTGGCACTGGATCGCGAGGGGAACTTCATCGCCGAGTGTGAGGGGCGGCCTGCGGGGCTGGTGACCACGACGCGGCATCGCGAGACCGGCTGGGTGGGTAACCTGATCGTCGAGCCGGACTGCCGGCGGCAGGGCGTCGGCGAACAGTTGATGCGCCGGGCGATGGACCACCTGGCACAGCAGGGCGTGCGCACGCTTCGGCTGGAGGCGGTCCCGCTGGGCGTGAGTCTCTATCAGCGGCTGGGGTTTCGGGACGAGTTTGAGTCGTTGCGGTTTCGGCTGGAGGGCTGGCGTGAGCCGCCGACGGCGGAGAATGCGCCGGCGGAGCGTCTGCTGGGGCCTTCGCTACGGACTGTGGCGGAGTTCGACGCTGAGCATTTCGGCGATGACCGCGGCCGGCTGCTCAGTCGGCTGTTGCAGGATGGGCACGGCGCCTGGTGGGTGCCGGACGGCGGGAGCGTCGCGAGCTATGTCATCACCAGTGCGTCGCAGCACGGCGTACGGCTGGGGCCGGGCGTGGCCACGACGCCGGCGGCGGCTGAAGCGTTGATCGACACCGTGGTAAGCGAGTTCGCGGACGCGCCGATTCTGGCCGGCGTGCCCGCGGTGAATCGTGAAGCAATCGAGTTGCTGACGGCGCGCGGTTTCGCGTCCAAGCCGTCGTGTCGGCGGATGGTCTACGGCGAGGGTGCCTGCGGCGGAACGCCGGAGCACGTGCTGGCGATTGCCAACGGGGCCATGGGCTGAGCGGGAGTGCAGCGTGATGAGCAAGCGATGGTGGCTGGCGATGGCGTTTCTGCTGCTGGCCGGCGGATTGTGCCGGGCGCAGACGACGAAGAGTGAGGTGCCGAGCATGCCCACCGAGACACGCGCCGAGCGGGACGCCCGCATGGCCTGGTGGCGGGAGGCCCGCTTCGGCATGTTCATTCACTGGGGGTTGTACGCCATTCCCGCGGGGCGCTGGGGCGACAACACGAACCACGCCGAGTGGATCATGAACACCGCCCACATTCCCGTGGAGCGCTACGAGCAGTTCCGCAGCGAGTTCAACCCGGTGCAGTTCGACGCGACGGAGTGGGTACGCATGGCCCAGGACGCCGGCATGAAGTACATCGTGATCACTTCGAAACATCACGACGGCTTCTGCCTGTTCGACTCGGCGTACACGGACTACGACGTGATGTCCACGCCGTTCAGGCGGGACATCATGAAGGAGCTCTCCGACGCCTGCCGGGCCGCCGGGCTGAAGATGTGCTGGTACCACTCGATCATGGACTGGCATCACCCGGACTACCTGCCGCGGCGCGGGTGGGAGCAACGGTCGGCGGAGGGGGCCGACTTCGACCGCTTCGTCACGTATCTCAAGAGCGAGGTGCGCGAGCTGCTGACGAAGTACGGTCCCATCGGCGTGATGTGGTTCGACGGCGAGTGGGAGAATACGTGGAACCACGAGCGTGGCCTCGACCTGTATCGCTACGTGCGCGAGCTGCAACCCGACATCATCGTCAATAACCGCGTCGACAAGGGGCGGGCGGGCATGGCCGGCATGACCACGGATGAGCGCTTCGCCGGCGATTTCGGCACGCCCGAGCAGGCAATTCCCGCGACCGGTCTGCCCGGCGTCGACTGGGAAACCTGCATGACGATGAACAACCACTGGGGCTACAACGCGTACGACCACAACTGGAAGTCCACCGCCGACCTGATCCGCAAGCTGGTCGACATCGCCTCGAAGGGCGGCAACTTCCTGCTCAACGTGGGGCCGCGGGCCGACGGCACGTTCCCGCCGGAGGCCGTCGAGCGCCTGCGCGAGATCGGGGCATGGATGAAGGTCAACGGCGAGTCGATCTACGGCACGACGGCCAGCCCGTTCAAGCACCTGCCGTGGGGGCGGTGCACAATGAGATGCTTGCCCACGCGGCGTCTGAAGTGCTTCGTGTATCTGCACGTCTTCGATTGGCCGAAGGATGGCAAGCTCGTTGTGCCCGGTCTCCAGAACGAGCCGTTCGTCGTCCGCCTGCTCGCCGATCCGCAGGGTCCGCCGCTGGAGGTGAGCCGCGAGGCGGGTGCGTTGGTGATCGACGTGCCGCGCGAAGCGCCCGATCCGATCGACAGCGTCGTGGTTCTGCAGATCTGGGATGGTCCCCGCGTGATCGAACCGCCGACCATCGCCACCGAAGCGGACATCTTCGTGGATGCACTGGCGGTGGTGATCGAGCCCGGCAGCCGCGACGTCGAGATTCGTTACACACTCGACGGTTCGCTGCCGACGGCCGACTCGCCGGTCGTCGGTGGCCCGGTATTCATCGCCGAGACGTGCACGGTCGTGGCGCAGCACTTCCGCGATGGTCAGCCGGTCAGCGGTGCTGCCCGGGCCACGTTTACGAAGGTCGAGCCCCGGCCGGCGGAGACGGAGGCCGGCGCGACGTCCGGCCTGCAGTACGAGTATTACGAGGGCAAGTGGGATGTGCTGCCCGACTTCGACACGCTGAACGCAGTCAAGACGGGACGTGTGGATAACTTCACGTACGCGCCGCGCAATCGGCCGGACGGCTTCGCGTTCCGCTACCGCGGCTACGTGGCCGTGCCCGACGACGGCGTGTACACCTTCTCGACCGTCTCCGACGACGGCAGCCGGCTGTACATCGGCGACCAGTTGGTGGTGAACAACGACGGCCCGCACAGTGCGTTCGAGCGCAGCGGCCAGATTGCCCTTGCCGCCGGCCTGCACCCGATCACGGTGACGTTCTTCGAGCGGACGGGCGATGACGCACTGGAAGTCTGGTGGGCGGGGCCGGGCATTCCGCGAGAGCGCATCCCCGATGCGGCGCTCAGCGCGCCGGCATCGAGCGAAGCCCAGTCGACAGGCGTGCCCGGGTTGGCTCGACCGACGCCGGCGCAGATCGCCTGGCAGGACTGCGAACTGGGCATGTTCATTCACTTCGCGCCGAACACCTGGCTCGACCGCGAATACGACGACCTCGCGCTGCCACTGGAGCGGTTCAACCCGGCGGAGCTGAACACCGATCAGTGGGTGCACGCCGCCAAGGTCATGGGGGCGCAGTACATCATCATTGTCGCCAAGCACGCCGGCGGCTTCTGCCTGTGGCCGACGGAGACGACCGACTACAGCGTCAAGAGCACGCCCTGGCGCGACGGGCAGGGCGACGTGCTGGCCGACCTCGCCGATTCGTGCCGCCGGTGGGACATGAAGCTGGGCGTGTACATCTCGCCGACGGATCGTCGGCACGGCGCCGGCGGCGGCGGACGCTGCGAAACGGAGGCGGAGCAGCAGGCGTACAACGAGGTCTACCGCCGGCAGCTCACCGAGGTGTTGAGCCGGTACGGCCCAATGTACGAGGTCTGGTTCGACGGCAGTATTGTCGTGCCGGTGGCGGACATTCTGAAGAAGTACGCGCCGGACGCGATGGTGTTCCAGGGCCCGCAGGCGACGATTCGTTGGGTCGGCAACGAGGACGGCGTCGCCCCGTATCCCGCGTGGAATTCGGTCTCGGCGGAGGCGGCCCGCACGGGCACGGCCACCGCGGCCGACGGCGATCCCGCCGGGACGGTGTGGCTGCCGAATGAATGCGACGCACGGATGCGCAACACGTGGTTCTGGCGGCGCGACAACGCCGAAACGCTCAAGACCGTGGATCAGCTCATGGACATGTACTACAAGTCCGTCGGCCGCGGGGCGGTGCTGCTGGTCAACCACACGCCGGATACGACCGGCCTGATCCCGGAGGCGGACGTTCGCCGCGGGGCCGAGTTTGGGGCGGAGTTGCGCCAGCGCTTCGGAAAGAGCCTGGCGGAAGCCGCCGGCAAGGGTGAAACGCTGGAGCTCACCTTCGGCAAACCGACCAAGGTGGATCACGTGGTTATGCAGGAGGACATCGCCGGCGGCGAACGCGTGCGGGCGTACGTCATTGAGGGACGTGTCGGGGACGAGTGGCAGGTGCTGGCCGAGGGCAGCGCGATCGGCCACAAACGCATGGACCGCTTCGAGTTGTGCGAGGTGTCGGCGATTCGGCTGCGCGTGACGCAGGCGGTCGGCGAGCCGCTGATTCGCCGGTGTGCGGCGTATTGCGTCGGCAAGTGAGAGGAGTCGGGGCCTTGTGCTGACGAGGACGGCAGTATGCAGCTTGACCATCTCGACTGGACGATCGTCGTCGCCTTCTTCAGCGTGAGTCTGGTGATTGGCTTGCTGGTCGCCCGGCGGGCGGGCCGCAACGTGTCGGAGTTCTTTCTTTCCGGGCGGATGATGCCCTGGTGGCTGCTGGGCATCTCGATGGTGGCCACGACGTTCTCGACGGATACGCCGAACCTCGTCACCGATATCGTCCGGCAGAACGGCGTCGCCGGGAACTGGGCCTGGTGGGCGTTTCTGCTCACGGGCATGCTGACCGTGTTCGTGTACGCGCGGCTGTGGCGGCGGTCGGGCGTGACGACCGACATCGAGTTCTACGAACTGCGCTACTCCAGCAAGCCGGCGGCGTTCCTGCGCGGGTTCCGGGCCCTGTACTTGGGCGTGTTCTTCAACATCTGCATCATGGCCACGGTGTCGCTGGCGGCGATCAAGATCGGGCGAGTGATGCTCGATTTCTCGCCGGCGCAGACGATCGTACTGGCCTCGGTGGTGACGGTGGTCTTCAGCGCCCTGGGCGGGCTGCGGGCCGTTGTGCTCACGGACTTCCTGCTCTTCGCCATCGCCATGATCGGAGCGGTGGCGGCGGCGTTCGTGGCTTTGGGGCAGCCTGAGGTAGGGGGGCTGGCCGGCCTGCTGGGCAGCGAGCACGTTGCGGGCAAGCTCTCTATCCTGCCGCCGCTGAAGCAGCCGGACGGATCGAGCAACATGAACACGCTGGTCGCCGTGTTCATCGTGCCACTGGCCGTGCAGTGGTGGAGCGTGTGGTATCCGGGTTCGGAGCCAGGCGGCGGCGGGTACGTTGCCCAGCGCATGCTGGCCGCACGCGATGAGCGACACGCCGTCGGCGCCACGCTGTTCTTCAACGCCGCCCACTACGCCCTGCGTCCGTGGCCGTGGATTCTCGTGGCACTCTGCTCACTCGTGATCTTCCCGCTCGATTCCGCCGCCGACCGCAAGGCGGCCAAAGCCGCGTTGGGTGATCCGGAGTTGAGCCCGCTCGTCGCGCAGTGGTCGAAGGACCCGGCGTCGGTCGACCCGGTGGTGTGCGAGCAGATCGAAACGCTCAAGGTCCAGGAGAAGGGCCTCACGGCCATCCACCGCGCCTTTCCCAAGACGCAGCTCGACAAGCTCGGCCACGACCTGGCCTATCCGGCGATGCTCACCTTCCTGCCGCATGGGTTGCTCGGGCTGGTCGTGGCGTCGCTGATTGCGGCGTACATGTCCACGATCTCGACGCACCTCAACTGGGGTTCGAGCTACGTCGTCAACGACGTCTGGAAACGCTTCGTCAGCCCGCAGGCCGGGCAGCGGCAGCTTGTCTGGGTCGGCCGCGCGACGACGGTGTTGTTGATGATCGTCGCCGGGGCGCTGGCCCTGTGGCTGGAAAGCGCCCTGCAAGCGTTCGAGATTCTGCTCCAGATCGGCGCCGGTACGGGCCTGCTGTTCATCCTGCGCTGGTTCTGGTGGCGCATCAATCCGTACAGTGAATTGACGGCGATGGTCGTGTCCTTCGCCGTCGCCGTGTACATGCAGGTCGCCGCGCCGGAGGGACTGGCCGCTTGGCAACAACTGATCATCGGTGTCGGCATCACGACCGTGGCCTGGCTTCTGGTGACGGCCGTCACACCGCCCGACGACCCGCGCACGCTGCGCAGTTTCTGCAAGCTCATCCGCCCCGGCGGCCCTGGCTGGCGCAAGGTCATCGCCGACGCCGAGCGCGACGGCGAGCCCATCACCGGCGCCGAGCGCGGCCACGCCAATCTACCACGCGGCATTCTGTGCATGGTCGTCGGCTGCCTGGCGATCTACAGCGCCCTGTTTGGCACCGGCTACTGGATCTATGGCGACCACGTGCCGGCGGCCGTGCTGACCGCAGTGTTCGCCGTGGCCACTGTCGCCCTGACCGGCCTGCTGCTCACAGGCCGCACCGCTGCGCCGGCGGCGAGCGGTAATGCGGATGACCAGTCATGAGACGAGGATTGCCATGTCCGCTGCAAAGGTGCTCACCGTGCTGTCGCTCACGCTGACCGGTGCCTCCGCATTCGCCGGCGATCTCGCCACGCCATCCGTCATTCCGCGGCCGGCGAGCATGGACGTCTCAGCCGGGACGTTCACGCTCGGCGACAACGCCGCCATCGTCATTCTCAATGGCGGCGACGATGCGGCCGGCGTCGCCGCGTACCTCGCCGAGTGTTTGAAACAGCGCATCGGCCGCGAGCTGCCTGTGCGCACGCGGTCCGAGGCCGGGCCGGCGACCGGCGACATCGTGTTCATCGTCGATCCGGACGCGACCGCCCTCGGCAAGGAAGCCTATCGCCTGATCGTCACGCCCGAGCGGGCGACGCTCGCTGCCACCGCGGCCGAGGGGCTCTTCCGCGGCGTGCAGACGTTACGCCAGTTGCTGCGCAGCGGCGACGGCGAGCCGGCGACGTGGACGCTGCCCGTCGTCAACATCGTCGATCATCCGCGCTTTCGTTGGCGGGGCCTGCTGCTCGATTGCGGGCGGCATTTCGTTCCGCCGGAAATGGTCAAGCGCTACATCGACCTGCTCGCCTACCACAAGATGAACGTGCTGCACTGGCACCTGACCGAGGACCAGGGCTGGCGCATCGAGATCAAACGCTACCCGCGGCTGACCGAGGTCGGCGCGTGGCGTGGCACTGGCGATGAGCGCTACGGCGGGTTCTACAGCCAGGACGAGATCCGCGACATCGTCGCCTACGCCGCCGGCCGCTACGTCACCATCGTGCCCGAGATCGAAATGCCCGGGCACAGCATGGCCGCCCTCGCCGCGTATCCCGAGCTGTCGTGCACCGGCGGGCCGTTCGAGGTCGCCACGACGTGGGGCGTGTTCCCCGACGTGTATTGCGCCGGCAACGAGCAGACGTTCGAGATCCTCGAAGGCGTGCTCGACGAGGTGCTCGCCCTGTTCCCGTCCGAATTCATCCACGTCGGCGGCGACGAGTGCCCGAAGGACCGCTGGGCGGCGTGCCCCAAGTGCCAGGCCCGGATCAAGGCCGAGGGGCTGGCCGACGAGCACGAGCTGCAAAGCTACTTCATTCGGCGGATCGAACGCTACCTCGCCAGCCACGGCCGCCGGCTGATCGGGTGGGACGAAATTCTCGAAGGTGGCCTGCCGCCGGGAGCGACGGTGCAGTCGTGGCGAGGGATGCAGGGGGCGATCGCCGCTGCCACGGCGGACCACGACGTTATCGCCTCGCCGACGAGCAACTGCTACCTCGACTACGCCCAGGCGGAGCTGCCGGGCGAGCCGGTGTGGATGGGCTACGTGCCGCTGGAGCAGGTCTACGCGTTTGAGCCGACGCCGGCGGAGCTCACGCCGGAGCAGGCCCGGCATGTGCTCGGCGTCGAGGGGAACATGTGGACCGAGCACGCCCCGCCGGAGCGGCTGGATCACCAGTTGTTCCCGCGGCTGTGTGCGATGGCGGAGGTGGGCTGGTCGCCGCAGAAATCGCGTGATCTGGCGGATTTCGTCGGGCGTTTGCGGCAGCACTACCGCCGACTGGACGAGCTGGGTGTGGCGTATTTCATCGCGCCGCCCGCGTGCTCGCCGACAGAGCGGACGTTTGACGAGTCGGTGACGGTGACGCTGGAGGCGCCGCCGGTCGATGCGGTCGTGCGCTACACGCTCGACGGCAGCGAGCCGACCGCTTCATCGCCGCTGTACGAGAAGCCGCTCGCGCTGAGCGAATCGACCGTTGTGAGTGCGCGGATGTTCCTGCCCGGCGGGCGGTCGAGCGACACCGCGGTGTACCGCTATCGGCGTTTGCGGCCGTTGTCGGCGGTGGACGTGCCGCAAGCGCAGAATGGCGTCGATTACGCGTATTACGAAGGCCAGTGGCGCCGGCTGCCGGATTTTGACGCGCTCACGCCCGGCGCCGCCGGCCACGCCAACACGCTGAGTCTCGACGTTCGTCGGCGGGACGACTACTTCGGCATCGTGTTCTGCGGGTTCATCGAGGTGCCGGCGGACGGACGATACACGTTCTATCTCCGCTCGAACGACGGCAGCCGGCTGAGCGTCGGCGGCGAGGTCATCGCCGAGTTCGACGGCCAGCGCCGGGGCATCGAGGCGACCGGCGACGTGCTCCTCACCGCCGGCCGACACGCGTTCGAGCTGGCGTACTTCCAGATCAACGGCGGCTACTCGCTCGACCTCGACTACGCCGGCCCCGACATCCCCCGCCAGCAGGTCCCACCGATGGCCCTCTGGCGGTCGCCCGGTCCGTAGCGAGCGGTAGGGCGGGTTCCACCCGCCGCTGCCTCGCACGTCAAAGGTCCTCCGGTTCGCCGAAAGCGTGTCGCAGGCGGACTGGGTGGATGAGGACGACGCACGACGCGGCGCCGAGACCTGAGTCACGCCTCGCGCTCCGCAGTCCCGTAGGGACGAATGAATGTAGCCCAGCACGCAGTGCTGGGAATGGCGGCCTTGTGGATCCGTGAGTCCCGTAGGGACGACTGAAGGCTTCGCTCGCGGCGGCAGGTTCAGTCGTCCTTCCAGGACTAAGAGCAGGGGGGGGCCCACACGGGATCCCAGCAGTTCCTGCTGGGCTACAATCAGTCGTCCCTACGGGACTAGGCTTTGCATGGCGAAGCACCCTCGGCTCACCGGAGGGCCGTAGGGGGCGGGTTCCACCCGCCGATGCCGTGCGTGTCAGAGCCTCGCACGTTGGGAATCGTGGATCACGCTTCACCCGCCTCCCGCAAATCTTCTCCCGCCCCGGGAACCGGGCCGGCGCCGGCGGCGTCAAAACGGGGTGGTGTCCTTTCTCCAGGAGGCTTGTCATGCGCAGCAGGTACCCGCTCTGTAGCTGTCTTCTTATCCTCGTGCTCGTAGGTTGCCGCGGCGGCGAACCCCGCCCGGGAGCCGACGCGCCGAAACCCGAACCTCAAACCGTCGCCGACCCGCCCGTCAGCGCATCGGCGGCACCGGCCTCGGCTGCACAGCCGACAGAGCCACCTCCGCCGCCCCCGCCGCTCGAATGGCCCCCCACGACCGAGCGGACGGATCTGCTCCGCTGGTGCGTTGTCGGCCACGTATCCGACGAAGCGGGGCAGCCGGTCGCCGGCGTCGAGATCATCGCTCACTGCGGCTGGGCGACGTTGCAGGGCACGGGGCGGGCGTTGAGCGATGAGGCCGGCGATTACGTCATGTGGTTTGGCCCGGGGATGTACATGCTCAACGAAAACAGCGGCTTCCAAGCAGCCACGATCTCGGCCCACAAGGAGGGCCTGATCGAGCGCAACCTCTATCGGCAGGGGGACTTGCGCATGGCCAATCGCCCGCCGGACGAGACCGAGCTCCGCCATTGGGACCGCCCGGAGGACATCGTTTACCCCGACCAGCCGCCGCGACGCCTCGATTTCGTCATGGTGCCGGCGGCGATGGTCTGGGGCCGCCTCGTCGATGAGGCGGGCCAGCCGATCGTCGATCATTACGTCGTGCTGGACGCCGACGAGCTGCCACCATCTTCGAGCGCCTTGGCCGCGATGAAGACGGACGAGTTCGGCCGCTTCCGCTTCCCCGAGGTCCCGGCGGACGTGTGGCTCTCCATCCGCACGCCCGAAGACCGCATGCACGAAGTCTGCAGCGAACACCTCCACTGCACGCCGAAACAGGTGTACGAGGTCGAGCTGGTCTACCACCCCGGCCCACCGCCAAGCCTGACGGAGAGCGTGGTTATGCGGTAAACGAGGTGCGGCCGGCGTCGATCGTCGGGTGGTGGCATGGGTGGCCGTCATCGTCGGCAGGCGGTGTCTCCAGCCGTGATTGCCGAGGGCGTCGGCGTATCGGCGCACACGCCGCGGACGCGAGTCCGCAGTCCCGTAGGGACGAATGATCGTAGCCCAGCACGAAGTGCTGGGTTTCCTGGGCAGTCTTGCCTATCTAGTCCCGTAGGGACGGCTGAACGCTACGCCGCGCAACGCAGCCCTCAGTCGTCCCGACGGGACTGGGGGGAGGGCGACGTTCGCGATTCCCAGCACTTCGTACTGGGCTACAACCAACCGTCCCGCCGGGACTGGAGATGGAGGGGGTGTCACGCGAATCCGGCGCTCACGTGCTGGGCGATTGACGGTCGCCCCTGCGGGGCCGGGTGCGTCTGTTGGCGCTGTGGCCATGAACCCGGTCGTTTCCGGATGTGCGGTTTCGGCGATCACCCTCTGGTGATTCCGGAGAATTCGATATAATGCATGCGGTTTCGGGGCCCAGGGGGCATGTCGGAGCGGGGCCCGCACGCGGCACGAGGACGTAGCCGATGAACCTGGCAGTCACGATTCCGCAGCTCTTCTACGATATCATCGCTCGAGTGCTCCCCGGCTTTCTGCTGCTCTTCGTGCTCGATCTCGGGCTTCGTGGGACCGAGTTCGCCATCAACAAGGCCTGGAGTGTGCAGTCGGACAGCTCGATGGCGGTTCTGTTCGGTGGGTTCGGCTACCTGGCAGTGTGCTACTTCTGCGGCTGGTTACTCGGTGCCTGCCGATGGCCAGATATCGAAGGTCGCATCCAGCGTCGGCACGAGCCATCGGACGCACCGTCGCTGTCCACAATGTACCAGCATGTGCGCCTACAACATGCTGCCAGCGGCTTTCGCCTTGCCAAGCTGCGTGCTGAGGCACGCATGCTGGGGGCGGCGCGGATCGGACTCTGGCTTGCGGCGGCGGCAATTGCAGTGGTGTGGGCCCTGGCCATATCCGGCGTGATTCAGGCTACTCCAATCGGCGCGGCGGTGTGGGCTCTACGGTGTGCGCTGCCACTGGCGGCGTCGCTCGCGTTCCTGGGCGCTGAGCCATCTGCTTGGCACCTGTACTATGGCAACATCAAGTCACTCTATCATCTGGTCATTGTGGAGCACTACCCGAAGTAGCCTGAAGGGGCGTGGGCCGCGCGGCGGCCCCCTGGCGGCTGGTTACGACAGAGCTGTATGGTCACCGTCCGGCGGAGAATGATGCAATGTCGAAGCTGTCGGAGTTGCTTGGCAAAGGACGTGTCCGCGTTAGCTTGCCACTCTTCACGTACGAAATACCGCTCGATCAATTCACGGACTCAAAGAGCGTGGATGAGCGGATCGCTCGCTTGGCTGCGGTGAGGCGCGATCTTGAGGCCGCGGCAGATGCTGTGACATCGCTCCAAAGGGAAGCCAATGTGCGAAAAACGGAGGTCGAGGAACTGCGAGGGACTCTGGTTCGTCTTCACGAAGACAAGGAGTCGGCAGAGAAGTTGCTTGCAGTATCCACGGAATCGATCGCGAGGATTCTCAAGAGCGCCAGTTCAAAGGGCCGGATCCGTGGTTTGGCCGAGGGTGTCGTGATCGGACTCGCGACAGGCGTCGCATCGAGCGCGATCGTCTGGTACTTCACGAGCGTGTAGTGGCGTGACCTGTGCTGTTTTCCGCACTCAGCGTTTTTTTCGTCGGGATGGGTGAGCACTCGCGTGCGTCAGGCAAACGCCTCTGCCGCCCTGCCTGGGGGAGGGGAACGTCACGCAAACCCAGCACTCACGTACTGGGCTACTAACGATTGCCCCTGCGGGGCTGAAGAGGGACGGTTCGTTGTTACGTCCTCGCCACCACCGCGTTCATCTTCTGCTCAACCGTCTCAATCGACCCCACCAGCGCGAACTGGGCACGCGTGCGGTCGAGGTTCTGGCCGGGGCGGGTCGTTTTGTAGTACGTGTCGCCGCGGAGGTAGTCGGTCAGGAAACGCACGCCTTGCTCCAGCGTGATCAGCTTGCCGGCGGTGACGAGGTGGTCGCGTTCGGCGGGGAGCAGGAACGGGCCGGCCGACTCCAGGTAGCCGCGGGCTAACGCCGTGAAGAGGGGCATTTGCACGACCACACGCCGCAAGTCCTGCTCATCCTCGGCGGCGAAGGTGGTCATGGTGCGGACCATGTCGCCGAAGTCGAACGGAGCGAGGCCGGGCATGACCGTGTCGAGGTCCACGACGCATTGCCCCGTGCCTGTCGTCGCATCGAGCAACACGTTGTCCATCTTGGCGTCGTTGTGCACGACGCGTTCGGGCAGCAGGCCGCGATTATGCAGGTCGAGCAGCGCGCCGGCCAGGTCGCGGCGGCGCTGGGCGAAGTCGATCTCCGGCTGAGCCTCCGCCACCCGCCCGCAGGCGTCCGCCGCAATCGCCGCATCGAGGGCCGCATACCGCGCCGGCGTATCGTGAAATCCGGGAATCGTCTCGTGCAGCCGCGGGCCGGGCAGGTCGATCAGCAGCCGCTGAAACGTGCCGTACGCCTCGCCGGCGGCGAAGGCCTCCGCGGGCGACGTCACCGCCGCCGAGATCCGCGTTCGCTCGATGAAACGATACATTCGCCAATACCGGCCGGCGGCGTCGATGTACGCCGGCTGCCGGCCGGTGGCGTCCACGCTGTGCGACTGGCGGCCAGTCGCGTCGGCTGGCGTCGGCTCGCGTCCGCTGGCGTCTTCTGGCGGATCAGCGGCGCGCGTGGCAGCCTCGCGTCGGTCGGCGTTCGGCTCCGCTGTCAGCACAAGCTGGAGCACTCGGCGTTCGATGTCGTAGACGCCGGCCGCCCGCAGCCGCCCCGCGATATGCTCGGTGACGCGGGCGATGTTCTCCGTGACTTGCAGGGGATTGCGGAAGACGGCCGTGTTGATGCGCTGGAGCAGGTAGCGGGTCTCGCGGCCGTCCTCGTTGCACGTCACGGCGTACGTGTCGTTGATATGCCCGCCGCCCCAGGGCACACAAGCGACCGGCCGCCCCGCCACGGCGAACCGCCCGGCGACCTCGAGCACCTCCGCCGGCACCCTCATGTCCACAACTCCGCCGGATAGTCGCCCCTGGCGATCATGTCGGCGATCGTCCGCGCGACGTGCGCGTGGTCGCCACGATGCGTCATTCCGCACCAGCCGCCGCCACCCGGCAACACCCGCACGCGAGCCCGCCCGGCGGCCATCGCCGACTGCACGCCCGCCGGCAAGTGGAACTCGGCGTCGAGCGAATCGCCGCTCGCCTGCCGAAACGCCGCGAAACCGGCCCGCAGCTCGTCGAAGATCGCCGGCTGAAACGCCCACAGGTTCATCGACACGAGCCGATCGCCGGAGATGATCTGCCGCTGGCCGTGCTCGTCCTGGCGGCAGGCGTCGTCGCCGAGCCGCTCGATCCCGCGGGTCTCGACGATGCGTTCGAGCCAGCCGTCGGGCGTGCACTCGCACAGGGCTCGTGCCACCGCACCCGATTCGGCCAACGTGTCGCGCAGCCGGTACCCGACCATCGCGTGCACCGGCGGGCCGGCCGGTGGCGTCTGCCCGAGGAACTCCGCCACGGCGGCGATGCCCCGCGCTCCGTAGAAATCATCCGCGTTCACCACAGCCAGCGGTTCGTGCACGACCTGTGCCGCGGACAGAACGGCGTGACCGGTCCCCCACGGCCGCGTGCGTCCCGCCGGCGTCGCCCCGAAATCGGGGTCGTCCATGCGCTGCACGACGCACTCCGCCGGCAGCCGGCCGCCAAACCGCCGCCCGATCATCTCGCCGAACGCGGCCCGCATTTCCTCGCGGATGACGAACACGACGCGGCCGAAGCCCGCTCGCCACGCGTCGTACACCGTATAGTCCATGATCGCCGCCCCGCCCGGCCCGACGGCTTCGAGTTGCTTCAGGCCGCCGAAACGGCTGCCCAGACCGGCGGCGAGTATCACGAGCGTCGGCGGCATCACCTCTCCTGTCGGTGTTCGACGGATCCGGAGTGGTCGGCCTAACGACTTCGCCGACCCGCCGTTATCATACGGTCAGCGGCCGGCGCGTGGGCCGCCACCATCGCAAGTTCAACATGAGGACGCCGCCATGTCAGATCGTCGCCGCGAAGAGCAGCCGTCGCCGGGTCAGAGCCGTCGCGAGTTCATCAAGCTGTCGGCCCTGGCCGGCGCCGCCCTGGGCGGGTGGTCGCTGACCGGTTGCGCCGCCGGCGGCCGACGACCCGGCCCGGCACCGGAAAGGCCGATGACCGCGGCACCGATGGACCGCGTGCGGATCGGCTTCGTCGGCGTGGGCGGCATGGGCACGAATCACGTCAACATGCTGCTCAAGATCGAAGGTGCCGAGATCCGGGCCGTCTGCGATATCGTCGAGTCGCACGCCGCCCGGGCGCAGGACCTCGTCGAAAAGGCCGGCCAGCCCCGCCCGACGGCCTACACCCGCGGCGAGCGCGACTTCGAGCGGCTCTGCGCCGAAGAGGATCTCGACCTGGTCTACACCGCGACGCCCTGGCGCTGGCACGTACCTGTCTGCGTGGCGGCGATGAAGAATGGCAAGCACGCCGCCACCGAGGTCCCCGCGGCCACGACGCTCGACGAGTGCTGGCAGCTCGTCGAGACCGCCGAGAAGATGCAGAAGCATTGCGTGATGATGGAGAACTGCTGTTACGACCGGGCGGAGATGATGTGCCTGAACATGGTTCGCCAGGGTCTGCTCGGCGAGGTGCTGCACGGCGAGGGCGGCTATCTGCACGATCTACGCGGCGTCAAGTTCAGCAAGCGGGGCGAGGGGCTGTGGCGGCGCGAGCACTCCATCCAGCACAACGGCAATCTCTATCCGACGCACGGACTGGGGCCGGTCGCCCAGTGCATGAACATCAACCGCGGCGACCGCTTCGACTACCTCGTGTCGATGAGCGGCCCGTCGCGTGGGCTCCAGCTCTGGCAGCAGGAACACCTCGAAGCCGACGACCCCCGCCGAAATGAGAAGTACACCCTCGGCGACCTCAACCTGTCGCTGATCCGCACGGCCAATGGCAAGACGATCTACCTCGTGCACGACACGAACCTGCCGCGGCCGTACAGCCGCCTGCACGTCGTCCAGGGGACGAAGGGCATCTTCGAGAAATGGCCGGATCGCGTGCACATCGAGGGTCGCAGCAAGGGCCACGATTGGGACACGCTCGACAAGTATGCCGAGTTCGAGCATCCGCTTTGGAAGTCCGAGGAGGTGAAGAAGGCCAGCGGCGGCCACGGCGGCATGGACTTCCTCGAAGACTACCGGCTGATCCAGTGCCTGCGGGCCGGGCTGCCCACCGATGCCGATGTCTACGATGCGGCGGCCTGGAGTGCCGTCACGGAGCTGACCGAACGGTCGGTCGCCGGCCGCAGCCGCCCGATGGACTTCCCCGACTTCACCCGCGGCCGCTGGCAGACCAACGCCCCGCTGGGCATCGTCGGAGCCTGAGCGCCGGTCGAAAAAGTGGGACTGGCTCCGAGCCGAGGCGTCCTGCTAATGTCTGATGTCCCTTGACGTGCTGCCTCCGCACGCCTTCCCGATCTCTCGCAGATGAGCGACGAGAACACGCCGTGCCCGCACAGCTCTCTCGTAGCACGGTAGCCGAACTGCATCGACCACCTACGGCTGTGGGCCGGTGAACTGCTGCTGGAACAGGTTGAAGTCGTCCATGTCCACATCGCCATCGCCGTCGAGATCAGCGCGCTTCGGCTGCGGACCGTATTCGCAGGCACCCATGTCGACGATGGGGGGGACGCCGGCGCCCGTGTCCGGTGTGACCGGATCGTCGAAGAAGCGCACCCGGCCGTCGAGGTCCAGCGGGCAGGACTCGGCCGTGTCGCCGTCGCCGTCTAGGTCGGCTACGTCAGGCGGGACGGCAGCGTTGTTGCCGGCGTCGATGCAGGGGGACCTGAACACAGGGTGGAGCATCCGGTCCAGGCACGGATCGGCGTCGATATTGCCGATTCCAGGCCAGCCACCCTCGATGCAACTGTAAGTCGCGGTGGTCGCTCCACCGTCTTCGTTGAAGATCTGCGGGCCTTCGGGGGCTGTATTGTCCCAGAAGATGCAGTTGGACACCGTCGGAGCGCTGGTAATGTCACTGGACATCCCACCGCCTGTGTCGGTGGCCGAGTTCGCAGTGAAGGTGCAGTTGATCAGTGTTGGGTTGCTGCTGTATATGTTGAACAACCCACCACCATCGCGGTCGGTTCCGTTTTCGCTGAAGACGCAGTTGATCAGTGTTGGGCTGCTGTTGTTCTGGTTGTATATCCCGGAGCCCTCGTAGTAGCTCCAGTTTCTGCTGAAGACGCAGTTGATCAGCGTCGGGTTGCTGTTGTTCGTGTTGTACATCGCGCCACCTTCACTGTATGTCCAGTTATCGTGGAAGGCGCAATTGATCAGCGTCGGGTCGCTGTTGTCCATGTTGTACATCGCTGCGCCTTGGTCGGCGTTGTTTCCCGTGAACACGCAATCGCGGATCGTGGGGCTGCTTCCTTGATTGCGCATCCCAGCGCCATAGCCCACGCCACCGTCGCAGATGGTGAAACCCTGGATCAGCATGTCGGGGCCCTGGCCGCCGGTGCACGTGATGACGGTGCCGCTGGCGCCGCCGTTGATTATGGTTACCTCAGGCCCGTGTGTGCTGCGCAGTGTGATGGTCTTGTCCAGCAAGTCGGTGCGCTCGACGTACACCCCCGGATGGACCAGGATCTGGTCGTCGGCGGCGGCGGCGTTGATCGCGGCCTGGATGGTCGCCTTCGGACCATTCGGTGCGACGCAGTTGGGATTCGTTCCGGCCCACGTGTCGTCACCACAAGTGCCATCAACATAGTAGGTTGTCTGAGCCGCAGCGCCGCTGGTCAGAGTGACCGCCGCTGCCAGAGCAATAATGATGATCTGCTGCCGGTGCATGGCTTCGCCTCCTTTGCTTGAGAAGTGATAATTGGGCCTAAGCGGACCTTTAATTATAGCGGCCAGTCGGAGTCGTATCCCGAACGGAAGACTGGGCGTGCCCGTGCCAGTGGTGGTAGTGCACCGCCGATTCGCTGTCGATCTAAAGGAGACGCGGCGCGAGCGTACCCCTGACTCATTGACAAGTCGCCCGTAAGACGCTGTCCTTCCTTGTCCAGCAGAGTTGCCGCTCAGCCGATCCCCCGGTTCGAACAGGAACCGTCAGCCGAATAGGGCTCGGCTGGACTCGGTCACAACGTGATCCCGGCGGGTGTCCCCTGACAGGCCCTCTTATGCTACACTGCCCTCGGCGTGCTCGGGCGGCCGGTCGCCCCACAGGTAGCTCATGAAGCAACTCCGCTCTCTTCTCCGCATCGTCGGGTCACTCTGGTTCGCGGCCGTCCTGCTCGTGCTACTGCTGCTGGGTATGGCCTGCGCGACCGTGTTCGAAAGCGCCCACGGCACCGAGCAGGCGCTGGCCCTCTTCTATTACTCCTGGTGGTTCGAGACGCTGCTGGGGCTGCTGTTCATCAACGTGGCGGCGGCGGTGATCTGCCGCTACCCGTTCGACCGCAAGCACATCGGCTTCGCTGTCACGCACGTGGCCGTCCTGGTGATCCTGGTGGGGGCCCTGATCTCGAAGCACTTCGGCGTGCAGGGGATGCTCGGCCTGGCCGAGGGGCAGACGCTCACGCACATGCGCGACGCCGCCCAGCCCGTGCTGACCGTCTCTGACCTGCGCGGCGACGCCCGCGCCACGCGTGATCTCAACCCCGTGCTCTTCGCGGGCTTCCGCGAGCTGACCGACCCGCCGGCCGAGCCGCTGCGTTTAGGCGACGTCCAGATCACGGTGCGGAAATACCTGCCCGACAGCGACTGGAAGCAGAACGTCGTCGAGCTCGACGATCCACAGTTCGGGCCGGCGGTGCAACTTTCGCTCGCCGGGGCGGGCGACGACGGGCTGGTCTGGGCGTTTCCGGATCATCCCGCCGCGCTCGGCGGGACGATGGCCGGCTTCCGCTGGCTGCCCGATGCGGCGTCGCTCGCCCGCCTCGTGCACGAGTCGGCGTCGAGCCAACCCGCGGGCATGGGCACCGTACACGTCACCTGCGGCGAAACCAGTTTCGACCTGCCGCTGGCCGGGTGCCTGCGGCGCGAGGTGCCGCTCGGCGACACCGGCTACACGCTGCACGTGCTGCGTTACATGCCGCACGCCACCGTCGGCGCGGATCGCGAGCTGCGCAACGCGTCGAACGAGCCGGTCAACCCGGCGATCGAGGTCGAGGTCATCGGCCCGACGCAACGCGAGCAGCGCTTCTGCTTCGCCCGCTTCCCCGGCTTCCGGCACAACGCCGACCTGATCCCCGACGTGCAGGTGACCTTCGACCATCCGTCGGTCTCGGTTGCCGCCACGCCGATCGAGATCCTGGCGGCGCCGGGCACGCCGGTGTACGCCCGATTCAGTGCCGATGGCCAGGCGCTGGGTGTGCGCGAGCTACCCGTTGGCACGCCGGTGGAGACGCCCTGGGCCGACCGCGCGCTTTGCCTCGTGCGATTCGTGCCGCATGCTCGCATGGACTGGCAACTCGTCCCGGTCACGCCGATCCGCCAGGACCGCATGCCGGCGGTCGAGCTCGTGGTCGAAGGCGGGGAACAGCCGGTCTCGGTCTGGGTGCAAAGGTACCAGCCGGAGCGGATCGTCGCCGGCGGCACGCCTGTCGAGCTGGGCTTTGACGACCGCACGGTGCCGCTCGGTTTCTCTGTCACGCTGGACCGCTTTCGCCTCGGGACGTATCCCGGCAGCAACCGCCCGCGCTCGTACGAAAGTCAGATTCGCATTCTCGATTCGGTCACCGGCCGCGAGCAGAACCTCGTGGTCAGCATGAACAGTCCCGTAGCCCACGGCGGCTATGAGCTGTACCAGTCGAGCTTCGCCCCGCAGGGGAGCGGATTCGTTAGCTATCTCTCCGTCGCGCGCGATCCGGGGCGGCCCGTCGTCTATGCCGGCTACATCTCTGTCATGATCGGCATGGTGCTGGTCCTCGCTACGCGTCTGGCAGGGCGTCGCCGACCCGCGGCGGCGTCGCGTGCAGCCGCTCGGGCAACCGGGTTGGCCGCCTTGTGGATGGTGCTGTCGGCCACTGCCTGGCCGGCCACCGCCGCGTCACCGCCGGCGTCGCTGGACTACGACTGCGTGCGCGGCTTGGTCGTCCAGTGGGACGGACGCTGGCCGCCGCTGGACACGTGTGCCCGCGACATCGTCGAGTCGGTGACGGGCACGGTGTCTTTCGAGGATTACGATCCGGTCGGGCTGCTGCTGGCCTGGTCGCTGGATCCCGAGACCTGGGAAGGCGAGCCGCTCATCACGATCGCCAACCGCGAGCTGCGCCAGGAGCTCCAACTGCCGCTCGACCGGACCATGTTCTCGTACAACGAACTCAGCGTGCACAACCACCTGCACGTGCTCGCGCAGGAAATACGTGAGACCGGCGGGGGCCGAAAGCTCGATCCGCTGGAGGCCAAGGTCAACGACATCTTCGATAAGTTACTCACGTTGCGGCGGGTCTTCGACGGCCAGGCGCTGCACTTCGTGCCCGATCCGAGCAGCGTCAACGCCGCGTGGAAGACGATCAACGAGGCCCAGCCCGCCGACCCGCCCGCACCGAACTCGGCCGCGGCGGCGTGGACGACCTTGCGGGCAGCGTTTGGGACGGACGATGCGCCGGCGTTCGCGGCGGCTGCCGTCCAACTGGCCCAGCGTCTCGCGGCACTCCCCGCGGCCCAGCGACCCACGCCCGAGCGCATCGCGCTCGAACTGCGCTACAACCGGTTGCAGCCTTTCCGTGTCGCTTCGTACGGTGCGGCCGGCGGCGTCGTGCTTGCCGTGATCGCCTTGCTCATCGGCATATGGAAGCAGAGTGTTGCCCACCAGATCGCCGTCACCCTGCGTGCCGTGGCCTTGTTGGCGATGGTGGTCGGCTTCGGCGTGCTCACGTACGGCCTGTGGCTGCGCTGGCAGATCGCCGGCCGCATACCGGCGGCGAACATGTTCGAGTCGCTGCTCTTCCTGAGCTGGGGAGCCGGCGCCATCGGCATCATCTCCCGGTTCCTGCTACGCGACCGCTTCGTGCCACTGACGGCGTCGGCCATGGGTGCCCTGGCCCTGATCCTCGCCGATCGGCTGCCGCTCGATCACTTCGTCCGCCCGATCGTTCCGGTGCTGCTCGACACCGTTTGGATGTCGATCCACGTTCCGATCATCATGGCTTCGTACGCAGTGCTGGCGATTGCGGTGCTGATCGCCCATGCCCAGTTGTTCGTGATGGCAGTGGCCCCGGCCCGGCGCGGCTGGGCGACAGCCATCGACGAACTGCACTACTGGTACGCCTTCGTCGGCTCGCTGCTGCTGCTGGCGGGCATCATCACCGGCAGCATGTGGGCGTCCTCATCGTGGGGACGCTACTGGGGCTGGGATCCGAAGGAAGTATGGTCGCTGGTCGCTTTCCTCGGTTACATGGCGATTCTGCACGTGCGCATCGACCACGAGCGGACGCCCGGCTGGGCCTATGCCCTCGGCGGCATCCTCAGCGCCGTGGTGCTCGTCATCATCGTGCTCCTGCTCGCCCCGCTGACGCCCACCAAGGTCGTCGCCCTGACCGCAGCGACGATCGCCGCCATCATCTTTGTCCTTGGCCGCGGCCACCTGGCCACCGCCCTCAAGAGCGTGCTGGCCTTCTGGCTGATCATCATGACGTACGTCGGCGTGAACTACGTCCTGGGCACCGGCCTGCACAGCTACGGCTTCGGCACCGGCGCCGTCGTACGCTACCTGTTCCTGGTAGGGGGGATCGACCTGCTGCTCATGATCGCGTGCAGCACGCTGCACCTCGTGCAGCGGTCCGGAAATGGCGCTCAGCCGGCGAAAGCCTAGAGGATGCCCCTGTCGGGGATGGGCGGGTCGCCCTCGTCACGCCGGACCTCGATGAACTCCATGCCGATGCGGTGCCGGCCCGGGCCGATCAGTGTGCAGTTGCGGACGACGGCGGTCACGTACGGTTTCCCCGGCAACGCGTCAAAACGGGCCCTGATCGTCGAGCCGGGGTGGATGTACTGCCGATAATAGAACGCCATCCCGCCGACCGATATGTCCACGGTCGTCACATCCAGCCGGCGCTCGCGTCGGCCGCCCTTGCCCGAGTGTTCGAGCACCCACATCTGCAGTGGCACGCACCACACTTGGCGGTCATGGCAACGGGCTCGTATCGGACCGCTCTGCACCCGTCGACGCCGCAGCATGTTCATCAGCCCGGAGGACTGTGTCCCGCCGGACCCGGACTTCCGCCGGGTCCGCCGCCTCGACATGCTCGGTTTGTTCTGGCTCATGCAGTCCCTCGGGGCCACGCTGTGTGCCTGTGGTGAGCCCCACGCGCGTGTTACCGGCGTCAGCCGGCCCCTCAAAGGAAGCTTCCAATACGACACGCGGCGTCGTCCAGCGCAAATGCCACCGACAGACAAGAATTAGCGGAGCGGACGGTCAATCAGGGGAGCCGTGGCCGGGACCGGTCACGGACAACGCGCTGCTGGCGGTCGGCTGGCAGGGGGGATAGTGCCGCCGGGAGCGCTCCCAGGACGTCCAAGTCGCCTTCGCCTAAGGGGTTCCGTGGTCCGTTTCCGATAGCGACTGATGGATGTCGTCGGTTACCGGACGGCCTGCGGCGCGCGCTCGTGGTCTGCCCCGCCGGTCTCGGTCCCGTTGCCAGGAGGCATGCATAGATGTTGATACAGGTATCGCGACGGCCGTTTGGGTTCGTCGTGCTCGCCTTGTCCGCGCTACTCGGACCGGGGTTGGCCTTGCCGGTAACCGCTCAGGAGCCGGAATCGCAGCCTCCCGCCGTCGAGCCGGCGGCGACCGGTCCGCAGGAAGTGTCCGTTGACGAGGCCGGGCTCTTCAACCTGCACTTGCGGCGGATGCCGCTGCCGGAAGCGCTACGCATGCTGAGCCACCAGGCACAGCGGAACATCAGCGTGACCGAAAGCGTTTCCGCCACCGTGAGTGCCGACCTGTACCAAGTCTCGTTTGAGGAGGCGCTGGAAGCCCTGGTGACGCCCGCCGGCTACACCTGGCTGGCCAGCGGCAAGTTCATCTACGTGTGCTTGCCGAGCGAACGGGATGGCGTGCTGGCGGCGAACCGGGCGACGGAGATGCGCATCTTCGAGCTCAGCTTCATCACGGCCAAGGATGCTCTCCCGATCGTCACCGAGCTGCTCAGTGCGGTGGGGAAGGTGGTCGGCACCGCGGACGCGCCCGTGCCGGGCGTATCGCTGACGGCCGACAGCTTCGACGAGGCGCTTGCCGCCGGCCTGGGAGGCAAGAGCCGCGCTGCCGGCGAGTTCCTGATCGTGCGTGATTACCCGGAGGTGCTGGACGAGGTCGCCGAGGTGCTGGGGCGGCTGGACGTTCGTCCCCGGCAGGTGCTGATCGAGGCGCTGATTCTGCGGGTACGGCTGGACGAAGTGAACGCGCTGGGCGTCGATTTCAACGCCCTGGCCGGCATCGACTTCCGCACCATCAACTCGACCAGCGTCGGCGGCACGAACATCACGCCCGGCGCCGTACCGCCCCGCAAGTTCGACATCGAAACGGCGGCGGCCAGCTCGGACGTGAGTGCCGGCATCGCCCCGGGCGGCGTGAGCATCGGCGTCATCACCAACAGCGCCGCTGTGTTCGTGCGGGCCCTGGAAGAGGCGGTCGATCTGACCATCGTCGCCAACCCGAAGGTGCTGACCGTCAACGAGCAACCGGGCCGCGTGATCGTCGGTCGCCAGGACGGCTATCTGACGACGACCGTGACCGAGACTTCGTCCATCGAGAGCGTCGAGTTCCTGGAGACCGGCACGCAGATTCTCTTCCGGCCGTTCATCAGTCGGGACGGCTACGTCCGCATGGACATTCACCCCGAAGACAGCAGTGGCGGCCTGACGCCGGAGAACCTGCCGTACAAGGATACGACCGAAGTGACGGCCAACGTCATGGTTCGCGACGGGCACACGCTGGTCATCGGCGGCCTGTTCCGCGAAGTCACCTCGGCCGACCGCACGCAGATCCCCTGGCTGGGCAACCTCCCGCTGGTGGGTCCGCTGTTCCGCGGCACGATCGACGCGGCATTGCGGGAAGAGGTGATCGTGCTCATCACGCCGCACATCATCGAGGGTGACGAGTACTCCGAGTCTTCCGCCTGGGCCTGGAACGAGATCGAGCGGCGACGCACGCTGGCCCACCGCGGCCTGCAATTCTGGGGCCGCGAACGGCTGGCGCAGGCCCACTATCACTGGGCGCTCGAACACTACCGCGCCGCGCATATGGGCAAGGCCCTGTGGGATCTGGACCTGGCCCTGTCGCTCAACCCCAACTTCACCGAGGCCAGCCGCCTGCGCGACCGGCTGCGTGAAGAGGAGACCATCGAACCCGAGAACAGCATCGTCCGCAACCTGCTTATGGACATGCTGGCGGAGGAGGGGGCCACGCCGCCGGTCGAGGTGGCACCGCCGGTTGACGAACCGCAGCGGCCCGATGCAGGAGACGCGCCATGATGCGCTGGCCGATTGTTGTTTGTTGCGGGTTGCTGGCGGCGTTGCTCGCGGGCTGCGCATCTTCGACGCCGAAGCACAGAGAGACGCGCCTGTGGGATGACACACGCGCTCGCGTGGCCCTGCAACAGGCGGACGAGCAGATCAACGCCGGGCACTTCGACCGCGCCCGCAGCCTGCTGGCCGCCCAGACCGAGGCCGGCGAGCAGCGCACCAGCCTGAAGCTGGCCCGCATCGATCTCGAAGAAGGCCGCTACGCCGCGGCGCTTCGGCAGCTTGAGTGCGTGCCCGACGCCGAGCGCAACTCGGCCGGGTTTCACGAGCTGACGGCCGTGGCCCAGGAGGGCCTCGGCTCCTGGCCGGAGGCGTCCGCGGCGTACGCCCGGGCGTACCGGCTTGAACCGACAGCGCAGCGCCTCGTCGCGTGGCTGGACACGCTGGTCCTCGCCGGAGCGGAGACGCAGGCCGTCGAGACGCTCGAACGCGAACGGATTCGATTCCCCGGCGAACCGGCAGTCGAGTCGCTGGCCGCACGTCTGTTCCTGCACGTCGGCGAGCACGACGCCGCCATTCGCGAACTGTCCACCGCGCTGCTGCATGATCCGGACGACGTCGGGTTGCGGCAGCAACTGGCCGAAGCGCGGATGCGCGCCGGGCAGTACACCGACGCGGCCGTCGCCTGGCGTGACCTGGCTGCCGACGCGACCGAGCCCGAGCAGCGACGTACGATGCGGCTGCGCTGGGCGGCCTGCGCGCTCGCCGCAGGCGACACTGTCGCCGCCGCGAAGGCTTATCGGCTGGTCACCTTAACAGACCCCGATTGCGCCGCTGCGCACGTCGGGCTGGCGACGGCTGCCCTGGCCGATGGCCGGCCCGCCGAAGCTGTGCAGGCGGCGCAGCGGGCGCTGGAGATCAGCCCCGATAACGGTACGGCCCGGCTGGCCCTGGCCGCCGGCTACGCTCGATTGGCTCAGCCCGCGCGAGCGGCCGAGGTTCTCGGTGAGGCTTCACCCGCGGCCCTTCCTCCTGGGGTGGTCCGGGAACTACGGGCCCGCTGGAGCGAGGAGCCGGGTCGCTAGCCGGACTTGCTAAGCCACACGTGACTGTTGGGCGATGATCTCCGGGGGGCGTGTCCCATTGGAGTGACCCCCTCCGATCAGGATTGGAGCATCATGGCCCAGCCCCGGCAACACCGTCAGTACGCGCGGCACGCCATCGACCTCGGCGTCGACGTCATCGTTCACGAGGACGTCGCCCGCCAGGTCGCGCCCATCAGCGGACACACGTTGAGGGCCCGACTCGTCGACGTCAGCGGCGGCGGCGCCGGCCTGATAATCTCGACGTACCTGCCGCGGGCGACACGGATCACCGTGACCACGCCCGCCGTCGGCAAGCTCCCGCCGGAGACGCTGCCGGGCCAGGTACTCTCCGTCCGCATGATCGACCGCGAGCCGCGCTACGCCATCGGCGTGCGCTTCGCCGACGACGTCCACAACTACGCCGAAGAGCTCGCCCTGCATGCGCCGCCGGCGCGGACGCCGCCGCCGGAACGCTCCGCGACACAGGCCGCGGAGCTCGGACCGGCCGCACCGCGCTGGATGAACGTCCTGGGTCGCGCCGGCCTCGTCGATTCCCACGTGCTCAGCAAAGCGCTGACGCAAGCCGCTGGCGACGAAGATCGCGCCGCCGAGTGGCTGATCAACAATCACTGCCTCGGCCAGCGCGAGCTCAGCGCCGCCCAGGCCGAAGGCTACGACCTCGCCTTCGTCGAGCCGGGTGAGTATCGCGTCTGCCTCGACAACGGCTCCGTCATCCGCGAGGACGTCGCCCGCGCCCACGGCATCTTCCCGCTGTTTGTGGTCGAACGCATCATCACGCTCGCGGTCACCCGGCCCCTCGACCTGGCCGTGCTCGACCAGATTCGCCTCCAGACCGGCTGCGAGGTGGACTCGTGTCTGGCCAGTCCGCGTGAGGTGCACCACCTCATCGAGTGGGCCTACGGCAGCTTCCAGGAGAAGCCCGGCGAACAGGCCGCCTCGTCCGAGCTCATCTGGACCGACATTCTCAAGGACGTCGCCGACGCCCCGGTCGTGAAGCTGATCGACGTGCTGCTCGATCGGGCCGCCAGCAGCCGGGCCAGCGACGTGCACATCGACCCCGATGAGAACGCCCTGCGCGTGCGCTTCCGCATCGACGGCGTGCTGCGCGAGGTACCGGCCCCGCCGAAGTCACTCCTGCCGGCGATGATCTCACGCATCAAGGTGCTGGCTCACCTGGACATCGCCGAAACGCGCCAGCCGCAGGACGGCCACTTCAAGCTGGCCGTGGACCAGGAGGAGCTGGACATCCGCGTCTCGACGCTGCCGTCCACCGGCGGCGAGGCGGCCGTGCTGCGCCTGCTGCGTTCCGGATCGCGGCTTCTATCGCTGGAAGAGCTGGGCATGAACGCCGAGTGCCGCCAGCGATTCGACGCGCTGCTGCATCTGCCGCACGGCATGCTGCTGGTCACGGGTCCGACCGGCAGCGGCAAGACCACGACACTCTACTCCGGCATCACCCGCCTCGACCGCACGCGCCAGAGCATCATCACGCTCGAGGATCCGGTCGAAGTGCGGTTGCCGCAGGTCCGCCAGGTCGGCGTGAACCCCAAGGCCGGACTCACCTTCGAGTCCGGACTGCGCTCGATCCTGCGGCAAGACCCCGACTGCATCATGGTCGGCGAGATTCGCGACCGCGAGACGGCGGAGATCGCCCTCCAGGCCGCCCTGACCGGCCACATCGTGCTGAGCACACTGCACACGAACACGGCCGCGGCCGCCCCCATGCGATTGCTGGACATGGGCGTGCCGGACTTCCTGGTGGCTTCGTCGCTGATCGGCGTGCTCGCCCAGCGGTTGTGCCGGCGGCTGTGCCGGCACTGTGCCCGGCCGGCCGAGGAACCACCCGAAGGCAGCGAGTCGGTGGTGCGGGTGCTGCTCGGCGGCGTCCAGCACATGGAAGCGGTGGGCTGCAAGCGCTGCGGAAACACCGGCTTCGAGGGGCGCGTGGGCGTGTTCGAGCTGCTCGTGGTCACGCCCGAGATTCGCCGGGCGATCTTCGCCCGCCAGGACGACCGCGCGATGGCCGCGCTGGCGATGACGCAGGGCATGCGCTCGTTGCTTCAGGACGGGATGGACAAGGTGGCCGCCGGGCTGACGTCGGTCACGGAGCTGCTGCGCGTGGCCGGCTACGTCGAGGACGTGGCGGGCGCAAACCGCGCCTTTGCCCGGCGGAACCACACGCACCGCGACCAGCCCGACGGCGCTTTCGACGTGGCCAACTACGAGCGGCTGCTCGGCAAGTGGCTGCAACCCTCGCCCGGCTCCTCGGCACTCGTGGCGACTGAGGAGGGCGTGTGATGCCGGCTTTCATGTACCGCGCCGCCGACCTCACCGGTCGCGTCACCGAGGGTGTGCTCGAAGAAGAGTCGGAAGCGGTCGCTCTGCGGCGGCTCGAACAGCAGTCGCTCACGCCGCTGACACTCCGCCGGGCCAAGGACAAGCGAGCTGCGGCCGCCGGCCGGGCGGCGACGTCGCGCATCCGGCTGCGTCTGTCGCAGTTGCTCGAGTTCACCCGGCAGCTCAAGGTGATGCTCAAGAGCGGGATCACGTTGCTGGACGCGTTGGGCATCCTGCGGGCGGCGAGCGGCCCGGGAGCTTACCGTCGGTTGCTCGATAGCCTGGCCGCCGACATTCAGCGTGGGGCGACGCTTTCCGAGGCGCTGGCGGCGCATCCGAAGACGTTCGACGCGTTCTACATCGGCACGATTCGAGCGGGCGAGGCCGTCGGCGTACACCCCGAGGCCATGGACGAACTGATCCGGCATTTCGAACGCCGGGCGGCCCTGCGCCGGGAGCTGATCAACGCCCTGACCTATCCGGCGATCGTGATCATGACGCTGATCGGGGCCTGCGTGACGATGCTCATCTTCGTCGTGCCGCAGTTCACGAGCCTGTTCGCCAACATGGGCGAGCGGCTGCCACTGCCGACGCGCATCCTGCTGGCGGCGAGCGATTTCACGACGCAGCACGGCGTTTTTCTGGGCGTGGGGGCGGGCGTGCTGTTGGCGGTGATCGTCGCGACGCGACGCTCGTCGACCACGAAGACGTTGTTGGCCCGCCTGCTGGCCCGGGTGCCGATGATCGGGCGGATTGTCTACCTATCCACGGTCATCCAGTTCTGCCGGATGATCGCGTTGTTGGAGGGGGCCGGTCTGCCACTGCTGGAGACGTTGCGGATCGTGGAGGATGCGTTGCTGCCCGGACGCGTGCAGCGCCTGGCCACGCAGATTCGCCGCAACGTCGCCGCCGGCAGCTCGATCAGCTCGACGGTGACCGGCAGCCACGTGCTGCCCAAGCTGGTCGAGCACATGGTGACGGTGGGGGAGGCCACGGGCAGCATCGACGAGATGCTGAGTGCCTGTGCGACGCACCTGGAGGAGGAGATGCGCGTACGCATCAAGATCCTGACCACGGCGCTCGAACCGGCTCTGGTGTTGGTCGTGAGCGGGTTCGTGCTGCTGGTGGCCCTGGCCATCTTCCTGCCCGTGTGGGAGATGAACTCCATGTACCTCAAATCGTAGCGAGGGTCGACCGT
This sequence comes from Phycisphaerae bacterium, assembly GCA_050115495.1. GTDB lineage: Bacteria > Planctomycetota > Phycisphaerae > UBA1845 > Fen-1342 > JAAYXS01. The sequence goes on along the minus strand of JASFQK010000009.1, from coordinate 103,485 downwards.
GTATCTCGATTACTGGCACCTCCAACGCAGCCCGTTCGATGCAGTACCGGACTCACGCTCGTACTTCCCCGCCCCGCGCCACGAGCAGGCCCTGGCGGCCATGACGTACGCCGCCTGCGCCAGCGGCGAGCCGGTGCTGCTCACCGGCGACACCGGTTGTGGCAAGACGCTTCTGTTCCGGACGCTCCGCCGGCAGTTGCCCCGCGAGCGTTACCAGGTGGTCTTCGTGCCCGAGCTGTCCAGCACGGGCGTCGACCTGCTCCGCCGCGTGGCGTATCACCTGACGCAGACGGTACCGGCCGATGGGGCGGTGGCCATGGACGTCATTCTCCAGGCCGTCAACGAGGCCGAAGAGCAGAACCGCTTCGTCGTCATCATGATGGACGACTGGCCGGCTAGCCCGAGCCGGGAGGATCTGGACGGCCTGCGTTGGCTGTTGAACGCGGACGTCGAGAGCGCGCGGGTCTGCATGCTGCTGGCGGCCGAAGCGCCCGCGTCCGAGCTGGTCTGGCCGCCGTGGCTACAGCAGCGCCTGCTGGCCAGCGCGACGCTCGGCCCGCTCGCCGCCGACCAGGTGCCGGACTACCTCCAGCACCGCCTGTGCAGCGCGGGGCACCCCAAAGGCGACGTCTTCACCGCCGAGGCGATGACCGCCATCACCGAGTGGTCAGGCGGCGTGCCACGGCTGGTCAACCGCCTGGCTCACCTGTCGTTGCAGGTGGCCAGCTTGTCTCTCGCAGCGCAGGTGGACGCGTCGGCCATTCAGTGCGCCGCCGAGCGCCTGGCCTGCGGCAACCCGGCGCCGATCCCGGCAGGAGCCTCGGCATGAAAGCGCGCCGCGCCCTGACGATGGTCGAGCTCGTCCTGACGATGTCCATCGCCCTGGTCCTGGCCACGGTCGCCATCAGCGGGCTGGTCGGCGTGCAGAGCTGGCGGGCGAGCACGGCCGTTCGCCGCATCGGCGCCGACCTGGCGTACGCCCGGGCGACGGCGATGCTCTCCTCCTGCCGCACGCTCTGCACGTTCGACGTCGCCGGCCAGCAGTACACGCTCGAGCAGGAACCACAGCCGGCCAGCGGCAAGATCGCCGCCAAGCCGCTGACACATCCCCTGAGCGACGCGCCCTGGCAGGTGTCGATCACGGACCTCGGCGGCGGGACCCACCTCGACGACGTCTCCGGGCTGGCCGGCAGCGCCCTCGGTTTCGGGGCCGACGGCTGCCCGCTTCAGCCTGATGGAAAACCTCTGACCAAAGACGCCCGTCTGCGCTTCGCCGGCGGCGTGGAGATCGTCGTTCGCGGCGGCTCGGGCGTCAGCGAGATTATCTGGCCATGAAACGACGCCGCGCCATGTCGCTGATCGAGGTCGTCCTGGCCATCGTCATTCTCGGCCTGGCCGTACCGCCACTGATGATCCAACTGGGGACGGCGGCCCACGCCCAGGGCGCGGCCATGATCAACATGAACCTCGTGCAGCTCGCCGGCGAGCGGGTGAACGAGGTGCACGCCGACCGGGCCAGCCCCAAGCGTGGCTACGCCCACGTGATCGCCGCCAACTACCCGGACGAGAAGGACGCCGGCGGACTGGCCGGCTATCAGCGGGTGACGACCGTACGCGAGGTATCGGCGGCCGACTACCTGACGGTGCAGCCGGGCTCGGGGATCAAGCGTGTGCGGGTCGACGTTACCGGGCCGGACGGAAGCACGCTGCGCGTCGAGACGTTCGTGGCGGACCTGCCCGGTACTTAGCCATGGGGACGGAACATGAGCGCTAGTCTCGTGGAAATGATCCTGGCGATCTCGCTGGCCGGCATCATCTGTGCCGGAGCGCTGATCCCGGTGACGCAGGTCGTCGTGGCGTACCAGGAGTCGGAGGCCGACTTGCAGTGCTTCACGACGCAGAACCTCGGCGGGTTGCGCATCGCGCAGCTCACCGGGTCGCTGTGGCGCGAGGCCGATCCGCCGAAGGGTTACGGTACGCTCAACAAGGCCGCGTCGACCGGGCTGTCGATCGGTTCATGGGAGCTGTACGCGTCCGGTGAGCAGTTGCTCCAGAGCGACGTGGGCGGCATGACCAAGCAGGCGACGAAGGCTACGAAGGCGCTCAACGCGGGGGCGGTGGTGGCCGAGCCCGTACACAAGCTTGCCTTCACGTACCTGCTGGACGACGGCACGTCGGTAAACGCGCTGAAGAAAACGCAATTCGACCAGCTCGTCGGCCTGCGCTATCACTGGCGCGATCCCGACGGCCAGACGTACGTGGGCCTCGCCGTGCCGACCGACTGCACTTTTGCCGGCCGGACGCTGGCCCTGACCAGCACGAAGCCGCCCAAGATCTATCGTCGCTCCAATTACGAACAGCAGATCCAACTGAGCGTGAAACCGTGGAAATGACACGCAGAACAAACCACTATCAGCGGCGGGGGGCCACGTTGGTCACCGCCGTCGTCCTGCTACTGGTCGTGGCCACAATGTCATCCGCCGTGCTCAGCATGCGCGCCGCGGACCTGGCGGTGGACGCCGCCGCCGTTCGGCGGGCGCGCGCCGACGCCGCCGCGCTCGGAGCGCTGCAACTGGCCACGCGCACGATCCTGGATGACACGAAGCTCCAGGAAGCCCTGGCCCTGGTGACCGAAAAGGAAGGGGACACCTGGCTGGCCGGGTCCGACCCGTTGCTTCAGTTCACCGGCGAGCTGACCGGCGCCACGTTCACCGTAGAGGTCTGGCCGCGGCCGTACGAGTTGCGGCTGCGGGCGCTGGGCGTGTGCGACGGCGTCTACCAGGAGCGTTGGAGCTGCATTACCGCCAAGGTCGTCAGCCCCACGCCGCCCGGTCCGTCGATCCGGCCGGGCCCGGCATCGCCCTTCGGCCCCTGAGTCCTTATGGGCCCGGACCGACCGCCACCCGCCTGCGGGTGGCGATAAGATATGTTTCGCCGACCGCCTTCGCCGCGGCGACCCACCGCTCCCTTCAACCCCTCACGACGCCTGCCTGCCCCGTCGATGAACCTCGCGGAGAAGTGTCCGCGCGGTCGTTCTCCGGATCGGTTGTCCGGATTGAACGCCCGGCTGGCAGGCCAGGGGTTATGCCCGAGCAGGGTGCAGGAAAACGTGCGCTGGTGATCGTCGCCGACAGCGCGGCGGCAACGCTATACGCCGTCGAAGGGCGGCCGCCACAGGCGCGCCTGCTCGGCGTCGGCCATGTGGAGTACGACGTCGGTGCGCTCCCGCGCCAGTTGCGGCTGCCGGAGCTGGATCGCTTTCTGAGCGAGCACGGGCTGTCCGGCTGCCCGGCGCATCTGCACTTCGCCGGCGCGGGGACGGTCGTTCATCCGCTGTCGATGCCGCCCATGTCGGCGCGCCATCGGACCAAGGCCGTCCGCACGCGGCTGACGGCTTACGCGGCGGGACGCGAGCTATGCCTGGCCGAGCAGGTGGTGGGTCACGACGCCGACAGCGGCAGCACGCAGGTGCTCGCCGCCGGCGTGGACGCCGTCCTGCTGCGCGGCTTGTTCTACGTCCTGCGACGCAGCGGGTTGCGCGTGGAATCGGTGCGTGCGCTTACCTCGGCGTGCGACGCGCCGGCTGCTTCCGGGCCGGCCATGCAGGTCGTGCTGGGCGAGCGGACGGCGGCGATTCAGCTCTTCGAGGACGGGCGCCTGGTCGCCTGCCGCGACATTCTCTTCGGGCGGGCCGACTTCGTGACCGCCTACCAGCGGCCGATCCTCAGCATGGATGGGCCGGTGACGCTGTCGCCGCCGCAGGCCGAGCAGCTCGTCCGCGACGTCGGCGTGCCCGTGGACCGCACGGATACCGTGCTGGACACGGTGCGGGCCGACCAGTTGTGGCCGCTGATCGCGCCGGCGCTACAGAAGCTGCAAGCTGAAACCGGGCAGACGATGACCCGGCACTGGGGCGAGGCCGACGTTCGGCCGGCGCTGAGCGTGCTGTGTGCGCCACCCGTGCCCGGTTTGAGTGCCCACCTCGTCGCCGAGTTGGGCCTGGATCGCTCCCTGATCGCCGACGAGGACATCGAGCAGAAATGCCTGGCGATGTGGACGGCGCGTCCCGCAGGCGACGGCCCGCTGGAGTTGTGGCCACCCGAGGAGCGTTTCGTGCAGCGCGGCTTGCGGCGTGCCCTGGCGGCCGCGGCTTGCGCAATGCTGGTCATCCTGGCCAACAGCGCCGTGCCCCGCCAGGCCGAAGCGCAGCGCACGCAGCTCGAACGCACCGCCAGCACGCTGGAAAACCGGGCAGCAGAACTCGCGAACGAACTGGCCGCCAACCGCGCCGCGCACGATGCGCTGCTGGTAGAGGTGGGCCGCATCGCGCACTTGCAGCAGGCCCTGCCACGCCGGCTGCCCGCCATCGGCCTCTTTCGGGCTGTGTTCGCCACCGTGCCGGGCAACGTGACCCTGCTGTCGGCGAGCCTGGACGCCGACGCCGAGCCGCCGGCGATCGACCTGCTGGCCGCATATCACGGCGAGACGGCGGCGGGAGTCGTGGCCGCCGGCTGGGCCCGCGACCTGGCGGACGCCGCGTTCTGCACCGGCGCCGAAGTGACCAACGTGGACGGCAGTGGTCGCGACGGACCCGCGACGATCGCGATCCACGCCACGCTGCCTTGAGGATATGCACGTGACCCACTGGCTGAGACTGCGCCCGATGCTCGTGCTGGCGATGTTCATCGCCGCCCCGGCCGCCGCCCTCGCCCACCTCATGTGGACCTGGGTGCCCCAGGCCGTCGCCGTGCGGCATCTGACCAGCGAGCTCAGCAGCGACGCCCGCTCGTACAGCGCCTCTGTCGACGAACTGGCCGTGCTCCAGGGTCACACCCGGCGGCTGAACGAACTGGCCGATCAGAACCGCGACTCGGTGGCCAACCTGTGGCTGCCGCGGCGCGAGCACTACCGCGTGTCCGACACCCTCGCCGAAACGCTCCAGGGCGACGGCGTCACCGTGACCCGGCTGACCTTCGGCGAGCCAGTGCTGTACGCCGCCGACGCCGAAGCGGGCGTGCTGGCCTGTGAGCAGGCGACCATCGTCTGCCGCGGTACGTACGCCGGTTTGAGCGGTCGGCTGGATCGCCTGGCGTCGCTGGACCTGCCGCTGCGCATCGTCCGCGCGACGTGGACCGGCGACGGGCCCGAGGTGGAGGTTTCGCTCGATTTGCAGGTTCCTTTCGTACCGGAAGGCGCGCTCGCCGAACTCCTGCGCGAAGAGGCGGGCTTCTACGAAGATGAGGACGATGAGAGCTGAGCAGTGGCGCAAACTCGTTTTCGGGGTGCTGGTCGTGGCCCTCGGCGCGTGGTACGGCCTGACGCAATGGCCGCCGGCCACCAGCAGCGCCACTCCGGCCGGCCCCGCCGTGGCGCTCGACGATGAGCTCGGCTCGCTCGTTGCCGCCGACGGTTGCAGTACCGACGACGCGGCGCCCGTCGGCGACTCGCTCGCCGAGATCGTGGCCCAGGTGACGGACTGGCCGGCCGATCCTTTCTATCGCGCGGCGTCCCCGGCCGAAGACTACACGGTTCCGACGGAGCCTGTGGTCAGCGAAGTCCCCACGACGTGCGCCTATACCCTGACCGGCATCATCGCCGGCGACAACCCGTTGGCCATGCTCAACGGGCGACCGGTCGGCCTGGGCGACGTGCTCGCCGACGGCGTTACCGTGATCGCCATCGACGACACTTCCGTGACGATCCGAGAACCCGGAGGGACTTACACGGTCAAGCTTCCGGACTAATACCCTCTTGCCAGAAGGAGAACATCGACATGAAACGGCGGAACTACCGAGCATTCACCCTGGTCGAGCTGGTCATGGTCATCGTGATCATCGGCCTCCTGGCCGCTGTGGTCACTCCCAAGTTCACCAGCATGCGCACCGAGGCCCAGGACGCCGCCGAGCAGGCGACCCTGTCGGCGATCCGCACCGGGATCAAGCTCGTGCACATGACTTCGTTGGCCCAGGGCCAGGACACGTATCCCACCGCGCTGGACTCGGCTGCGAACGGGGAGGCCTCCGAGAAGAACCCGCTGTTCGCCGACGTGATCGAGGGCGGCATCACCGACGCCAACTGGAAGAAGACCGGCAAGCGGGGCTACCAGTACGTGCCCACCGGGACGACGTACGTCTACGACGAGAAGACGGGCATCTTCGCCGTCAAGTAGTCCGACCCAGGGCGGGCGCCGGGCCGGCGTAGGACGGCAATCACCGTCCCAGCCGGCCCGCGCGCGCCGCAGGGCCGCCACGGCCCTCCGTCACCACTTGATCTTGTGTGCCGGACGCTGTTCTGGTACAAACGAATGGTCGGGCCGACCGGTGGCGAGCCGTAGCGGCTTCGTGCCAGGGCAGGCGGTGACGTGACAGACTCGTCCCCAGGACCGATTCGCCAGAAGCGGGGGAGTCGGCAATCCGTCGGCTCGCGGGGGTTTACTCTCATCGAATTGCTGGTAGTGGTGGCGATTATTGCCCTGCTGCTGTCGATTTTGCTGCCCGCCCTCGGGGCCGCCCGGGCTCAGGCCCGCACAGTCGTGTGCCAGTCCAACGTGCGCCAGCTCTGCATGGGCACGCTGGCCTACGCCGACGATCATGAGGACAAGCTCCCCGGCTCCACCAACGACTACTTCGACGTCACCACCGGCAAGCGGCCGCCCAACCACCCGGGCTACCCGGTCGATTACACCCGTTATCGCTCGCTCGACTGGCTCGGCACGATCGGCGAGACCGGCAGTCAACTCGATGACGTGCCCCGGCGGGGAACCATCTTCCGCTACGTCGGCGAGAACGAGGCTGTGTACAAGTGCCCCGAGGACAAGCTCGACGTGGTCGACAGCAGCTCCTTCGGCCAGATGGCCATTCCGACCAAGTACAGCTACACGGCGCCGTCCCTGCTGAGCGGGGCCACGATGTCGATGTTCGAGTCCACGTGGTGGGCGGACGGCTTCAGCGCCTCCGACGGTTGGACGCAGTGGCGGCGAAACACGTTGCAGGGGCCGCCCTGGCTGATCCTCGAGGAGCACGAGCTCGAAGCCCTGGCCTACGTAACGGACAGTGCCTGGGGCAACGAGGACACGCTCACCGACCGCCACCAGGGCCGGGCCATGATCGGACACATGGATGGCCATGCCGCCCCCCGCAAGTTCCAGCGCGGCGTCGTCACGCTCGACGCCTGGCGCGTCTACTACCACCTCACCGATGGTCGGATCGTCAGTTGCCGCTTCTGGTACGACCTCGACGGCAACGTCATCGTTTTCGACTACCTCCGCAACGGCAAGGTCGCCGGCGTCCTGCACTGACCCGCGGTGGGGGGGATTCCCGCAGTTTTTCCGCACGCCGTGCCTAAACGGCCGAGGCGGCGTCGTCTATTACAATGACGACCGCCGCCGTGTGGACCTTTGGGCGGCCGGAGGATGACGCCGTTGGAGCCCACCAGCGCCGAGGCCTGGGCCGCGTTCTACCAGCGAAACCGTGCAGCTCTGCACGCCTACGCCCTGTCCCTGGCGCCCACCGAGGCCGATGCGCACGACCTGCTCCAGGACGTGCTGGTTCAGCTCGTCCGCCGCCAGCCGGCTGCGGATAACCCGCGAGCCTACGTGCTGCGCTGCCTGCGGCACCTGGCGATCGATCGCCGGCGCGCGGCGGGCCGCCGGCCGGAAGCCGTTACGCTCGCTCAGGCGCCGCCACTGCTGGCGGTGCCGGATGACCGCCTTGCCGAGCGGCAGCGGCGTTTACGCGACGCGCTGCTATCGCTGCCGGACGTCCGCCGCGAGATCATCGTGCTGAAGACGTATGCCGAGCTCACGTTCGAGGAAATCGCGACGGTGCTGGAGCGGCCGTTGGGCACGGTGACCAGCGAGTACGCCCGGGGGTTGCAGATGCTGCGGGTCCGATTACTGCCGGAGGAAGAGCATGTGTCCCGATGACGACATCGAACGGGCCTTGCGGGAACTGCCCGTGACGACCTGGTCGGCCGAGGCGGAGACGCAGATTCTGGAAGCGATTCACGCCGCCGGCGGGGCAAGACCCTGCCCGTGGTGGCGGCGGCCGGTCCCGCTGTGGCAGGCCGTGGCCGCGACGCTCGTGCTGGCGGCGTTGGCGTTCTGGGGTGGCGGCCGCCGTGCGTCGGTGGATGCACCGTCGCCGCCGGATGCGGTCGAACAGGATCTGCCGCCCGTTCGCGTCTGGGTGGCGGTGGACAAGCCGCTGTATCCCCCGCCGGACACCGGACGGCTCGACGCCTCCCGCTGGGACGTGCTGGCCACGCGCTGAGCTGTGTTGTACCTGTTGAACGAAAGGAAGCCAGGATGATCGCAATGATTCTGTCCGCACTGCTCGCTGTCACGTTGCCGGCGGGCGCCGCTGCGCCTGCCGACGGCGACACGACCGCCGTCGCCATCGAAGCGCAATTCCTGCAAGTCCATATCACCGCGGCCCAGCTTGAGGCCGTTTGTACCGAGGAACCCGCGCTGCGTGCGCTCCTCATCGGCGACCCCGCGGCGGGGGCCGACGATCCCGCCCGCTCGCCCGTCGCCTCCGCGGCGATCAGCGAACAGGCCCTCCGCCGACTCGTGGCCACGCCGGGCGGCCCGACGGAGTCGAAGCCGGCGGCCGGCAGCGACCGCATCACCTGGGAGGTGATCGCCGCGCCGCGCCTGGTCGTGTCCCTGCACCAGCCGGCGGCGGTTACGATCGGTCAGTCCGTGACCTACCTGGAGCCGCGCGAAGATGGCTGCCTCACCGTCGTGCACCAGCCGGATGTGTTTGAGGGAGTCGAGCTGCGCGTCACGGTCGAGTCCATCGACGCGGAGCGCGTGCACTTCGAGAACCTGTCCTTCTCCCTGAGCCGCATCGTCTCCCGCGAGCCCATTCCCGACGTCCCCTTCGACGTGGGCAAGCCGATGATCGAGACCCGCCAGGTGTCGACGGCGTTCGTCATCAGCCGCGACCAGGTGATGTTGCTCCGCTTGCCCCACGAGCGCGAGGACGATCCGTACATCATCGTCTCGGTACAGGCCAGCCCGGCGGCCGAGCCGTAGCCGCAGCCGCCGGGCGCCGGAGCAGGGGGGCCTAGTGCGGCCCGAGTCGCTCAATGAACGGGTTCAGGTCGAAGTTGTCGACGTGACCGTCGCCGTTGACGTCAATCGCGCAGTAGTAGCCGCAGGTGTAGCTCGCCTCCCACACCGCTTGTCCCTGGCTCAGAGCCACGATGAACGGGCTGATGTCGAAGTTGTCGACGGTCCCGTCGCAGTTCGCGTCGCCGGCTGGGACGGTTGGGCAGGGGTCGCACAAGTCGCCGAACCCGTCGCCGTCCATGTCCCCCTGGCACGGGTTGTACACGCCCAGGCAGTTGTCGCAGTCGTCGGCCACCAGGTCTCCGTCTGCGTCACCGCCGAGCGTGCCGATCCACAATGCCAGGAAGGTCTGCACGTCCGAGTTGTCGACCAGGCCGTCGCCGTTCATGTCGCAGGCAGCGACCATGTTGCAGCCCGGGTAAGCGGCGTTGTACTCCGCCTCGGTGTGGGTGATCGCATACATGAATGCCTCACCGTCCCCGCAGTCGAGCGCTCCCGAGCAATCGGCGTCACCCGGTGGGATCGTCGGCCAGGGATCGCACGCGTCGCCGAGCCCGTCGCCGTCCGTGTCCTGCTGGCCCGGGTTGGGGTCGTCGGGGCAGTTGTCGCACGGGTTGCCGACCCCATCCCCGTCGTCGTCTTCCTGATCGTTGTGCAGGCCGGGACAGTTGTCGCAGTCCTCCGGCGCGCCGTCCTCATCCGGATCGCCGCCCAGGAGCGCGACGAACCCCGGGATGTCGTAGTTGTTGAGCATCCCGTTGCCGTCGAAGTCGGCGACGCACAGCTCCCAACCGCCGCCGCCGCCACCTCCTGTGATCAGGTAGACGAAGGCGGGGATGTCGTCGCAGTTCGCCTGGCCGTCCATGTTGGCGTCGCCCAGGATGATTGCCGGGCACGGATCGCACGCGTCGCCGAGAAGGTCGCCGTCCTGGTTCTCCTGATCTGGGTTGCGATCATTCGGGCAGTTGTCGCAGTCGTCCGGCATACCGTCCGAGTCTGTGTCGCCACCCAGGAGCGCGATAAATCCCGGCATGTCCCAGTTGCTGAGCACCCCATCGCCGTCGAAGTCGGCGACACACAGTTCCCATGTGCTCGATCCGCCTCCCAGGATCAGCATGACGAAGGCGTTGATATCGTCGCAGTCCGCCCGGCCATCCATGTTGGCGTCGCCTGGCACGATCGTCGGGCACGGGTCGCACGCGTCGCCGACCCCGTCGCCGTCCGTGTCCAGTTGGCTCGGATTGGCGTCGTCAGGGCAGTTGTCGCACGGGTTGCCGACCCCATCCTCATCGTCGTCTTCCTGATCGTTGTTGGACACGTCCGGGCAGTTGTCGCAGTCCTGCGGGACGAGGTCCCCGTCCGCGTCACCGCCGAGAACGGCGACGAACCCCTCAATATCAAAGTTGTTGACGGTTCCGTCGCCGGTGAAGTCGCCATGGCAGTACGAGTTGGTGCCGAGCAAGCTGATGAAAGCGGGACCGTCGTCGCAATCCACGGTGCCATCCTCGTTCGCATCACCCAGCATGATCGTCGGGCACGGATCGCACGCATCACCGAGAATGTCACCGTCCATGTTCTCCTGGCCGGGATTGGCCAGGCCCGGGCAGTTGTCGCAGTCGTCGGGCACGAAGTCGGCGTCGGCATCGCCGCCCATGGCGCTCGTCCAGAGGACGAGGAAGCTGAAGACATCGGACGAGTTGACCTGTCCGTCCGCGTTCATGTCGCAGGTAGCGAACATGTTGCAGCCCGGATGCGCCGCCGCGTAGGCCGGCGGGTTCGCCACGGCCAGCAGCAGTGCGTCGAAGTCCGGGCAGTCGATGGCTCCGGAGCAGTCCGCGTCGCCGAGGATGTAGCCGGCGGAGGCGGCAGGGCCGCTGGCGGCCAGGAGGCCGGCCAGGGCGCACAACACCACTTGGAAAGCTGTTCTCCCGTTCATGATGTCCCTCTCTTATGAAATGGTTCGCGACGCGCCGCCCGGCACCGCTGCCGGGCGGCTCTCGTCCATACTTCACAGCGTGCACGCTCCTCCGTCTGGCCGTCCGGGCACCGCCGTCCCGTCAGTCACGATGGGCTCCGTGGCCAGACGGCTATTGGTGCGAGATCAGGTCGATGAGCGGGCTGATGTCGAAGTTGTCCACGCGGCCGTCGCCGTTGGCGTCATTCGCGCAGAAGAAACCGCAGGTATATTGGCTTTCCCACGCCGCCTGTCCGTCGATCAGGGCGGTGAGGAACGGACGGATGTCGAAGTTGTCGACGGCGCCGTCGCAATTCGTGTCGCCAGCGGGGACCGTCGGGCAGGGATCGCACAAATCGCCGAGATTGTCCTCGTCAGCGTCTTCCTGGTACGGGTTGTACAGGCCTACGCAGTTGTCGCAGTCATCGGCTATCAGGTCCTCGTCAGCGTCACCGCCCAGCGCAGCGATCCATAGTGCTCTGAAATCCTCGATGTCATAGTTGTTGACCGTGCCGTCGCCGGTGATGTCCGCGCAGAAGTAGCAGCCGTCGGGAAAGGCGGCCTCGAACTCGGCCTGGTCATGCATGATCGCGTACACAAACGCGTGGATGTCGTCGCAGTCGATCGCTCCGGAGCCGTTGACGTCGCCCGCCATGAACATCGGCCAGGGGTCGCACGCATCGCCGAGGCTGTCGCCGTCCGTATCCTCCTGGTCGGGGTTGTACAGACCCGGGCAGTTGTCGCAGTTCTCCGGGGCGAGGTCTCCGTCCGCGTCACCGCCCAGCAGAGCGAAGAATCCGGCGATGTCCATGTTGTCGACGTGACCGTCGCCGTTGAAATCGCCGATGCAGACGGCGTCCGTTCCGTTCTTGCCATCGAGGAGCAGGTTGATGAAGGGCCCGATGTCGTCGCAGTCCACCTGGCCGTCTCCGTTCACGTCGCCGGCGGAGATAGTCGGGCAGGGATCGCAGGCGTCGCCGAGCCCGTCGGCGTCGGTGTCCTGCTGGCTCGGGTTGGCGTCGTCCGGGCAGTTGTCGCATACGTCACCGACCTGGTCGCCGTCTCCGTCCTCCTGTTCCGCGTTGGGATCATCGGGGCAGTTGTCGCAGTCCTGCGGTACCAGGTCCCCATCCTGATCACCACCCAGGGCGCCGATCCACACCGCCACAAACAAATCAACGTCGTAGTTGTTGACCCAGCCGTCGTTGTTCATGTCGCACGTCGCCAGCATGTTGCAGTCGGGGTAGACGACCGCATACGCCTCCGGACTTGTGAGGGCCAGTATGAACGCGTTGGCGTCCGTGCAGTCGATCGCCCCCGAGCAGTTCGCGTCGCCAAGAATGTAGCCGGCCGAGGCGACAGGGCCAGCGGTGGCCAGGAAGCCGGCCAGCGCGCACAACACCACTTGGAAAGCTGTTCTCCCGTTCATGATGTCCCTCTCTTATGAAATGGTCCGTGGCATGCCGCCCGGCGCCGCCGCCCGACGGCCTTCTTCCAGTGTGTTATAGCGCGCACTCCGGCGGTTTTGTCTTTGGTTTTCTGCGCATGCGACGGTCGACGTTACGGCGACAACAACACACACCGCGCTGCGCTCCGCCTGCAACCGCGCACGATCCCCCATTCGTCCGTCGGCGTGGCCCGCACGCTTCGCTCCTGGAAAGCAGTCGAACCGTTCCGACACAAACGGCGGTTTGTGCCATACAATGACCCAGCCCGGCTCGGCGACCGAACCGGGCCTGACCCCCTCGGAGACGTCGGCTGATGGTGGGACCTCGCTCGAATCAAAAACGCACGCGTCGCCTGGTGCTGCCGGCGATTCTCGTCGTCGGCCTGGGCGCACTTGTTCTCTATGCCGTGCTCGCTCGCCCGTCGTGGCTCCCCTGGGCCGGCCACCGTCCGGTCAACGTGCTGTTCATCACGGTGGACACGACGCGCGCCGACTACCTCGCGTGCTACGGTTCCCCGTCCGCGCGCACGCCGAACATGGACCGCCTTGCTCGCGAAGGCGCCCTGTTCCTCCGTTGCGAGACCTGCATCCCACTAACCGTGCCCTCACACTGCTCCATGATGACCGGCCAATACGCTTACGTGCACGGCGTCCGCCGCAACGGCATGCAGACGCTCACCGGCGCGGCGGAGACGCTCGCCGAGCAGCTCAAGTCCGCCGGGTACATCACGGCGGCAGTCATCGCCTTCGTCGGCATGAACCGCCCGTGCGGCCTGGATCAGGGTTTCGACGTCTACGACGAGGCCGGGCGGCCGACAGGCAACGCCCCGGCCCGTGGCGAACGGCGGGCCGACGAGGTGTGCGACCGTACCGTGGGCTTGCTCCACGCCGCCGGCGACAAGCCGTTCTTCTTCTGGGTGCACTTCTACGACCCGCATCATCCGTACCGTTCCGAGCGCGTGGTCGACCCGGACTCGCCCACCGCTTACGCCGACGAAATCACGTTTATGGACGAGCAGATCGGCCGCATCCTGGACGAGCTCGAGACGCTGCACCTCGACCAGAACACGCTCATCGTGCTCGTCGGCGACCACGGCGAAGGCCTCGACGATCACGGCGAGTACCAGCACGGCTACTTCGCCTACGAGACGACGATGCACGTGCCGTTGCTCATGCGCTGGCCGAACCGGCTGCCGGCGGGGGCGCGGCTGAAGCCGGTCGTCCGCACGATCGACCTGGCTCCCACGATTCTCGACCTCGCCAACGTCCCGCCGCTACCCGCGGCCCAGGGTGTGAGCCTCGTGCCACTGCTCGACGGCCAGACCACCGATCTCCAGCTCGAGGCGTTCGGCGAAGCTCCCGAGGCGTACGAGGTGTTCCGGCTCTGTCGTCTGCGGACGCTCGTGGCCGGCGACTGGAAGTACATCCAGTCCACCCATCCCTGTCTGTTCGACCTGGCGCACGACCCGGGCGAGCAGCACAACCTCGCGTATTCGCAGCCCGAGCGGCTGGCCGAGTTCGAGGAGGTACTGCGCGACCTGCTCAGCCAGGCGCCGGCGGCGCGCAGCGTCGCCGCGACTGCCCCGTTGAGTGACGAGACGCTGCGCGACTTGCAGTCGCTGGGCTACGTCGGCAGTGCCGTGCCGGCCGATGCGGCGGAGTCCGCCGAGCCCTTCGAGCCCGAAGGCCGTGACCCCGCCGAATTCACCGCGACGATCAAGCTGCTCTTCCGCGCCCGCGAGGCTCTCGGCCGCAGGGAGCTGGCCACGGCCGAAACGCTCTACCGGGAGCTGCTTGCGTCGCTGCCGGGCGCGCCGGACGTGCTGTGGGATCTCGGGTTCATGTTCGAGCGCGAGGGGCGGCTTGACGAATGCTACGACGTGTACGAACGTGCCCTGGACATCAAGCGCGCCGACGTGCAGGCTCGCGCGCACCTGGCCGCGCTGCTCGTGGAGCACGAGCAGTTCGCGCGAGCCCTGCCGCATCTACAGCGTCTGCTGGAGCAACGGCCCGGCGACGTCGACACGCTGTGCACGCTCGGCTCGGTCTTGCGCTCATTGCAGCGCTACGACGAGGCCCGCGCTCACCTCGACATCGCCCTGCGCGAGCGGCCGGGTAGCGCCCGCGCCCTGTACGAAATGGGCCTCTTGCACATCGACGAGAACCACCCCGATCAGGCGGCGGACTGCTTCCGCCGCGCCGTTGCCGCCGACCCCGGCTTCACCGCGGCCCGCGCAGCCCTGGACAAACTGGGCGAAACGTCGTCCCCCTAGTTCGCCCGGCCAGATGGCGCTGCCCAGCGTAGGCCGTAGGAAGAGTGAGCAGAGAGAAGGGGACGTTCCGCTCGTCCCGCAGGCACCGGGTGGAACGTCCCCTTCATCCGAAGCAGCAGCCCGCCGGCGGCCGGCGGTTAGACCGGTCTTCGTCGCAGGACGAACAAGGCGGCCAGGCTCAGCAGGGTCAGGCTCGTCGGCTCCGGAGCCACTACCCAGTCATCCACGTACGTGTACGTTTCGAACGTGCCGTTGATGCCGACGGCCACGAGTCGGCATCCATTTCCCAGCGCTTCCTCCGCCATCTCGGCGGCCCAGTGCAGCTCGGTGAGGCCGTCGTAGAACCACCAATCCGTTGATTCGAGGTACCTGTCGAATAGCAAGCCAACGCCCGGTTCGTCGTCGGTGGGATCGTCGAACACCATGTTAATGCTGAGATCGAGGTTCTGGTCCTGTCGGAGCCAGCAGGAGAACTCGGTGATGCTGTCGACCTCCATCGGCTCGAATATCTGCTGGAAGATCAGGCGGCAGCCCAGGCCCCTGGCGCAATACTGCCCGCTGTGCGGGTTCTCCGTAGTCGCGATCCACAGCTCCTCCGGATCCGGGTCCCCGGGGAACTCGATGAACTTGTAGTGCTCCCACGGCTCGATGCCCCCGGTTTCGAACCCGGGATTCTCGAGGATGTTGCCCGCGTAGGACGCCGCACCGGTCGTGAGCAACAGGGCGGCTGCGGCGAATGCCAGCATCGTTCGCATCGAATCTCCTCCTCATGATGTAACAAGACCACCAGGAACGCCGAAAGCACGCGCCCTCGGGCGACTCTGAATACCCAGTTCTATACTTGCCCCGCCATCGCAGGCGTTCGGCCTGCCTGCTTCTTCTCAACTCCCGCCAGCCCCGGGCGCCGGTGGCACGTCGTTGTGCATCACTACCGACATCGGCACGGGCGGATATTCGATACGGACGCGGTAGCCGTCGAACTGCTCTGCCTTCCAATCCATGCGTTTCAGCACGAAATCAACCATCTCGACATAACGCGGAAACTCCGGCACGCGGACGTTGCGCAGTCCGCGCCCCAACGACTGCACCGTTTCAAACACAGGCATCTGGTCGGCAACACGCATCGTCGGCGGCAACGCCACATTCGCCGCCAGCAGATCGTTGAAAACGCTCAGCTTCGGCGTGACCGGGCCAAACAAATCCCGATGTATGAACTGGTCGAGGATCAAGGCCTCGCAGGGCGTCCGGACGTGGACCCCGACACCCCACTCCTTGGAATCACCGCACACGTAGCGCGGCCCCGAATCATGGACAATCTCGCCGATCAGGCAGTCCATCGTTCCCGTCTTCCCGACACTCCCGGCAACCACTTCGTCCCGGATGCTGCCGTCCGGCGAAAACACGCGCCGAACCTCGGGCGTCGGTTGCGTGCAGAATGAAGGGAACAGCGGAACTTCGGAGACGCAGTCCGTCCCACCCTGCGGTTCCAACGGCTCGCGTTTCAGCGTTGGATGCACGTGTCCCCCCTTATCCACCATCCGCCTGGTCTGGATGGGCCAGGACAGACTCGGACGCAGGCGACGTAATTCGCCGAAGCCGCACACGCTGACCATGCTGATGTCCCTGCCGCTCGGCGACGGAAACACGAATTCGGTCACCAGTTGAATCCGGGCATGCACGCCCCATGAGAAGCTGTTACCGACGAAAGACGCCTTGCGATAATCCAGGTGCTTTCGCTCCACCATCCGGCTGGCACACCCCGCCGCGAGAATGTCGAACGCCTCGCGGTTGTCGGCGTGCGTCCGCACGAGCCGCTCGAACTCCTGGATCGCCTTCTCCGCCGACGCGATCACGTCACTCTGTACGCTCAGCGTCGCCGCCGCGTGGAGGAATTTCTTTATGGAGCTCTGCCCCGGGATGTACTGGACGGCGGCGAAGGGGTCCGTCTCGTACACCAACCGCCTGATCTGCCAGGCGAGCTTGCTGCTCACGCCCAGCGTCTTCGAAAGCTCGTTGGCGTGCGCGATGTCCTCGGGCAACGCGCTGATGACCTTCGCAAACGCATCCTGAACGCTCGCCAGGACAACGGGCGCGTCATCCAGGAAGTCCCGATGGTGCTTCTGCTTCAGGGCTGTCTGCGGCGATTCCCTATCCATGCGATGCAGGTTACCCGGTAGCGGTCCGGAACTCAAGAAAAAACTCCAGATAACCGCCAAAAATATATCATGTAATTCGCCAGAATGATTTCAAGAAATCTAGGCTATGGGCAAGGACGGGCTGTCAGCCGTTCGGGGTCGTCACATGCTCCCACCTGCGCAGGCCCCCTGGTAAGCCCTCAGCGTGCGAAATGCAGGAGTGAGTCCGCACGACGCGGGCGGCCCGTTCTCGGAAAGACGGGACCTCGCCCTGGGACCGGTAACCCGGAGACAGGGCATAAGAGGGGATACTCCGCGGCGTCGGCGGCCGGCTTAGCCGTGCCGGCCGCGTTCACGAGGACGCGGTGCCTGGAACAGCGGCTTCTGGAACGACGAGAGGTAGCCCTTCTCCTGGAAGAACTCGAGCGCTGCCTCGGTGTTCCGGAAGATCCGCGTGGCCGTTTCCGTGATGAAGGGTGAGGGCTCCGCCTGCGGCTGCCAGACGATGTACACCTCTTTCGTCGCCTCGAACGCGTGTTGCAGCTCGCGCTCCACGCCCGACGACAGCCCCGGCTTGCCGTCCGGCAGCTCCGGAATGAAGCTGACGATCATGTCCGACTGGTCAATCAGCTTGAAATCGCGAGCGTAGATCTGGGCGTCGATGTCGCGAGCCACGCCGGTGACCTCGCGGGCGTCGAACTCGATATCCCGGTCGTGCACGTTCAGCGTGAACGACGACTCGCCCCGCTGCGTGGCGGCTCCCGCCTCGAACAGCAGCCTTTTCTCATCGAGGTCCCCCGGATCGAACGTGATGAAATGCTCGGACAGCGCCGCCCGGAACGCGTCGATCTGCGCCAGCGTATCGGGCATATCCATCACGTGCGTCATGGGGAACGACGGATAGACGCGCTTCGTGTCCGGGCGGAAGATCAGCCGGTGCAGCGAGCGTGTCGTGCTCTCGTCGGTGCCTCGGGCGAAAACGTAGAAGTGCCCCTGCCCGCGCACGGCGCTGGCCAGCACCTCCGTCGCCAGGATCTCCTCCTCGCGCCACACCAGGATGTCCTTGAGCGTGTGTGGTACGTCGTGTTCACGCGTCAGCCGCTCGTGGATGGCGTCCACGTTGTCCACCAACGTGATATACACGTCGGCGTCGAGGGCCCGCATCTGGTCGTGGTCGAACGCCGGGAACAGCCCGTGCTTCCACCGGAACGAGGCGTGCGTGTTGACGATGACCGTCGCCGGCGTGTCCACCTGGGCCAGCACGTCCTTGAACACCGACCGCCGCAGAGCGTTCAGCCGGGCCAGGGGCAGGTCCAGGATCTGTCCCCGGCGGACGTCCGGCGCCTCGCGATACATCATGTCGCCGATATGGAACAGTCGTACCGGCTCTCCGCGCGACTCGGCGACCCGAGTGACCTCTTGCAGGAAGGGCTTCTTGTCGACGCCCACCTGGCCGGTGACCACCACTCGGCGGTTGTCGTGCCGGGTCCGCCGGAATAGCGTGCTGTTTCGTCCGTTTGCGGCCATGGTTTCTGCCGCCCTCCGCCTGGGTCCAGTTCCGCCGGGGCCTGGCGTGAAGCGTGCTTGACGCCGGCCAAACGGTGCGTATGATGCCTGTTCTCGGGTGGTTTCGCAACCGTGCGGCTTCCCGGTGCCCGACCACGCGGCTGTGGCGGAATTGGCAGACGCGCAAGGTTCAGGTCCTTGTGGGCGAATAGCCCGTGCTGGTTCGACTCCAGTCAGCCGCATTTCCGCAAACGAACGGGCGGTCAGCCAGACACTGACCGCCCGTTTCTCGTTGGGGCACCCCACGGTGGGGCACCGAACTCGCGATACGTATCACCCGTCGGCGAACGCCGTGTGTTGAATCGGTGCTATTCTGGCCTGCGGACCTTCGGCGGGCCGAGCCCGCCCTACAACTGCCGGCGCCAAGCAGGTAGGGCGGGTTTCACCCGCCGTGGCGCCGTGTGTCGAATCAACGTCGTTTTGGCCTGCGGACTCGCGACACGCATCACCCGTCGGCCAGGCACTGCCGGCGCCACGTCCACCCACGCCAGGTGCTCAGGTCGCTGCGCAGCGCGGCGCGCAGCCGGCACGCCGCCGAGCCCGCCCGGTTGACCGTCTTCGGGTCGACCCGGCTCTCGGCGAGCCGGGCGAGTGCGGGCAGGGACTCCGGCCCGAGCTGTTCAAGATACGGTACGTCGATCGGCGGCCCCTCGCCGCCGAGCTCGCGGCAATGAGCGACGTTGACATCCGCGATCCACCGGTCGAAATCCACGAACGCGCAGGCGTAGAGCACCGCCAGCGCCGTGATCGCGTTAACGTTGATCAGCCACATTCCGGAGCGTCGCCCCACGATCCGCCACAGGATCCAGACGAGCCCCGCCAGCACGAGCAGCATCCAGATCGCCGCCGCCACGCGCCATCGCGTCAGGCTGTACACCTCCACATAGAGCTTCAGGCGCCACACGGCGCAGATCACCAGGAACAGGTTCTGCGCCAGCCAGAGGTACACGAGCCGCCGCGCCCAGCGCAGACCAGGCGTCTGCGCCGCCGAGCGGAACGCGACCAGCACGAAGCACGCCGCCAGCAGCGCCGCCCCCACGAGCGGATACGCCCCGCGATGCGCGTACTCCGCGTACGTGAGCCCACTCGGCAGCTCGGCGCCCCACCAGAGGTAACGCACATCGAGCACGCTCTGGAGCGCGAACAGCAGATTGAACGGCACAAGGCAGCGGAGCAGGAGTGCTGCCGACGGGAAGTCCGCCAAAACGCGTGGCGACGTGATCGCCGCATTCGGCGTCCGCACGCGCGTGCCGGCCCGATAGCGCAAGAGCGCCCACACCGCGATGCCGACCAGGACCCACATGAGCACGCGGCCGGCGGTCGGCAACCGGTCGAGAAACTCACTGACGAAGTCGTACAAGCGCTCCCAGACGTTCGTGACCCAGCGGGCCAGCACGGGATTCGCCACTGCGAACACCGCGAAGAACGCCGCCGTCAGCACGACGGGTATCAGCCAACCGCGCAGGAAACGCGCCCCGGAGCGCGTCATTCCGCCGCCGCTGGCCCGTTCCACGCGGCCCCACGCCTCCGCGTCGCGGAAGAAGCTCAGCCAGCCCAGCGCGGCCATCAGCCCCCAGCGCTCGAACCATGCGATCGCACTCGCTCGCCAGCCTTCCCGCACGGTGAAAGCCAGCGTCACGAGTCCCAACACCGCCAACGCCACAGCGAGCGTGCCCGGCTCCACGACGCATTGCAGCAACAGCCCCGCCAGTGCCGCCAGAACGATCCATGCAGATCGGCGAACTCGCTGGCGCTCCCACAGCAACGTCGTCCCGGCCAGCAGCAGGCCGAACGCCCCGACGGTCCAGCCTCGCGGCTGATCCCAGAACAACCAGTCGGCGGTGACCGCGAAGGCCACGCCGATACCCAGCAAGGGCAGGAAGCCGCGTGCTCGTTCGACATCGCCCGGACGCAGCTCGACGGTGGGCGCAGGAGTAGCCGCGGGCGCGGGGCCCGCCTGATCGGCAGCGGTGTCAGTCATCCATTACTTCCCGTGCGGAGACGTCGCCGCCCCTCCGGTTGCAGGGCCGCAGGTGGCGGCGCGAACCTCGGTTGATGCTGGACTTTCCGTCCATCGTGGCATGCGTACCACGCCTGTAGTACGTCGCCGGCCGCAGTCGGTTCAGCCACGTATTGCGACAACCGGCTCATGTAGCGCAACCGCACACGCCTCCGGTTTGCGGACCTGGCGACCCCCAAGCATCGTGACCGACAAGCGCCCGTCCGGGGGCCAAGGTCAGCCCGCCAGGGGACTCGACACCGGCCTGGCGCGACGTGGCGGGCGATTGCATTCGGGACCATCGCGGACGCCAAATTACCTGTAACTCACCGAATCACGCCGCCCGGCGGACCGATGAACAGTGTGGGCGGGGCGAGCCGGCGGGGTGGTGACGACTACTACCGGTTGTCAGGACACGGGGCGTGACTACACGAGATCGAAAGTTCGGACTGATCGTGCTCGGTCAGGCCATCTGCCTGGCGGTTGGGCTCTTCATGCTGCACCAGCTTTGCGGCTCGCAGCTACGCCGGACCGCCGTCGAGCAGGCGTGGGGTACACTGGAAGACGCGGCACGCACGCTCGCCGCGACGGAGAGTGAGGCCGCGCTGCTGGAGCGCTGCGCCGCGACATCCGAACACGGGCCCGACGGCTACCAGGCCGTCCTCGTCGATCGCGAGTGGAAACCGCTGTCGCCGGGCACGGACGGAGCCGCGCTGTCCGTCGCCTCGCTGCCGGACAACGCGGCGCCGACACATTCCCCGGGAGACGCCGCCGCCAGCGCCGGGATGACCCGCGGGCTGTTGCGCGTGCACGGCGTGCCGCACCTGGCGGTCGTATGGCCCCGTCCCGGCGGCGAGCAGCGCCTCGTGCTGCACTGGTCGCGCGACGCGATCGAACGGGGCGCCAATACGGCGCTGCCCGGCCTCTGGGGCGTCACCGGCATCACGTTCCTGTGGACGATGGCCTTGCTGGTGCTCACGCTCTACCTGCTGACCAGCCGTCACCGGGAGATTCTCCAGGACGAGCGGGCGCGTTCCGCGTCGCTGGCGCTGCGCCAGTCGCAGGAGGTCATCCGTGCCCGCGACGCCGTCGTCTTCGCCCTGGGCAAGCTCGCCGGCTCGCGAGACTACGAGACGGGGGCGCACCTGGAACGCATCGCCGCATACTCGACGCTGATCGCCACGGCGCTGCGCGACGGGTCGCGCTACGCCTCCGAAATCACGCCGGCGTTCGTCCGCCTGATCGAGCTGAGCTCGGTGCTGCACGACATCGGCAAGGTGGGCATCGAGGACCGCGTGCTGCGCAAGTCGGGTCCGCTCACGGAATCCGAACGCGAGCACATGCAACAACACACACTGATCGCCGGCCAGTGCCTGGGAGAGATCGCGCTGCGGCTGGGGGGATCCAAGTTCCTCGAAATGGCCCGCGCGATCGCCCTGGGGCACCACGAGCATTGGGACGGCAGCGGCTATCCCACCGGGCTGAAGGGCGAGCAGATTCCGCTGCCTGCCCGCATCGTCGCCGTGGCGGACGTCTACGACGCCCTGGTCACGGCCCGCGTATACAAGCAGCCGGTCTCGCACAGAGAGTCAATGGCGATCATCTGCCGCGGCTCCGGCCGGCAGTTCGACCCGGAAATCGTCGCCGCCCTGCGCGCGGTGGAGCGCGACATGGCGGCCATTACCGCGCGCCACCTCGCGTCCGGCGAGATCCACGGCCGCTTCCTGCCGGAGCCGGCCGCCGACGTGGCGCAGCCTGCGACCGCCGCCGCCGCGGACGTCGCGGAGCAGGACTCCGTGACCAGCCAGTCGGCATGACGGGAGGACTTCCATGCCAGGTCCAATACCGAAGGATCGACGGGCGCTCGAGCTGTTCCTGGTCCTCACCACGATCGGGGCCTCGGCGCTCTTCGCGATGATGGGCCCGTACAAGGGCGTCGTGCTGAACCTGTTCTACCTGCCGATCGTGCTGAGCGGCTATTACCTGGGCCGCACCACAACGGGCGTGCTGGCCCTGCTCTGCGTGCTCGTGGTGACGATCGCCACCACGTCGACGGCGACGGGCTTCGCCGCCTACGACTCGCCGCTGATGGTGGGGCTCATGCTGACGATCTGGGGCAGCGCCCTCGGGCTCGTGGCGATTCTGGTCGGGACGCTCTGTGACGCCCGGGCCACGACCGTCCGCGAGTTGCACAGAGCTTACGTCGGTGTCGTCGAAGTGCTCTCCAAGTATCTCCAGGGTGGCAACCTGCACGTCAAGGCCCGCTCCGTCCGCGTTGCCGAGCTGAGCCAAGTCATCGCCGAAGAGCTGGGTCTGCCGCCGAAGCAGGTGGACGACATCCGCGTGGCGGCGCTCCTGCACGACCTGACCAACCTCGAGATCACGACGCAGGTGCTCAGCAAGGCCTTCGACGCCCTCGAGGACAAGCCGAGCCGGCACACGTTCTGCGGAACCGAATTGGTGCATTCGCTTGCCTCGGTGCTCGACGGTGCGCTGCCGCTGTTGGCCGGCCAGGACGATGCGGCGAGCGACTTCCTCACGCACGCCCAGGCCCCGCCCGTGCAGACCGTCCTGCAGCCGATGGGGGCCCAGATCATCCGCGCCGCGCGGGCCTACGATGATGCACTCGGTGCGGACGAGGTGGCTACGCCGGAGGCTTCCGCGGTGGCGCTGCGCCGCCTGCGGGCGGCTCCGCAAGCGGGCTACGACACGATCGTGCTCGACGCGCTCGAACGTGCCGTTCGCAAGCGGTCCCACGAGCGTAGCCGCACGCATCGCCAGGAAGAGCTGGCCTGGGTCGCCGAGCGCTAGCCGGCCGCCTCAGATCGCCAGTCATTCATCGAAATCACCCTCTCGGGGTGCCGCCCGCCGAGCAATCCCTGTTGCTCATACCCTCCCGCGTGGTAGACTCGTGGCGAGCAGGGGGCAGGTCCTGCATGTGGCAGGCGGCCGGCGAGGAAGCCCAGGCGGCCTACGACGCCAGGCCGACGCGGGTGACGCTGGCCATCGTGGCCGCTGCTGTGACCGGCCTGGTCGGTGCGGCAATCTGGGCCTTCGTCGCGATCAAGTTCGAAATGATGTTCTGGCTGCTGGCCATCGGCATCGGTGTCGCGATCGGCGTGGCGACGGCGAAGGCGGCCGGCAAGGGCGGGTGGCTCGTCCAGTTCATTTCGATCGTCGCGACTGTCGTTTCCGTGGTGGCGGGCAACGTGATGGTCTACGCGTACGGCTGGAGCCAGGCGTCGGCGGAGGAGGGCATACCCGTGGATTGGCCGATGTTCGTCCGCTACATCCCCGAGATGCTCGTCGAGGGTGGCTCGGACACGTTGTTCGCCCTGGGCGGCGGGCTGATCGGCGCCTTCTACGCCGCCCGCCTGGCCGGCCGCGAGAAGCTCGAAGTACACGTCGAGTAGCGGCCTCGCGCCCGGCGTGTCGCCGGGAACGCGAGCCGCATGACCGGCGCGATGTTGTGCGCCCTGTTATTGCCGAAGGAGGGTACGGCGATGGGTCGGACTTTGCGCGGGCAGGGTTGGGGGATGTGGCTCGTCCTGCTGCTGGCTGGCGCAGCCTGTGGCCAGGGCGTGCGAAATGGCGGATTCGAGACGGGCGAAGGGGAGGCCCTGCCGGGGTGGAACGAGCCGGAAGCGCTACTGGGCGTCCCCGTCAGCCCAGCGTACAGCGTCGTCGCCGATGCCGACGTCAAACACAGCGGCCAGCGCAGCGCCCGCCTGAGCCGGCAGGGGGTGCCGGCCGACCTCCGAGAATACGGCCGGCTGCGGCAGATCCTGCCCGCCGTCGACTTTCGCGGCAAATGCATCCGGC
This sequence comes from Phycisphaerae bacterium, assembly GCA_050115495.1. Taxonomy (GTDB): domain Bacteria; phylum Planctomycetota; class Phycisphaerae; order UBA1845; family Fen-1342; genus JAAYXS01. Next base: position 79,216 of record JASFQK010000009.1, on the reverse strand, counting down.
TGACTGGTTGGCTGCGGCTGGACGGCGTGGACGACGGCTACGCCGGCCTGTTCCTCCGCATCGACGGCGCGGATACCGAGCGGCCGCTCATCTACGACAACATGTTGTCGTACGGCCTCCAGCACACTACCCCCTGGACGAAGTGCGAGATCACGCTCGAAGTCCCGGCGGAAGCCGAGCGCTTGCTCTTCGGGGCTTCGCTGAGCGGCGGCGGAACGGTATGGGTGGACGACCTGGCCCTGGCCGTCGTGGAGTGCGCGGCCGTACACGGCGAGCCGCGAGCGCTGTCCGACCGCGGCCTCGACAACCTCGTCGCCCTGGCGCGCCTGCTCGGCTACGTTCGTTACTTCCACCCGAGCGACGAGGCCGCCGCGGCCGACTGGCCGAGCATCGCCATCGACGCCGTGCGCACGGTCGAACCCGCCGATTCGCCGGGAGCACTGGCCGCCGCGCTGACCGAGGTCGTGCACGACGTGGCCCCGACCGTGCAGATGGTCCCCACCGGACAGCCCTATGAGTTGCCGCCCGCCGTCGCCGAGCCGCCCGACACCGACGGATACCGCGCCATCGCCTGGCGGCACGAGGGCTGCGGGCTCGGCGTGGACCGGCCCGGCGGGGTCTACCACAGCGAACGCGTCAGCGTCCACCGCGTGAGCAACGTCTTCGGAAGGCTCTTCGGCCGGGATGACACCCCGGAGCTGCCCGAGCCGGACGAACCGCTCGTCGTCGATCTGCCCGGCGATGTTACCTGCATCGTGCCCATGGCCGTGTACAAGAGCGTCGGCGGCACGGTTCCGCACGCGTCCGCCACGGGGCCCGCCGATGGCGCCACCGCCGCCGCGCCCGCTACGATCGAGGAAGCTCCGGGCGTGCATCGTCGCCAGTCGGCGAACGACCGGGCCGTCCGCCTGGCCGACGTTATCCTGGCCTGGAACGTCTTCCAGCACTTCTATCCCTACTTCGACGTCGTCGAGACCGATTGGCCCGCCGTGCTGCGCACGGCCTTGAAGTCCGCCGCCACCGATCCGGACGAACGAGCCTTCCTCGGCACGCTACGGCGGCTCGTCGCGGCCCTGCACGACGGACATGGGCGTGTGAGCGGTCGCATGCTGGAGAGCGTGGGTTGGCTGCCGCTTTCCTGGGACATTGTCGAGAACCAACTGGTCATCCTTGCCGCCGATCCCGAAGTGGCGGCGGGCCAGGACCTCAAGCCCGGTGACATCGTCACCACGATTGACGGCCGGCCCGCCGCTGAGGTCATCGCCGCTCACGAGTCGTTGATTTCGGCCGCCACGCCGCAGTGGCTGCGCTGGCGCATTCGTGAGGAGTCGTCGCGGGGGGCGTATGGGCAGGAGTGCGAACTGGGCATCCAGCGCGGCGACGAGCCACTGCGCACCGTTCGACTCGTCTTCGCCGGCCGGGGGTTCTGGTTGGCCGAGCACAGCACGCGGCCGGACAAGATCGCCGAGATCCAGCCCGGCCTGTGGTACGTCGACATGGACCGCGTCGACAACGACGAATTTCAGGCGGCCCTGCCCGACCTGGCCCAGGCGCGCGGCATCATCTTCGACCTGCGCGGTTATCCCCGTCGCCTGCCGCCGACTGTCCTCGGCCATCTCACCGACGAGACCATCCAGTCCGCGAATTGGTGTGTTCCGATCGTGACCCGCCCCGACCGCCAGCAGTGGTCGTGGCGCAGGTCCGGCTGGCCAGTGAAGCCCGCCAAACCGCGCTTGCCGAAGAACGTTGTCTTCATCACCGATGGCCGGGCGATCAGTTACGCCGAGACGTGCATGGGCATCGTCGAGCATTACCGGCTCGCGGAGATCGTCGGTGAGCCGACCGCCGGCACGAACGGCAACGTCAACCCCTTCAACCTGCCCGGCGGGTACCGGGTCACGTGGACCGGCATGCGCGTTCTCAAGCACGACGATTCGACGCACCATGGCGTCGGCATCCAGCCGACCGTCCCCGCACACCGCACGCTCGCCGGCGTCCGCGCCGGCCGCGACGAGCTGCTCGACCGCGCCATCGAAGTCTGCGAGGATCGGATGCCCTCGACCGCCCCGGCCGACACCGACGAGTAACGAATGTTCGACCATGAAAGCTGTTCTGGAGGTCGCCCGTGAATTGCCCGAAATGCAGCACCGCGATGGAGAAGGTGACGTACGCCAGCATCGAGGTCGACCGCTGCCCGGCGTGTGGCGGGCTCTGGTTCGACGCCCTCGAAGCCGAGAAGCTCCGGAAGATCCCCGGCTCCGAGGCCATTGATCAGGGACCGACCGTGGCATCTGCCGCACGGGAGGTCAAAGGCCCGCGCCTCTGCCCCGTCTGCCAGGAGCCGATGATCCAGATGGCGGTCCACCGGCAGCCTCACATTCACTTCGAAAGCTGCACGGTCTGCTACGGCTGGTTCTTCGACGCCGGCGAATTCCGCGACATGAAGGAAGTCACCGTGGCCGAATGGCTCAAATCGCTGCTCCCAAAGCGATAGAGCCGCCGGCGGCGGTGTGCCCGTCGCTGAGCGGCCGCGAACGAAGGACGTGATGGCACCACCAGCCCCGCAGGGCAATCCGGCGAATCGGCACCGCCGGCCAGCCTCCACCGTGGTCGGCGTCATCGGGCTCATTGCCCTGACTGCCCTGATCGCCACCGGTGATATCATCGCCGGCCGGGCACTCCAGATGTTCATGCTCCTGGCGGCGGCGAGCGTCCTCGTACGTTACGTACGTCTCCCGGTACCGCTCGTGGAGCTGGTCGACATCGTCCTGCTCTACCGGGCGCTTCGGCTGGCGGTGCAGTACTTCGGTGTGTACTGGTACCTGCCCACACCGTTTCCGGAACTGCTCATTGCCGTTGCCCTGATCGCCTTCGACCGCTTCCTGCGCGGTCGTTCGTGTACCGAGCTCTCGCTGCGCTGGCCGACGACGCGCCGAGCCTGGGCGCTGACCATTCCCTTCGCTCTGCTCAGCATCGCCGGGCTCGCCTGGTGGCACTTCTTCATTGCCGAACGGCCACTCGCCCTCGCCCGGATGCTGCCGCCGTGGTCGACGGCCGCGCTGCTGGCGGCTGTGCCAGCGGTGGCGATAACGAACGCCCTCTTCGAGGAGTTCCTGGCCCGCGTTGTCCTCCAGAGCGAGGCGCGACGCGTCGCCGGCGTCTGGCCGGCCATCTTCTTTCAGGCGGCCCTGTTCGGGACCATGCACTATCGCAGCGGGTTTCCCAACGGCTGGGTCGGCGTCGGACTCACCTTCACGTTCGGCTGGGTGATGGGCGTGCTGACTTACCGGACCCGTAGCGTCTGGCCGGCGGTGGCGGTGCACGCGATCTGCGACGCATTCATCGTCACATCGGTGGTGCTGGAGCGCGGCTGACCGGAAACCACTCACCGTCGCCCAATGACGCAGAATTTCGAACCGTCCGCGTAACAGCCTTTCCACCCGCGCATGTCCGCCGTCGCCTTCCGCATCCCCGCGCGCGCCGGCGCAAACCCTGCTGTTATGAGAACGCTCGTTTTGCTGTCGTTTATGCCGCGACTTTCCGCCGATTGATTGCCACTTTTTCTGCGGGGGGCGGTGGAAATGCCGCCGGCGTCGAGCCTATCGTTTGGGCACTAGGCCATCAGCCAGCCAGGCTCGACCCACCCTTCGGCTGGTGTCTGGGATTCGCCGAGACATCGCCGCAGGATAGGGAAAGGAGCTTGGTGTGCGTATCAACCTTCTGAGCGTTCTCGTTGTCGCTACCCTCGGCACCTGCCTCGTGCAGGCGGACCTGGTCAACGCCTTCTCCGGCTTCGACGCCACCTGGGAAATCGGCGTTTCCGGACTCAAGTCTTCTTACTACAACGACACGGCTCAGGGCCATCCCCTCTCCGGCCCGACCATCAGCAACTACTTCCCCGAACTCGGACCTGACCGCGTTTCCTACCCCAGCGGCGTCGGCCAGGTGCCCAGCCCCGGCGGTTCGACCGGCCTGGCGTTTGACCAGGGCGTCCTCGGCGCCCAGGTCGTCGACGGTGCGCTCGTTCTCCAGTTGGCCACCGCCCTCGATCCCCACGCCGGCTACTACCACAACGGCTGGGGCGCCTGGTACGGTGAGGGCGACCTCTTCGTCACCGTCTCCGACAGTGACGGCATCAGCCACTTCGCCTTGCTCAACACCTGGGCCCGCAACAGCGAAGGCGACCCGATCTCCCTGAACGGCGGCCACTTCGCCGACGCCCAGGAGTTCCACCTCTTCGGCGGCACGGGCGACACCAGCCTCGAAGGTCACCTCGTGGCCCTGCTCGGCGACGGCGATGTCACCCTCACCGGTGGCCAGGGCGCCTACACCGCGAGCAATGCCCCCGTAGGCCTGGACATGCGGGCCTTCGCCGAGGGCGGCGACGACCTGGGAGACGCCGGCCTGACCTACGCCACGATCATCGACAGTAACCGCACCTGGTACCTCGAGACCTGGTCCATCGACCTCAGCCAGCTCTCCACCGATGCCACCTTCGACATCGCGTTGCACACCGCCGCCAGTTGCGGCAACGACCAGATTGCCTTGTCCTGCTCCGTTCCCGAGCCGGGCACCATGCTGCTCGTCGTGAGTGGCCTGGCCCTGGCGTTCTCTCGCCGGCGCGGCTGCTGATCGGCCGGCGACCTCCGCCCGCCCGGCACTGAAGCCCGGCGGCCGGCGCTTGTTGTCTTAGAACTCGCGGGCGGTCAGCATCACGCTGGCCGCCCGTCTCTGTGTATGGCCTGCGGTCCACGCAGTGCGGCGCCAGGATCGTCCTGACGCGCCGCTGTCTCTGAGCATATGCCCGGGCGACGCTGCGCCAGACTACCGGGCCGGCCGACAGCGCGAATGCCGGCATCGACCCATGCCGGACCTCCAGGCACGGGCCACGCGGAAGGCCGCCTGGGGCTACCCAGCCACGGTGTGCGATTCAGCCCGTGGCTTGTCTGTGGGCAAGGCCGTGTGCCAACACGGTCCCACGCGCGCCGCTCCAGATCGTTCAAGTGAGGCCGCGAGCCTCCTTCGCGGGGACTGGTTCTGACACGCCGAGAGTCGGTTTGGGGCCGCGTCCGGGTCGAGCGTTCTTTCACAGGCCGTCAAGGCCCTGCGGAAGACGCCTTGGACTTGGTGCCAGTCCCGCGGTACTATTCGCAGTCGACGGTCGGCCAAGTTGCCCCCGCGCGGTGCGCAGGCTGTGTGTAGCGCCGAAGCCCCCGCGTTGGTGCCGGTGTTGTTGGCTCGCGCAGTATGGAGGTTGGCACGTCGTGGCGCGCCGCATCGACAATCGACGGGATATCTTGCTCCTTCTGCTGTATTCGCCGGGACGCTCCGAGCAGACCAATGAGCCAATCACGGGCCGCACCCGGCTTATGAAGATGCTGTTTCTCTTCCGAGAAGAGGCTCTAGTTCGCTTCCGTGCCAACATCAGGATAGACAGTGAGAATTTCTACCAATTCTTCGCTTGGGATTTCGGCCCCTTTTCTCGCGACGTCTATGACGATCTGACGTTCTTCGAGTTGCACGGGTTCATCGAGCGAGAAGATTCTCAGGAAGACACCTTGCCCGAGTGTGCGGCGGAATGGGAGCGCTGGCTGGCGATGTCGCGGGCGGATACCGCCGAGTCGTCCGTCTCCGAGTACGACGAACAAGTCTTTCGCCTCTCGCCAAAGGGAGCGGCGTTCGCTGCGGACCTATACGGCCTGCTGACCGTCGAGCAGAAAGGTCTCATGCGCGAATTCAAGAGCCGTCTTCAGAGGATTCCGCTTCGTGCCTTGCTGAAATACGTCTACGAGAACTACGAAGACCAGACCACCAGGTCGAAAATCAAGGGGCAGGTCCTTGGGCGCAGGGGCACAACCTGATCCGATGTGGCCATCATTGGTCGCCTCCATAGTCCCGATTATAGTCGGGGCGCTCGCCACGTACTTCAAGCCGTTCATTGAATCGCAGGCCAGCTTCCGGTCAAGGGTCAAGCTACGGCGGCAAGCCCTGCTTGAGCAATTGGCAGTCAAGCACGCGGCACTCCTTCAGCACGTGCGTCAGCTTCCCGACGGGGACTTGGTGCGCGGCGATGGCCGGGAGGAGCCGGACCTCGTCGGCAACCTAACCGATGAGACCTTTCGGTTGTTCGCGATCTTCCACAGGCTGGAGACCTTGCGGCTCGTTGTGCGTTCTGCGTACACGGCTCTACTCGGGACGATCATTCTCGGAGCCGGCGGCGCATTGGCGTCATGGTTGTGGATTGACGCTCGACCATGGGCCCTGCCCGCGGGGATCATTCTTCTGTCGGCCCAGACTGGCCTTGTTGTTCTTCTTTACTGGGCCTCATGCAGGCTGGAGACCTATGAGGAGATTACCTAGTCAGACCGTAAGGGCCACGGAGGCAGACGTGGTCGGCAGCCTGGTCGGCTTCTTGAGAAACCAGGGATACCGCGTCCGCCTTGAAGTCCCGAATCTCGGACAGAGTGCGGATGTTGTGGCGACTCGCAATCGATGGGTGACGTTCGTCGAGGCAAAGCGACACGATTGGCGACGGGCGATTGAGCAGTGCCGAGCACATCAGGTTGTGGCCGACTACATCTGCATCGCAATCTCGTTACGTTCGGTGCCCGATGCCCTGCTGAAACAAGTGCGGGGAGAAGGCTACGGGCTCATCCAGTGTGACCCGACTTCGTGGGACTGCGAATGGGTGGTTGAGCCGAGCCGGAATCTCAAGGTCTGGCCGCCGCAACGGCGACGCATGGCCGCCGCAATGAGGGCGATCTCGTATGTCGATTGACCATTGGATGATGTTCAGTACATTTGCGGAGCAGCGGCATTTCGAGTATCCAGAGAAGGGAACGTACCGCGGCGTGGTCATTAACGCCAACATGGTACAACATGCGCCGGCTGGGCTGGCGGCTTTCTTGTTGGAGAAGACCGCACAGGCTGTCTATGTCATCGATCCTCTGACGCATGCCTTTCAGCACGATCCGGAGGCCATCTGCAACGCCGAAGGGGAGCCGAGGGCCTCCATCAGGGGCTTGGCGGAGGTGTACGGACGCCCCATAGACACGCTGGTCGGTGCACGCAGGCTCTTGCCTAAGCACCTGAAGGCCGCTCGTGTCTTGGATGGATTCACTGACCGGTGTGTGGCATTCCAGCGTGAGAGTCTTCGTAGCTACATGAGAAACGCGGATACGGCGAAGTACCTGGATGACCACGAGGTCGATCTCCCTCCATATGCGATTGTCGCTCCGTATTTCTACCTGACAGAGACTACTTGCGTTGATTGGTTGCCAGTCTGTGTTGCAGCGGCGGAACGGGCGCGCGAGCTGGTCCCGCCGGGCGGTGATTCGAAGCTGTTTGCGGCTGTTCTCGTGAGCCAGGGCGTCTTGTTAGACGAGTCTATCCAAGACTCCATCACGGATGGTCTGAGCAGGGCTAGCCCGGACGGCTACTTGCTCTGGGCGGACAATCTCGACGAACAGACAGCCAGCAAGCCTGAACTCGCCGGCCTTCTGCGGTTCGCTCGCCGGCTTCGAAAGGCAGGGCGCCGGGAGGTGGTCAACCTCCACGGCGGATACTTCTCGATTCTGGCTGCCGGCGTACTTGGCAAGAGCGCCCTGTCCGGCGTGACGCATGCTCCGGAGTTCGGCGAGTTTCGGCCGGCGGTGCCAGTAGGAGGTGGTATCCCGATTGCCCGCTACTACGTCCCGCCGTTGCACGCACGCGTGCGATTCAAGGACGCGGCGCCCATGTTCAGAGCGGCAGGGTACCTTCAGAGCGCAGCTGTGTTTCATGAGAATGTGTGCGCTTGTGAGGTTTGCAAGCAGGTCCTGGCGAATGATGCGAACAACTTCGCTCTGTTTGGCGATAGCACGGTCAAGAGCGTCCGGCGCCGACATGGCATCGTACGCATAGACTTCCCGACGACCGAGGCAAAGATGCGCTGCTTGCGGCACTACCTGCAGCGCAAGCGCGTTGAGTACCAGTTCGCAGCCACCGCGTCGAAAGAGCAGCTGGTTGCGGACTTGGGCAATGGGATCACGAGTTTCGTGGACGTGGCGGGCCTTGAGGGTGTGGCCCATCTCCAGCGCTGGATGGACACGCTGACGTCGTGAAGCGCGTGGCTCACGCAAGATGCTTGGACGTGCCCAGCGGCACGGGGTCTGCGCAGTGACAGCGGCGAGTTATGGACTACCGGAGCTGGCAGGGACGTGGCCGTGTCAGCGGCGGCTCTGAGTATGCGCTGAAGAAGGAGCAAGAGACTCTGGACATCTGGCGACCGTGATGGCCACCGGCGCCAAGAGGACGGTTTGGCTCTGGCCGGGTTGAGCGACAGTCGCAAGTACCCACAGGCGGTTACCGCGGGCGACGCTGCACGCTGCAGAGCATGACGGCGACTATTCCCGCACGCCCGTCGCCGCCAGCGAACGCACGATCCACCGCTGGCCCACCGCAAACACGAGCAGCACCGGCAGCGTAATCAGCACCGCGTACGCCAGGATCGCCCCCCACGACACCGGCGGCTGGGTGAAGAACGCGCCGAGGCCGATCTGCACGGTGCGCGTGCTCTCATCCTGGCAGATGACCAACGGCCAGAGGAAGTCGTTCCAGTGAATGACGAAGTCGAGCAGCACGACGGTAACCAGCGCCGGCCGCACGTTGGGCAGCCCGACCCGCCAGAACGCCCGCCACCAGCCGGCCCCGTCGATGAACGCGGCCTCTTCGAGCGCTCGCGGCAACGAAAGAAAGGCCTGCCGCAGCAGGAACACGTTGAACGCCTTGGCCAGAAACGGGACGCTCAGCGCGACCAGCGTCCACGTTCGCTCGCCCAGAACGCTCTCCAACCCGCGGCTACCCTGCACGGTCACGAACAGCGGGATGACGATCGCCTCCAGCGGTACGATGATCGTCCCCACGAACGCCAGGAACAGCGCGTCCCGCCCCGGGAAACGCATCCGGGCGAACGCGTACGCCGCCGGGGCGTTAATCAGCAGTCCGCCGGCGGCGATGACCACCACGACGATGAACGTGTTGACCAGCGTGACGCTCACCTGTCCCCGCCGCTCCGCCGCCGCGTAGTTGTCCGGCGTCGTCGGGCCGGGCACGAGGCTGCGCAGTGAGTCCACGTCACGGTGGATGAACTCGTCCGGCTTGAGCGACGCGGCCGCGGTCCACAGGATCGGCGTCAGATACAGGACGGCCACGACCACGGCGACGAGCGCCGCCGCCCAGCGAATCGCCATCCGCCTGCCGCGGCTCATTGCCAGTCCTCCGCCCGGCGGCCGGCATAGCGCTGCCCAGCCGCGATCACCAGCACGGCGACGAGAAACACCACACCCGCCGCACAAGCCAGACTCAGGTCACGACTGTGAAAGGCCGCCTCGTAGACGTATTGGACGACGCTGCGCGTGGCGCCTTCCGGCCCGCCGCCGGTCATGAGCAGCGGCTGCACGAACAGCTTCAACGCAAAAATCGTCGTGATCATGACGACGAACAGCGTCGTCGGAGCGAGGGCCGGCAGCGTGATATGGCGGAGTTGCTGCCAGCGGCCGGCACCGTCAAGACGAGCGGCCTCGTAGAGCTGCTCCGGGATCTGCTGGAGCCCGGAGAGGAACACCATCATTTGCAGCCCGACGCCCTGCCAGACGCTCATCGCCACGATCGCGAGCAGAGCCTGGCGTGGGCTCGCCAGAAACGGTTGAACTGGTAGCCCGACGCCGCTGAGCAAGCCGTTGAACAGCCCGGCCCCCGTCGCCGTCGCCGGTGCGTACAGCAGGCTCCAGACCACGCTCAGCACCGCCAGCGAGAGCGTTGTCGGCACGAAGACCGCCATCCGCAGGAATCGCACGGCCTTGCCCGGGCGGTTCGTCCAGACGGCGAAGGCGAGCGCTAGAGCCGTTTGCAGCGGCACGACCAGCACGGTGAACCACGCCGTGTTGGCCGCGGCCTGACCGAAGGCTCGGTCGGTGAGCAGGGCCCGGTAGCTGGCCAGACCCGCGAACGTCTGGCCCGTCGTCTGCGACCACGCCCCTTCGTGCAGACTGGCCCAGGCCATGTACAGCGCCGGCCACGCGACGAACACGCCGAGCACCGCCGTCGCCGGCGCGACGAACAGACAGGCGACCAGTCTCTCGCGGGGCATCGCGGCCATGGGTTGCGGTCTATCCGTCACCGCCCCGGCGGTCCAGCGTACGCTGCACGTTCTCCGCGGCCTCCTTCAGCCGCCGGGCCACATCCGTCCCACGGGCCACGTCTCGCAAAGCGGCGGCGAACTCGCTCGTGAGCGTCAGATACGCTGGCGTCCGCGGCCGAGCGCGAGCCGCTTGCTCAAGCTGCTCGCGGAAAAGCTGCCGCGGCAGCTCCTCGTACTCGGGGAAGAGCGCGAACGCACTCCGCCGTCCCGGCACGGCCCCGTTGGCCTGCACGATTGGTTTGATGCCGTGCTCCGGATCGAGCAGCCACGAGATCACCTGCCACGCCGCCGCCCGATCGCCGCAATCCCGCGAGATCCCCCAGCACCAGCTCCCCGAGGCGGCGACGAATCGCTCGCCCATCTTCGGCAGCGGCATAACGCCGAACCGCAGCCCCTCTTTCTGCTCGAACCTCGGTAGCATCCAATGCCCCGTCCAGTCAAACGCCGCCAGGCCGGCGGAGAACGGGTCCGGATTCGTCGACGTCGGCTCGGCGAGACCGTCGCGGAAGAGCTGCTGCCACCGCGTCAGCGCCGCGATGTTGGCCGGACTGTCCAGCACACCGACGGCCCGCCCATCATCGATGAGTTGCCCGCCGTTGGACCACAGCAGCGGCGAGAACGCATACGTGAACCACTCGCTGCTGGCGTCGTCCATATGCAGCGACAGCGGAACGGTCGCCAGCGGCTTCACCTGCTCCAGCGCCTGCACGAACTCGTCCCAGGTCCACGCCTCCGCGACGTGCTCGGGCGGGTGTAGGCCGGCCCGCTCGATCACGTCCGCGTTGTAGTAGACGACCAACGCCGAATCGAACGCCCCGACGGCGTACAGGTGGTCCGCATATGTGCCCTGCTCGATCAGCGAGGACAGCAGGTCCGCCCGCAGCGTCTCGTCGATCAGCTCGTCCAGCGGCTGGAGAATGCCCTCCGCGGCCCAGGGGCCCACGTACGGGCCGTCGACGTCCAGCACGTCGGGCAGCGTCTTCGAGAAGGCGGCGATGGACACCTTGTCCGCATACTGCCGGTCCGGATAGAACGTGATCTCCACGCGCAGTTTCTGCGCAGCATGCTCCGCATTGAACGCGTCGGCGATGGCCCGCATCGCCGCGTTCTCCTTCTCCTGCCCCTGATGCGCCCACAGCCGCACCACACGAACCTCTCCGTCGGCGGGCTTTCGGTCGCAGCCGACCCAGCACGGCAGCAGGGCGGCCCCGACGAGCAGGGCAGCCGACAGTCTGCGCCAACGACGACGCGCGATCGTTCGAGCGGAGTGAGCAGGCATGGCTTCCTCTCTGGACGTGCAGAACAGCCGGCACCGTCTACGCACCGGAAAAACGCGCCCGATCCAAGCACATTATGCGCGCATCCCCGCCCACGCCTACCTATCTCTCGTTGCCCCGTCAGATCCCCGAACGGAATACGTGCCCGCGAGGCAATCTTCTGCCTCGTTGCCTGGTTGCCTGGTTGCCTTCTTCTCTTCCCCCCCTAATGCTGCTTCCCGTGGCAATGCTTGTACTTCTTGCCCGAGCCGCAGGGGCACGGGTCATTGCGTCCCACCCGCGGCGTTTCCCGGCGGATCGTCTGCGGCTTGGCCCCTTCGCCCTGCTGCTGCATGGCCGCCTGCTGGTCGGCGTCTGCGGCGGCGAAACCCGCACCTGTCGCATCCGCCTTCGTCGTCTGTATGTTGGCGAGTGCCGCCGGCCGCTCCTCGGCCCCTGCGCCTTCGTCCGGCCGCATGGTGATCTGGACCTTGAAGATCAGGTCGGTCACGCGTTCGCGGATGTTGCCCATCATCTCGTTGAACATCCGCGTCCCCTCACGCTTGTACTCGATCTTGGGGTCGCGTTCCGCGTACCCGCGCAGCCCGATACCGTGCCGCAGCAGGTCCATCGCGTACATGTGGTCCTTCCAGACCGCGTCGAACGTGGTCAGCAGCACGTACTGCTCGAGCTTCGTCAGCTCGTAGCGAAGCATCTCGTACGCGCACTGCCGAAGCTGCTCGCGGGCGCCTTCGCCGGGCGTGATCGGGTGTGACTCGACGACCGACCCGAAACGCGAGCGGGCCCAGGCCACGAGGTCGTCGCCCTCATGCTCGGCCAGGGCCGCGTCGATCTCCGCGTTCAGCTTGTCGCCGGTCAGGTATTCCTCGTTGATCTTCCGCAGCTCGGCGAAGACCTGCGGCGGCTGCTGGCCCTCGAAGTGGGCGTACGTCCACTTGAAGCCGTACTTGCGGTTGGCCCAATTGGCGATGCGGCCCAGCACCTCGTTGACGTTCGCTCCGCCGCTACGGATGGCCGTAGCGATCACCGCCTCGACGGGATACTCGATCTCCCGCACCCGGTACGACGCCTGCATCCGCTCGCGGAAGATCGCGTCGGCGTCCTCACGGTTCGCCGTGGTCAGGTCATTCAGCGGCACGTCCACGCCGAACTTGTCCCGTGCCCAGCGCACCAGCCGCGCCTTCGAGTACAGCGGGTCGCAGTACTGTTCGAGCGGCGTGAGATCCGCCGCCTCGATGCTCTTCTGCGCCGCCTCGACCATCTGCTCCTGGAGCGTCGTCGGATCGTCCTTGCGGATCTGGTTCTGCGTGAGGCTCAGGCCGTACTGCGCCGCCCACGCCGCCAGCCCGCGGGCGTCCCATTCCTCCGGCGGCATCTCCGGATCGACATATTCGCCGAACGTCCGCTGGATCGTCCCGCGCACCTCGTACGCCGCCAGGTCGCGCACCGTCTTGCCCAGGGCCTCGACGCCGATGGTCGTGTCCAGCTTGCCCGCTTCGAGTGGCACGTTGAGATGCTGGCCTACCCACTCGACGACGCACTGCGCCGCGTACTGCGGGTCGTAGTAGCGATCGACCGCGTCCGCCACGCTCTCGTCGATCATCTGCCAGATGAGCTCGCTCAGCCCGCGCCCTTCGACCACCTGCTGGCGCATGGCGTAGAAGCTCTTCCGCTGATAGTCCATCACCTCGTCGTATTCGAGCAGGTTCTTGCGGATGCCGAAGTTCCGCTCCTCGACCTTCTTCTGGGCCCGCTCGATGCCCTTCGAGATGCGCCGGTCTTCGAGGGGCATGCCCTCTTCGAAGCCCAGCATGTTCAGCATCTTCAGCATCCACTCGCCCATGAACAGCCGCAGCAGTTCGTCTTCGAGGGCGAGGAAGAACCGCGTGCTGCCCGGGTCACCCTGGCGACCGCAACGGCCGCGGAGCTGGTTGTCGATCCGCCGCGCCTCATGCCGCTCGGTGCCCACCACGTGCAGCCCGCCGATCGCCGCCACCCCGGGGCCCAGCACGATGTCCGTGCCGCGGCCGGCCATGTTGGTGGCGATGGTGACGTTGCCGTGGATCTCCTTGCGCTTGCCGCGCACGGCTTCGTGCTGCTGGCCGGCCTTGGCGACGATCTCCGCCTCGCGGGCGTGGTTCTTGGCGTTGAGCACCTCGTGCTCGATGCCGTACCGCCGACTGAGCAGTTCGCTGATCTTTTCGGAGTTCTCGACGCTGGCCGTGCCGACCAGCACGGGCCGCCCGCCGTGCGAGCCCATGAGCGCCTCGTAGCCCTCGGCCAGCGCCTCTTCCGGCCCGCGCCCGCCGTCGAACCGCGACAGGGCCGCGTCGATGGCCGCCACCTGCGTATCGATGGTGGCGTGCTCTTCCGGGGCGACGTCGTTGCCGTTGCCCTGCTCCGCCGCTTTCACGTTCAGCAGCGTCCGCCGCGCGTGCTTCAGCATGTCCTGGAGCGACCACGGATCGGACGGATAGCCCTTGTGGCTGTACGAGCGAATCTCCTCGACGATCGCGTCGTACTTGCTCCCCAGCGACTTGTAGATCTTGTCGTTGTAGTCGATTCGGCGAATCGGCTTGTTCGTCGGGATGGCCACCACTTCGAGCTTGTAGATCTTCATGAACTCGTCGGCTTCGGTCATGGCCGTGCCGGTCATGCCCGCGAGCTGATCGTAGAGCTTGAAGAGGTTCTGCAGGGTGATGGTGGCGAGGGTCTGCGTCTCCTGCTTGATGGTGACGCGTTCCTTGGCCTCAACCGCTTGGTGCAGGCCGTCGGACCACTGCCGGCCGTGCATCATGCGGCCGGTGAATTCGTCGACGATGATGATCTGGTCGCCCTGGACGACGTATTCCTTGTCCTTGCTGTAGGCCATGTGGGCCCGCAGGGCGTTGTCGATGTAGTGCGGCCAGTTCATGTTCTTGCTGTCGTAGAACGAGCCGATGCCGAGCTCGCTCTGGGCCGCCTTCGCCCCGTGCTCGGTCATGTGGGCGCTCTTGCGGTCGAGTTCGACCACGAAGTACTGCATGTGCCCGAGCGCCTCGGCCTCGTCACTCGACAGCCACAGCGGATCGCTGCGGAACTTCTTCACGCCATCCTTGAACTTGGCGTCGTTGCGCACCTCCGGCGGGGCGGTCCGCTCGAGTTCGTCGATGCGGCTGGCCATGTCCCGGTTGGCCTGCTGCTGCCGCTGGACCAGCGTGCGGGCCACGTTGTCGGCGGTGCGGTAGTTGCTCACGTCGTCGTGGGCCGGACCGGAGATGATCAGCGGCGTGCGGGCCTCGTCGATCAGGACCGAGTCCACCTCGTCGACCACCACGTAGTTCTGGCGACCCTGCACCTGGTCGCGGACCTGGTGCTTCATGTTGTCGCGCAGGTAGTCGAAGCCGAACTCGCTGTTCGTTCCGTACGTGATGTCGCAGGCGTACGAGTCCCGTCGCACCTGCACGTCCGCTCCCCAGGTCGGCATATCCGACGAGATGAAGCCGACGGTCACGCCCAGCAGCTCGAAGATCGGCCGGCAGAACTCCGCGTCGCGCTTCACCAGGTAGTCATTCACGGTGACCATGTGCACCTTCAGGCCCTGGAGGACCTTCAGGTAGTTGGCCATGTAGCAGACGATCGTCTTCCCCTCGCCCGTCCGCATCTCGGCGACGCTGCATCCTTCGAGCACGCGACCGCCGATGAGCTGGCACTCGAACTGCCGGTGGGCCCGCGCTCGCCGCGACGCTTCGCGCACGCAGGCGTACGCCTCCGGGCGCACGTCGTCGAGCGATTCGCCCTCGGCCAGCCGCTGCCGGAACTCCGCCGTCTTGGCCCGCAGCTCTTCCTCGCCGAGCGCCTGGATACGTTCTTCGAGTGGCGCGATCTCGCTCACGACGTAGCGGCGCAGACCGATCACCACGCGGTCATTCCGCGACGGCAGGAACTTGAACAGCAGCCATCCCAGGTAGATCCCCCAGACCACCACGCACAGGGCGAAGGCGATCGCCACGATCTCGCGCCGCAGCAGCGCCAGATCCGTCGCCTCGTTGCCCAGGATGAGCAGCACGAGCAGCAGGATCAGCAGGGCGGTCAGCCCGCCGGCCGCCACCGCCCATTTCCACCCCTGCCGGACCCGGTACCAGAAGACCGCCGCGGGGCTCACCGCATCCCGCAGAATGTCCGTATCACCGACACTGAGCAGCCAGTTCATCGGGGCATAGCCTCCGCACGGCGGGCCGCGGAGCGTTCGGTGTTGCTCACCCCTTGGCCCTCTCCAGATACTCACCCGTGCGGGTGTCGACGCGAATCAGCTCGCCGTTCTCGATGAACGGCGGCACGCGCACGCGCAACCCCGTCTCCAGCGTGGCATCCTTGCTCTGGTTCGTTGCCGTGGCCCCGCGGGCCACCGGCGGTGTATCGGTCACGCTTAGCTCCACCACGTTCGGCAGCTCGACGCTCACGATTTTCCCGTCGACGAACGAACATGTCACGAGCTCGTTGCCCTTCAGGTACAGATGGGCGTCGCCCATGACGTCCGCCGGAATCGTGACTTGGTCGTAGTTCTGCTGGTCCATGATCACGTAGTCCTCGCCGTCGCGGTAGAGGTACTCGTACGGCTTGGTGTCGACGAAGGGGGTCTCGACCTTGTCGTCGACCGAGAAGCGGACGTCGAGGATCTGCCCGGTCGTCAGCGACTTGAGCTTGGCCTGGAGGTAGCTGCGCCAGTTGCCCTTCGAGACCCGCGTAATGTCGAAGATCGAGTAGAGGCCGTCCTGATACTGGATGACCTTGCCCTTTTTCAGTTCGCTCGCTTTGGCCATGAGCGCCCGCTCCTGTTCCTGCCGTGCTGCCGCCGGGCCCCGGCGGCTCGGCGCACGCGCTCCGCAGGGGTCTGCCGACGTAACTTGTTGACGAGCCACACAATATAGCTGAATCGCCGACGCTTGGCGACCGCGGGCCCGCGCCGCCGCCGGGTTTCCACGCCCGCCGGTCGCCAATGGCCGTCGGCGGCCGTCCCATTGCACTCTGCCGAGAATCTCGCACTGTAACCATCGCAATATCAAGAGCTTGCGCTCTATTCTCCACTTTTTATGGGGCAGAAGTGGAAATCCGCCGCCCAGCGTGCCTAACATTTTTCGCTGTTGCTCTTTCGAGAGGGGCAGATGCGGAGGTAGTTCAAGAAGCACACCTTCCACAACATGGGAGCCAACACGTGGGAAGGTAAGTACAGCCCTCGCCCTTCCGGCGGAGAGTAAGGGAGCCAAACGAACGGAAGGGTAGGCAGCAGCGGTACGAGTTCCACCTTTCAGTGGGAGCCGAAAGGTCGGTGACTGCGGTACCAGTCGTTTCTCGCCGCGTCTGCTTCAACGATGAGCATAAGCAATGCTTTTTGGGAGGGTCGGCTTCACGCTGGTCCTTCCGCTTTTTCGTGCGTCACTGGCTCCCCTTCCTAACGAAGAGTGATGCACGTATTGCCGCTCGGCGGAGGCCGTTCCGTTATTCACGCGGAACCCTCCGCCGGCTTTTTTATCCCCCGTCCACAACCGGTTTCTCCCACCACCCGTAGCGCCGGGCGCGGCGTGTCAACGCCTATCCGAGCCCCGAGCGGTAGCGAGCGGGTCGTCGCCAGCAACGCACCGTCTGCGCAGACCACTGCCCACCGGTCGCGGCTCGGACAGACGGCGCTCCGCGTCGGTGTCACCGCTGACTCGCCCACCAGTGCCCGAGTGTGGCATGCCGAAGCGCAGCGCCGGCATGTTCTTCCTGACGCGAGGGAAAGACATGCCGGCGCCTAAGGCTTCAGCATGCCACACCGTCCGGCTCAAGGCTCAAGGCTTCCCCCCAACCACCCCCCGCCCGCAACTTCTGACCCCTGACTCCCTCCTCTACTCCTCTCCAAACAACGGATCATACCCCTCGATCCGAAACGGCGACGGCCGCCACGAACCGCCCAGCGCATCGAAATACGGCTCCGTAATCGCCGCCTTGATCTGGCTCTCGTCCGTCTCCGCCGGGTCGTACGAAATGACGCAGCGTGCCGCTCCCGGCCCCGGCCACGCCTCGATGCGCAGGTACCCCGGCACGGCCAGGTAGTCATCCCGTTCGACGTAGTAGACGAACAGGTTCGCCCGCCCCCGGCACGTCAGATCGTGCACGCCCAACTCGACGCTCGCGATCTCCGCCGGCGGCGTGCCTCGCGTGTGCACGAACGAGGGCAATGGCAGCGCGTACGCCAGCACGACCGCTCCGCCGATACACGCCAGCAACACGGCGACCAGCGCACCGCGCGGCCACGATCGGCCGAGCTTCTTCGGCGGTCCCCAGACGAGCGCCCCGTCGCCGCGCGTCGGGCACGCCTCGGTGCATTCGAAGCACCCGGTGCAGCGAGCGGCCGTCACCTCGCGCACGCGATCGACGCGAATGCCCATCGGGCACGCAGCCGCGCACGCGCCGCACTCGATGCACGCTTCGTCGCCGCGGCGAATGCGGGTCAGGCCCAGCCAGGAGAACGGGTTCAGCACCGCCGCCAGCGGGCACAGCCATCGGCACAGCGGCAGCATCACCAGCAGGGACGCCACGACGAGTACGCCGCAGATGACGTACGCCCAGATCGTGATGTCCTCACCGTGCCGGCTGAGCAGGGCGTAGCACGGGTCGTACCCGCGGAAGACCAATTCGCCCACGCGCCACGTGAAGTACAGGATCGCGACCAGCACGACGTATTTCAGCAGGGCGAGCACGCGGTCCAGCGCATGCGGCACCCGCCATTGGGGCAGGCCGAGCTTTCGGGCACCCGCTCCGAGCCACTCCGACACCGTGCCCAGCGGGCAGATGTACGAGCAGAACGCCCGCCGCAGCAGCAGCGTGCTCAGCAGCACCGCCGCCAGCACGTAGAAGTTCGACACGCCCAGCGAGCACAGCAGGTTTCCTTCCTGCGTGTACTGGTAGATCGCCTCGACGCCTCCGAACGGGCACCACCGCTCGGCGTTGCCGCGTACGACAAAGACGGCGACCACGGTGAGCGTAAGAAACGCAAGCTGAATAAGTCGGCGGGTGTATTTCATGTGGGGCAGGGGGGGGCAAAGAAGGCGCGGGTGGCGCGGCGACGGTGCAGCGCGACCCGCGCCCGGGGGATTCAGGCGGTGATCACTGCGTTACGGCTTCGGCTTCTGATCGTGGTCCTTGCACTCGTCCTTCGACTTGTCCTGGCACGAGCTGGTGGTCTTGCCCGAGCACCCGCCGCGCGCCGGGCACTTGCCGCAGCTCGTCCCGCCGCTGCACGTATCCGCGACCTTCGACTCGGTGGCCATCGCCTTGTTGAAGCAGCAGCTCTCCTTCATGCTGGCGAAGTCACCGCAGCACTGCGCCCGGCACTTCAGGCAATCGAGCCGCCCTGGCGGCGTGCACTCGAAGCAGCGCGTCAGCGTCGCCAGGCACTCGTCCTTCTGTCCCAGGCAGGCCTGCGCACAGGCCAGGTCGTACAGCATCTCGCAGCCGGCGTTCTCGGGCACCTCGAACTCACCCAGCGCTCCGCGAGCCGCGTCCAGTTCTTTCTGCCGGGCCAACGCCAGGCACAGCAACACGCGCGTCTCCGGCGTCGTCTGCTCCGCGACCAGGCCGCCAAGCAGTTTCGCCGCGTCGTCGTTCTTGTCCAGGGCCAGCTCGATGCGGGCCAGGACCACCGCCGTGTCGGTCGTCGGCGACTGCTCGTGCAGCTTCCGCGCCAGCGGCAGCGCCTCGCTGTAGATCATCTTGTCGTTGTAGTACGCGCACAGCGCCTGGGCGTTGAGCGTCCACTTCTCGGTGCCTTCCAGCTTCGGCAGTGCCTCGCGCACGCGGATCACCTGCCGCAGCAGCGTCGCCTGCTCCCGATAGACCTGGTTGTCGGGCTCGGCCTTCGCCGCCGCCAGTAGCACCTTCATCGCCCCGTCGAAGTCCGCCTTCGCCAGCAGCGCGTTCGCCTGCGTCAGCGCGTCGTCCGCCTTCGGCGTGTCCGCCACCACGATACCGGTTGCGGCCAGCATCAAGCCGGCGGCCGCGATCCATCCCATACAACGAATGCTCATTACCATGCTCCTTCCAACTGTGCTCCGCCTCAGGACGATCCCGAGCGGGAATCTCATCAACAACTTCTGCAATACAAGTCAGGGACCCGCGCCCCTACGGACTTTCCACTGCCGCCATGAGCTGCTGCACCTGTTCCGGCGTCAGCAGTTCGCGGACCTGGAGGACACACCGTATTCGCTCCTGCCACTCCTGTGCTCGCGCCGCCGCGATCTTCTCGGTCAGGCTATCCACCTGTTCCAGATCGATCGGGTTCGCGTTTAGCGCGTCCTGCAATTCCGTCATCAACTGGCGCAGCCTGTCGCGGACTGCGCTCCGCTGGCGGGCACACGTCCCCCGGCAGCAGCCGTTCAGTCGCTCACGCTGTGCCTCCGTTAACCCGACGGCCTGCGTGAGCGGACAAACACCCTCGCCGCCGGCCATGCGCCCGCACGGCTGATCGCACACCGCTGGCACCGGCACGGGCTGTGCCGCGTGGTACACGTTCAGCCCCGCGCTGGCGGTGAACGCTCCGACCAGAACGCAGATAACCAGAGTCGTTTTCATGGGGCCGTCTCCTCCCCGAGTTCACGGAGCAAGGCCAGCTCCGGTCGGCGATCCAGCTCGACGAGCACATCCTCGGTCAGCGCCTGTCCGGAAAGGGTCAGCGCGGTGTCGTGCAGCAACTGCTCGACCTGGGCTTGTCCGGCCTGCTGTGTCGGGATCCGCGCCGCCAACAGGCCATACCCTGCCCAGAACACGCCGAACCCCGCCGCCACCGCCCCGACATGCAAAGCCCACGGCACACGTCGTCGGCGTCGGGCCGTCTGGGCGGCGACCGCGATGCGGTCCCATAACCCCGGCGACACCTGTCCCTGCCGACCCTCCCGCAGCACGCTGCTCAGTCGGCCGAACTCGTCCAGGTACGCCCGGCACGCCGCACAGTCGGCCAGATGCGCAGCGACCATGTCCCGGTCGGCGGCATCAAGCTCGCCGTCGTGGTACGCGGACAGCCGATTGCGGAACTCGCGACAGCTCACGTCTGGCATCGCTCCTTCTCCGATTGGACACCGCCGACGGCGGGCCTATTCCACGAATTTCCGACCCGCCAGCAGCAGCCGGGCCCGGGCCAGCCGGGACATCACCGTGCCACGGGGAATGTCGAGGAGGTCGGCAATGTCGGCGTAGGAAAGGCCGTCGATCTCGCGGAGGAAGACGCATGCCCGATAATGCGGCGGCAGCCCCGCAAGTAGCCGATGGACCAGGTCGTGTCTCTCGGCGGCGTCGAGGGCGTCGGCGGGCTCCGTGGTCGTGATCGCCCGGCGGGCCGCAGCTCGATGCCGAGCATCTTCCCGCGACCGCTCCCGGAGCCAGTTCAGGCAATATCGAACCGCCAGCCGGTACAGCCACGTGGAAAACCGCGATCGTCCGTCGAAGCTCCCCGCCCGCTCGTAGGCCCGCAGGAAGATGTCCTGTGTGGCGTCGTCTGCGTCCGCCGCACTGCCCAGCATTCGCCGGCAGAGGCGGTGCACACGCAGCCCGCAGCTCTCGTACACGCGTCCGAGAGCGGCGACGTCACCGGCTTGCAGCCGGGCGACGGTACGAGCATCGGGCTCAGCAGGGGTTGGGTCGAACACGTTGCCAGCGATCCAGGCTCATGATCGGCGGCAGCTCGGCGTGCAGCCCCGCCCGCGGCCGGGCTAGCCCACGTTCACGTGGTGGGCCATCAGCACCGTGATGTCATCCGGCTGCGAACCGGCCTCGGTGAAGTTGCGCAGATCGGTCAGCATTTCCTTCAGCATGGCGCTGGCCAATTGGCCGAAGCCGTCGCAGAGGATGTTCACGAAGCGCTCTTCGCCGAACGTCTCCTCCTCGCAGTTCTTGGCGGTCGTCACGCCGGGCGTGAAGGCGACCAGCGTCTCGCCCGGATCGAGCTGTTCGGGCAGCAGGGGGAAGACGGCGTTGCGGCTCACGCCCAGCGCCGGGATCGGTTTCTCCGGCGCGAGCGGCCGTTCTTCGCCTCGGTTGGAGATGATGTACGATCCGGTCGAGCCGGCCATGGCGTAGCGCATCTCACCGGTGTTGGGGTCGATGACGCCGACGATCGCGTTCAGGGCGTGGTCGGTCTCGCCGTCGTACATGATGCGGTTGAGCGAACGCAGCAGCACGTGCGGCGGGTCCTGGTGCATCGCCCCGAAGCGGAAAGCGGCCTGCATCTGCCCCATGAGCATGCTGGGCAGGGGGCCGGTGGCCGGCGTATGGGCTACCATGAACGCCGCCATGTTGTTGCCCAGCTTCACCACGTCGTAGATGTCGCCCGTGTTCACGCGGCCGGGCTCGCGGAAAGCGCCCCACTGGAGCTTGTCCCACTGGGGGAGCTTACGCGGCGTGAGGCGGGCCTGAATGGCGTGGGCCACGGCCACCTCGCCCTCGACCATCGCCGAGCGGTTCCGGGCGATCTGCTTGAAGATCGCGTCGAGCTGCACGCCGAACAGGCTGCACAGCACGACGAAGACGTCGAGCTCGGGCGTGCTGAAGCGGCGGTTGGTATTGCCGGTGTCGATGTAGACCATGCCCAGCGTACCGTCGGGCCCGGGCAAGGGACCGGCCAGCACAGAGGCCCGCTCCTCGGCGCTGAAGATCGGCACCAGCACAAACTGGCCGCGATCGAGCACGCGCGGCTTGAGCACGTTGCCGGTCTCGGGCAGGTCGGTGGAGGGCCCGGTCAGCAGCCGGCCCTCGACGTACTCCATCGAGCCGTAGTTCACCCGGCGCACGCCCATCCACGCCCGCTGAGCGGCGAACGTGACCAGCATCGTCCGCAGGGCGACGTCCATGAGCTGCTCGACCTGCGTGCAGCCGGCCAGGCCCAGGGTCAGCTCGCCGATCCGGGCCAGGTCGCCATGCTGGAGACCAACGGGCTCATCTGCTTTCTTGATGAGGGTGCCCGGTGGGAGACGCGCAGCGGCGAAGCGTTCGAGCTGGGCCCGGGATGTGCCGACGCCGCTACGGGCCCCGGGCTGATCCTCGTGCTCGGGGTAGACCCGGATCACGAAGTCCCGCACCTGGATCTCATCGCCGGTCTTGAGCGTTTCCTTTTCAATCAGACGGGTCTGGTTGACGAGGACTTCTTGCTCGGGCGAGAGCTGCTGCACGACCCAGACGCTCGGGCCTTCGGGATAGATAACCAGTTGTTGGGGTGGAACCTGGGGATCGTCGAGGCAGACGAGACAGTCCTCTCGCGCGCCGATGTAGACGGCCTGCTCACCGCAGACCACGTCGGCGACCATCGCGCTCTCTCGCAGGACTACCAGGCGCATCGGTAGCTGTCGTCACCCACTGTCCAGAGGCGAGCCCCGGACCCCGACCGGCGGCCCCTGTGCAGAGCCGGCGACCGCACCGGTGCACTCCGCCGCCCGGGCAGATCCATTTCCACTGCATCACCCCCGGCACGGACCAGCGGTCTGTTCCTGCGGTCCAGGCCGGAGCCTCTTGGCGATGGGCGACATGGTAGCCGCCCGGCGAGGCCGTCACCAGATGGTTCACAGTTTTCTGACTGACAACCGACGGCCGCCCGCGAAGATGGCGGTAACGCCGGCCCGACCCCTTGCGGCGCAGGCCTACGACGAGGGAAGGGCCACGACATTCTTGACCTTGTCGGCCAACTGGTCGGGGGAGAAGGGCTTGATGAGGTAGTCGTTGGCGCCGGTTTTGATCGCTTCGATGACGCGGGCCTTCTCCGCCTCCGTGGTCACCATGATGACCGGCACCTTCTTGCCCGACTGCCGTATCGTGCGCAGCGTGTCGATGCCGCTCATACGTGGCATGTTCCAGTCGAGCAGGACCAGATCGTACTCCCCGTGCTTGAGCGCCTCGAGCGCCTGCACGCCGTCGCCCGCTTCCGTGGCATCTGTGATGCCCACGATGCCGAGGGCCTTGATGACGATTCGTCGAATGGTCATCGAGTCGTCAACTACAAGTGCTTTCACGGGCTTGCCCTCAATTCTCGCTGTAGGTCACTTCCATGCTGAAATCACCGGCCTCGGAACTGAACGGCACTTCCAGCCAGACGGACTTGCTCGGGTATTTCACGCGGTACGCCGCGCCCTCCACCACCGTGGGCAGGCCCAACTGCAGCGGCGGATCCGTGTTGAATTTCGCCTTCGCCGAACCGGCCACCATGTTGACCAGCTCGGAGATGGCGTCGATCACCTCGCCGTTGATCTCCGCCGGCGTCTCACCGAGCATCTTGCCGGTCAGGGCCAGGGCGGTCTGCGGCGGGAAGCTGAGGGCCACGCAGCCGTGCATCAGGCCCGTGATCCCGATCAGGGACGTCAGACGCTCGCCCTGGACCGGCTGTGGACCGACCTTCAGCGTGTTTCGCCTGGGCTGCACCCCCAACATCGTCTCGAAAACCGAGGCGACGCTTTCGACAAACGGGTTGATGTAGGCAACGTTCACGCACATACCTCCGAGAACTGGAGCTGTACCTCGCGGCGTCGCCGCTGGCTGGAGGAGGCTGATTCACTCCCTGGTTGCCGCACGCCCGCAGCGGGCGTGACCCGCGGCGTAGAACTGTCTGAGTCATCGACCGCTTTGGGGGCCCCGTTCATTTATGCGTATTATGTCGCCCGACGGCAACCGCCGGGGGGGGGCACGCGGGCACGCCGCCGGCCTCAGACACCGGCTGACACGGGACGCCGGTCGTTCTTTATCAGTCGTGCGAGAGCCTGCGGGATTTGCAAATAGGGCAGGACGTGGTCGATGCAGCCCGTGGCCGCCGCCGCCTTCGGCATGCCGTACACCAGGCTGCTCTCCTGGTCCTGGGCGACGGTCTGGGCGCCGGCGGCGCGGAGTGCCTGGATGCCGTCGGAGCCGTCCCGGCCCATGCCGGTCATGATAACGCCCACGCTGCGCGTCCCGCAGGCCTCCGCCACCGACGTGAACATGACGTCCACCGAGGGGCAGTGTCCGGATACACGCGGTCCGGCATCCAGCTTCGTGAGCAGCAGGGACCCGCGGCGTACCAGCCGCAGGTGACGATCGCCCGGGGCGATCAGGGCCGTGCCCTGGACCAGCGGCTGGCCGTCCTCGGCCTCCTGCACCTTCATTGCGCAGCAGCCATCGAGCTGCTTGGCGAACGCCTTGGTGAACCCCGCAGGCATGTGCTGCGTGATGACGATCGGGACAAAATCGCTCGGAAACGCCGGCATCATCTCCGTCAACGTCGGCGGCCCCCCGCAACTGATCCCGATGGCCACCACCCAACCGCGAACCTGGTTCGGCGGCAGCGTCGGGGCCGCGCTCTTCGCGTCTCCCTTGCTGAAGATCCGCCGCGCCCGGCCCTTGGCCTTGGCCGCTGTCGCGACCTTTCGCTGCACGTCCCGGCGAAACTGCTCCAGGGCCGCCTGATTACCGGTCTCCGGCTTGGGTACGTAGTCGAACGCCCCGCGCCGCAGGGCTTCGAACGTGATCTGCGCGCCGGACTGCGTCAGCGTTGAGATCATCACGAAGCTGACGGGCAGCTTGCCCGCCGCCCGTTCCAGCACGCCCAGCCCGTTCAGCCGCGGCATTTCCACGTCCAGCGTGACCACGTCGGGCCGCAGGGCGGCGATCTTCTTCAGGGCGTCGAGACCGTCCACGGCGACGCCGACGACCTCCATCCGCGGATGTCGTTCCAGCGCCCCGCGCAGGATGGACCGGACGATGGCACTGTCGTCAACGACCAGCACCCTGATCTTTCCGGTAGCTCCTTGACGATTGCCGAGTGCGGGCATCTTGTTCGGTCCTTGTTGACGGCTTCGGCGGCCGCCGGTTACGACGCGTCGGCGGCCCCCGCCGCGATGAACCCCCTAGACGACATCCGCAAACCGAATGCGGAAGTACGGCATCTCATCTGACTGTCCGAGGTGGATCACCTCGCCAGAGATGGAGGCCGTCTCCAATCCGCTTCGGTAGAAGAGCACCACGACTTCACCGATTCGCGGCTTGTAGTCGGCGTGAACCTTGGCTCCCACCGGAGTGACGTCCCCCAGGTGGGCCGGCATGCCCCCGTCCGACTCGGTGAGCAGCAGGATTTGCGCCACCGGCGCGTCCGTTCTCGCTCCCGGTGAGTCCGAATCCGGCGTCCGCTCCGATCGGCCGAGGTCGAGCAGCCTCTGCAACAACGTCCGCGAATCATTCAGAATCGCCATCTGCCATTCCTGTCCGCACCGGTACTTAACCGTCGAATCGGCGGCACCGATCACGGGATCGTCCCCGCGTCCCCTGGTCGGTGCCCGGTCGGACCACTTCGGTGGCCGGGGCCGCAGGCAGTATCGGAACAGGCAGGGGGGGGCTTTGCCTGTCAGGTAGGCGCGGACAGGTTTTCACAATCGGAGCTGCCGGTTCGAGTCGTTTGACACGGTCGCCAGCCGATATATAATGGCGAGTCTGTCGGCTGGATCGTGTACCCAGGGCCGACTTCCGTATGGGGCCGTAGCTCAATTGGTCTAGAGCGCCGGCCTGTCACGCCGGAGGTTGCGGGTTCGAGTCCCGTCGGCCTCGTCAGCCCCATCGGACCCCTGCTGGCAGGGGTCCTTTCTTTTGCGCTCGTCAGGGGAGTTCGCTGGTCGCGGCGGGAGGGCCCTCGACCGCGACGGGCGGCCGCTGCCGCAGCCGCGAACGAAGCGCCAGCCCGACCGCTGCACAACCCACGTACAACGCCAGGTGCACGATGGACCGCACGAGCATGGTCCACGCGCCGCCGGCGACGAGGTCCGTCGCCGAGTGGATGAGCAGCAGGGCGGCTACGCCCGTGCTGGCCAACACGACCACCTGGGCCGGCACCTGGAGCCAGAAGAGCCGCATCTGCGTGACCGTCACCCCCAATACGCTCGTCAGCAGGGCCAGGCATTGGGCGACGACGATGACCTGGAAGGCGGCGTAGTGCTCGACGTACTCCGGCCGGAACAGCACGCGCAGCAACCACTGCCCGCAGCCGAAGGTGACGGCCAGCGCCACCGCCCCGACGCCGACGGCCAGAGCCAGCAGCTTACCCAGCAGCCGCAGGAACGCCGGCAGATCCGTTTGGTAGTACGCTGACAGGCGATTGGCGGCAGCGTACGCGGACTGGAACACGAGGAGGTTGCCGGCGAGCGTCACGAGGGCCAGCGCCCCGAAGCGACCGACCGCCGCCTTGCCGTTCGTTTCGCCACCGATGACCAGTTGCGGGATGCTGTTGCACAGATGCAGCATCAGCACGACGAGCCCCAGGGGGAACGTCTGCCGCGCCAGCCGCCAGACCCCCGGCCAGTTCCAGCTCGGGTCGTGGTCCGGGCGGGCGGCGACGCACGGGCGGTCGTAGACGAACAGCAGGAGGGCCGAGATCGCCACGTACACGCTCACCGCCAGCGCGGCACCTTCCGCGGAGCGGTTCACCGGCGTCTCACCGGACCGCCCCCAGAGCACGGCCAGCGGCACGATCACGCCGAAGGCCACCATCATCACGATGCCGCGCAGGGCGACCGAGCCGGCCAGGAGGTCGAGGCGCTCGCGTTTCTGCAGGAGTCCCCAGTTCGCCTCCGCCAGGTGCAGGATGATCTTTCCGCCGCCCATGCCGACGAAGATGATGGCGTAGACGAAGCTGGGCTCGCGGCGGGCGTCCCAGGCAGCCAGCCCCACGAGGGCGAAACCGGCCACGGCCATCGTGGCCCGGCGCAGGGCGCGGTACGTGCCGAACGTGAACTCGGCCGCGGTGTCGGCCACGAGCGCGCCGCGCAGCTCCAGCGAGCAGAAGACGATGAGCGGTGTGGCCACGGCCAGGCTGTACAGCACCTGGCCGAGCACCTCCGGCAGGGCGATCTTGGCCAGCAGCACGACGACGCCGAACTGGCACGCCTGGAACAGGCCGGTGCCGCCGACGGCGAAGAGTGTGTTCAGCTTGAGCGAGCGGACGCCGGGGCGGTGCGTGAGCGGGGCGTTCATCGTCGCCGGGCGCTCGCGGTCGGACACGTGCGTCTCCGACAGGGTCGGTTAACGAACGTCGGCGTCACAACGTCCGCGGACGCCGTGACGCCGACGATGGAAAGCCGTTTGGCTGCGGGCCGCTCGGCGCCGCGCTTCGGGCTGGACCGAACTCACGGCAGGGTGACGCTGTCCTGGTCGATCGGAAGGACCACCTCTTCGAACCTGGTGAAGACCTCCAGCACGAGCTGCGTCTCTTCCGTGAACTTCTCGCGGCCCAGGGTGAAGGTGACGACGTCGCGGCCGTCCTTGGTCTTCATGGGCTGCTGACGGAAGGCCAGCCGCTTCATCCAGGCGTCGACGAGGTTGACCGTGTTGATGTGGTCACCCTTCTCGACGTACTCGAGCGCCAGGAGCTCCGCGGGGGTCTTCGCCGGTCCGGTGGCTTCCAGCTCGTCGGGGGGCACGATGCGGACCACGACGCCCAGCTTGCGGAGCAGCTCGTTCTCGATCGTCTTGCCCGCGTATTGCAGCGGGTTGTCGATGGTGATCTCTTCCCGGCCTTCGGCCAGGACGACCTTCACCGTGCCGCGCAGCTTGATCGAGCGGGCCGCCCGGTCGGGCGAGTCGAACGACGCCGGCAGCAGCAGACCCTGGGCCCGCAACTGCTCCGGCGAGAGCCGCAGCGGGTGCAAGGCCTCTCGCTGCTCGTCGGTGTAGCTGTTCGGGTCAATGAGGGCCTTGCCGGTATCGTCCACCGCTTCGGTGAAGATGACTTCGCCGGCGCGGGCCACCTGTGTGATGCGGTCGCCCATCACCTGCAGGCGCATCTGCAGCACCGAGGGCTGCACGCGCGGCGGGGTGACCTTGTACCAGTACCGGGCGTCGAAGATCGCCGCCACTTCACAGCGCAGCGGTCCCTCGTCGTACGTTGGTGCCGAGGTGACCGGCGGTGTTTCCTGCGCGACCGCATCGGCCGGGCGGACCGGAACGACCTGAGGCCGCGCCTCCTGCGGGGCGGCGGGCATGAGCAACAGGAGCGTGCAGAGCAATTGCCACATCGGAGCGTATCCTCCCAGTTCCAAAAGCGAGCAGTTCCTTGCCGCGGCCGCGCTCCGGCGCGACCGGCCGCCACCGGCCCCGCCGTCCTCCCCGGCGGGCAGCCAAAGAACCGGTATATTCGCGACCTTGGCGGGGTACGTCAATGCCTGCCGGGGGCGTGGACTGTCCGTCCTCGTGCCCGGCCAGGGACCCCCACGGCCGGCCCGCACCGAACCGTCCGCGCCTGCTCCCCGGAAAGTGCCGCGCGCCGCCTTGAGCGGCCCCCTCAATCAGCCAACAACTTCTCGCTCAGCTCGAGCAGCCGCTCCATCTTGAACGGCTTGTTCAGGTAGGCGTCGACCCCCAACGCCTCGGCGTACTGACGGTGGCGGCGGCCCTCATTACCGGTGATCATGATTACCGCCGGCTTACTGCCGCGCGGGCGGTTCTGCCGCAGCTTCTCCAGCACGAGAAAACCGCTCTTCTGCGGCAGCATGATGTCCAGGATCACCAGGTCCGGGTCGAGGCTCTCGGCCTTGGTTACGGCCGCGGCGCCGTCCCCGGCGGTCTCGATCGCCGCCCCCGTCTCCGACAGACTGGCGGAAATGGCGGTGATGATGTCCGGGTCGTCGTCCACGACGAGAATGGTTTTGCCTTCCAGGCTCTGGGCCACGACGTCCTCCTTATGCCGCTTACTCCGATAGTGTAGTATTGCCACTCGCACAAGACAACGAGGGGCGGCCGCCTCACGCCGCCGCCCCGGGGGCACCGCTCGTGCGGCGCCTGGCAAACACGGGAGAACTGACCATGCAAGAAGCACGCCGGAATCTCTATGTCGGCTTGTTTGTCCTCTGCGGCCTCCTGATCGTCGGCGCGCTCGCCATTTTGTTCGGCAGCGGGGCGACCGCGTTTTTCAGCGGCGGCGGCTACCCGCTCAACATTCACTTCAAATCTGCCGCCGGCGTTCGGCAGGACAACCAGGTCACGCTCGGCGGCATCGAGGTCGGCCGCGTCCTGGATGTCGGTTTTATCGACCCCAATAACCTCGATGCCGGCGTCCGCGTCGTCGTTCAGATGCGCAAGGACATCGTTCTTCGCAACGGCAGCCGGGCTATCACAACGGAGCCAGCCCTCGGGTTGAGCCGTCCGCCCATCGAAATCATTCCCGGCGACGCCGGCCTGTCGGCGCTGCCGCCCAATTCGACCATTCCGGGTGAGGTTCGCGGGGCAGTCGAGTCCATCGTCCCCGCCCAGATCGTCAAGACGCTGGAGAAGACGGCAACACAACTCGGAGAAGCCGCCGAGAACCTGACACCGGTGCTCCAGGATCTCCACGAAATCATGGTCAAGCGCAGCCCAACGGAGGTGGATCGGCCCGGTGGACAGCAGGGCAACCTCTCCAGTGCCATGGCCCGCTTCGACGGCACGATCAAGCATGTCAACGACGTTCTGGGTGATCCGGAGACCCGCAGCCGGCTCAAGGAGACCATCGACAACCTCTACGCCATGAGCGAGGACGGCAAGGCGGCCGTGGCCGACTTCCGCGCTACGGCCGAGGAGGCGCGGGGGTTCTTCGCCGACGCCCGGACGGCCGTTGGCAAGGCCCAAGGGACCATTGAGCACCTGGATGAGGAGGTTGTGGCGATCGGCCGGGATGCCCGGGACACGCTCGAACGCGGCAGCCGGCTGCTGGACACGACACAAGAGATCGCAGATGGCCTGAAACGGGGTGAAGGCACCGTCGGCCTCCTGCTCAACGACGCCAAGCTCTACGAGTCCCTGGTCCTGACGGCAGAGCGGCTGGGCGAGGCCGCCGAGGAAATCCGGGTCCTCATGAAGGAGTGGCAGGAGGGGAAGGTCCGGGTGGCGTTCTGATCCGCAGCGCCGGTTGGCGCAGCGGTCGGACGAAAATCCCCATCTCTTTCGGACTTATGGTGTCGCCTTACTGCCGAAATCGGTTCCGGTGGCAGGAAACCTGCCCGGCGTGGCCCCGGTGGGGGGGATTCCGAATACCGGACACGGAACGAATCTTGCCCGCGATCTCGTGCCGACCGACGGGCTATGCGCTGACCCGGACCAGGCCCGTCTGTCATCTCCCTGGCCCGCGGCGCCATCGGCGGAGTCCGGTGCTCTCGCCCGGCCAGCGGCTCAAAACCAAATTGGGTGCGGCATGATCGAATTGACCATCTACGGACGTGGCGGCCGAGGCGGCGTCACTCTCGCCAAGCTCATCGCCACGGCCTACTTCCTCCGCGGCAAGCACGTACAGGCTTTCGGCGTGTACGGGGCCGAACGCTCCGGAGCACCGATCCAGGCCTTCATGCGGGCCGACGACGCCGAGATCGACAACCACAACCAGATCGAGTCGCCGGACCACATCATCGTCCTGGACAGCACGCTCATCGCCCCGCGGGTGCTCACCGGCCTGAAGCCCGAGGGCTGGGCGATCCTGAACACGCCGCAGCCGCCACAGGACTACGCCGAGCTCTTCGCCGGCCGCCGCGTGGCGACGATCGACGCCAACGCCATCGCCATCAAGAACAAGCTCGGCAGCAAGGCCGTGCCCATCGTCAACACGATTCTGCTCGGCGCCGTGGCCAAGGTCTTCGACATGCCCTTCGCCGACGTCGAGGCGACGCTGGCGGAGATGAAGTTCGGCGGGCCCAACCTCGCCGGTGCCCGCGAGGCCTATGACACCGTGCAGATCGCCACGCTCAAAGGCAAGGTGCAGGCGACGACGGGTGGCGGCGGCGGCGGAGCCGTGGCCAGCATCCTCGACGCCGATGTCGGCGGCATGCCGGTCATCCGCACCGGCTCGTGGGCCTCGTTCCAACCCGACCGCCACCAGCTCACGCCGCCGTGCAACGACGGCTGTCCGGCGGGCAACGACGTCCGCGGCTTCGTGCAGGCGGTGGTGAAGAAGGACTACGACGCGGCGCTGCAAACGATTCTGCAAACGTCGCCGCTGCCGGGCATCTGCGGCCGTGTCTGCCCCGCACCGTGCATGGAGGCCTGCAACCGCCGGCTGCACGACGAGGCCGTCAACGTCCGCGAGATCGAACGCTACGTCGCCGACCACGCCCTCTGGCCCGAGCCCGCCAACCCGACACGCCAGGAGCGCATCGCGGTCGTCGGTTCCGGGCCGGCGGGCCTCAGCGCGGCGTATCACCTGGCCCGCCTCGGCTATCGCGTGAAGCTCTTCGAGGCCGCGGCCGAGCTCGGCGGCGTGCTCCGCACGGGCATTCCGCCGTACCGCCTGCCGCGCAACGTGCTCGATCGCGAGATCAGCTTCATTCTGCGGCACGGCGTCGAGGTCGAGACGAATTGCACGATCGACCGCAAGGCGCTACTCAAGCTGACGCACGAGTTCGCCGCCGTTTTCATCGGCACCGGCCTCCAGGAGCTGCGGGCGCTGAACCTGGGCAACCTTGCCGACGACATGGTCCTGCAGGGCATCGACTTCCTCGATCGGGCCCGCCGGGGCGAGTTCCCGCTCAGCGGCCAGCGCGTCGTGGTGGTGGGCGGCGGCAACACGGCGATGGATGCGGCCCGCACGGCCCTCCGCGTCGGGGCCCAGAACGTCCGCATTATCTACCGCCGCACGCGGGCCGAAATGCCGGCCATCGAAGAGGAAATCGAGGAAGCCATCGAGGAGAAGATCCAGCTCGACGAGCTTGTGAACCCGTTGCGTCTGGAGAAGGGGAGCAACGGCCCGGTGCTGACCTGCCAGCGGATGAAGCTGGGCGAGCCGGATGAGTCCGGCCGCCGTCGCCCGCTGCCGCTGGAGAGCGAAGACGCCATCTTCGACGTCGAGTGCGACAAGGTCCTGCTGGCTCTC
Source organism: Phycisphaerae bacterium (assembly GCA_050115495.1). GTDB lineage: Bacteria > Planctomycetota > Phycisphaerae > UBA1845 > Fen-1342 > JAAYXS01. Next base: position 46,911 of record JASFQK010000009.1, on the reverse strand, counting down.
GGTCAGTCGAGCGACCTGTCGATTCTGCCCGAGGGCTCCGACGTGCACGAGGGCGAGGCGCTGCTCGGGCTGACCGGGGCACCGGTCTTCTCCGGCGGCGATTTTGCCACGAACGAGGGCACCGTGACCGCGGCCATCGGCAGCGGTCACCGGGCCGCGCTGCACGTGCACAAGACACTGACCGGCGAGGATCTCTTCCCGCCGGCGGCACCGCCCGTCGCCGGCGCCGACGAGATTCACATGCACGTGTTCACGCACGTGCCGCGGGAGCAGGCGACAGTGCTGCCGCCGAATGTGCGGCGACGGTCGTTCTCGGAGGTGCGGCTGGGCCTGGTGGACGAGCCGGGTCACGAGGCGGCGGTGGCCGAGGCGGAGCGCTGCTTCAGTTGCGGCGTCTGCAACGAATGTGATCGCTGCCTGACGTACTGCCCCGAGGGTGTGATGCTGCACGAGGGCATGGACCGCTACACGTTCAACTTCGATTACTGCAAGGGCTGCGGCATCTGCGCTTCGCAGTGTCCGCGCGGCGTGATCTACCTCAGGGAGCTGTAGGAAGGAGGTGCCTGGTGGCACGCACGTTGGTGACCGGGAATCACGCTGCCGGATACACTCTGGCCCGGGCCGGCGAGGCTAACCGCGGCACCCGGGGCTGCTGTGCCGGCGCCTATCCGATTACGCCGCAAACCGAAATCATCGAGTTTCTCCGCGGGTTCAACTTCACGCGGGGCCGCGTTGTGCCGGTCGAGTCCGAGCACAGTGCCATGGCGGTGTGCATCGGAGCGTCGCTGGCCGGAGCGCGGGCCTTCACGGCCAGCTCGGCCAACGGCCTGGCGTACATGAACGAGAACGTCTTCGCTGCCGGCTACTACCGGTTGCCGATCGTGATGATCGCCGTCAACCGCACGCTGGGCCCGCCGTGGAACATCTGGGTGGACCAGGGCGACAGCCTCTCGCTGCGTGACGCGGCGTGGATGCAGTTCTACTGCGAGTCGCACCAGGATCTGGTCGACACGATCCTGCTGTCGTTCCGCGTCGCCGAGGATCCCCGCGTGCTGCTGCCGGCGATGGTGGCGATGGACGGCTTCGTTCTGTCGCACACGCAGATGGTCGTCGACCTGCCCGAGCAGGAATTGGTCGACCGCTACCTGCCGCCATGCGTGGTGCCGCACCGCCTGAACTACGAACACCCGACCACGGTCGGCGGGCTGACCTGGCCGCGCGAGACCGAGAAGCACCGTGAGGAAATCCAGGCGGCCATGGAAAATGTGCCGACGGTGCTGGCCGAGGCCATCGACGAGTTCGAGAAGGTCTTCGGCCGCCGGCCGCACGGCATCTTCTCCGCCGAGCACACCGAGGACGCCGACACCGTGCTGGTGGCCTGCAACACGATGGCCCGCACGCTCCGCCGCGTGGTGAAGGCCCGTCGCGAGCGCGGCGAGAAGGTCGGCATGATCAAGCTGAAGATGTTCCGCCCCTTCGAGCGGGAGCTCTTCCTGAAGGCTATCGGTTCGGCCAAGCGCGTGGGCGTGCTCGACCGCAACCACTCGCCCGGTTCCGGCGGCATCTTCTGGAATGAGATCGCCACGACCCTGCGCGAGCGCCCCGACGTGCTCCTGCAGGATTACCTGGTCGGCCTCGGCGGCGGCGACGTCACGCCCCGCTTCATCGACGAGATCTTCGAAGACCTCAACACCCGCAAGCAGGCCACCGCACCGCTGTTCAAGGAGGTGGCCGCATGACCACCACAACCACCCGAGACTTCGCCAACGACTTCGCCCGCTGTGACGGCGTGCTTCGCCCGGGCAACACCAACTGCGCCGGCTGCGGCATGTCGCTCGGCCTGCAGTGGCTCGACCAGGCCCTGGGCGAGGACGACCGGCCCACGATGGTCATTCCCGCCTGCTGTGGCATCGTCACCGCCGGCGCCTTCCCGACCAGCGCTTTCGGTGTGCCCACCGCGGCGGCGACGTTCGCCAGCTCGCCGGCGGTCGCCACCGGCGTCAGCGTCGTCTACGACCTCAACGATGAGAACCGGGCCACCGTCTGCTGGACCGGCGACGGCGGCACCTACGACATCGGCATGGCCACCCTCTCCGCCGCCGCCGAACGCAACGAGAACATCATCTACGTCTGCTACGACAACGAGATCTACGGCAACACCGGCGGGCAGCGCTCCAGCGCCACGCCGCAGGGCGTGAAGACGACGACCACCGCCAGCGGCAAGACCGAGCCGAAGAAGGACATCATGAGCATCATGGCGGCGCACCGCATTCCCTACGCCGCCACGCTCTCCGTCGCCAACCGCGACGACTTCCTCCGCAAAGTGCGGACGGCGCGGTCCATCCGCGGCTTCAAGTTCCTGCTGATGCTCTCGCCGTGTCCGACCGGCTGGAAATCGGACCCGACGCAGAGCGTCGACCTGATCCGGGCGGCGGTCGGCTGCGGCCTGTTCCCCGTCTATGAGGTCTTCGACGGCGTTCGCTACCGCATTAACGAGCGTCCCGACGGCACGCCGCTCGAGGACTACCTCGCCGGCCAGCGCCGCTACAAGTCCGAGACCATCGACGCGGAGAGCATCAAGACCCAGATCCGCGAGAAGTGGGCCTACCTCGAAGCAATGGAACGGGCCTTCCCCGCTCGCAAGGGCGAGTAGGTCGCGAGGGAAGCAGCAAGAGTTACGAGTTGCGGTGGGGGGCTTACCAGACGCCGCTACCGTTCGACGCTGTCCGGTGCCATTGACGTCGCCACGGCCTGGCGAACGACGGTTCCACGCGGCGTGCCGCGTGTGCCGATCGCACCGGCCAGCAGTGTCGCCGCCTCATCGGACAGATACCCGAGGTGCCGGCTCTGGGCGATCTGCTCGACCTCGGTATTCTCCGACGGCAACTCCTCAGCGTCGTACCCGCCGAACAGCGTGAGCGACCCGAGCGGCCAGACGTTGTAGTGGCCGACTTCGGCGAGCGCCTGGTCCCATTGGGTCAGCGTGAGCTGCCCGCCGCGCACGGCGTGCTGGAGGTCGAGGAACTCCTCCGCCAGTGTCGGTACCTTGATGGACACGCCCCCGAATAGCGTGATGAAGAAGTGCCCCGGCACGGTGTCGCCGGCCTGTTGTCGGCGGAACCGTTCGATCATCTGCTTGGCCAGCGTGGGGCGGCTGAGGTCGGCTCCGCCGAACACCGTCAGGTAGACGCGCCGCCCGGGAGCGAGTGGGGCGTTGTGTCCGCTGAATATGCAGAGGTGGATCATCGTATACCTCGCCGTGCCGGTGAACGCCGGCCGTCCTGCCTGAACCGTATTCGGGGTCGGCCCGAGGATATTCTGCCGGAGATGGCGGCGGTCGGCGTCAGACGTTCGACGTCGCCGCGCGGGCCACGATATTCGGCAGGACCTCGAAGAGCCGGTCGATATCGGCCTTTGTGTTGAACCGGCCGAGCGAGAAGCGAATCTGCCCCTGGGCGACGTGCGGATCGATGCCCATGGCGACCAGGACGTGCGACGGATCGAGCGTGCCGCTGGCGCACGCCGAGCCGGTCGAGACGCAGATGCCCGCCTCGCTGAGCAGCATCAGGATCGCCTCGGAACTCACACCCGGGAAGCAGGCGCACGTCGTGTTCGGCAGGCGTTCAACGCCGCTGCCGCAGATGTACACGTCGGGCAGCCGTTCGCGCAGCCGCGTTTCGAGCTGGTCGCGCAGAACGCGCATCCGTTCGTGAACTGCATCGCCGAGTTCGCTCAGCAGGGCACAGGCCGCGCCGAGGGCGACGATGCCCGGGGCGTTCAGCGTGCCGCCGCGCCGACCGCGCTCCTGGGCTCCGCCGATCTGTACCGAGCGGAACGGCGTCCCCCGGCGGATGTACAGTGCGCCGACGCCCTTGGGTCCGTGGAACTTGTGGGCGCTGAGCGAGAGCAGGTCGACACCAAGCTCGTTCACATCGTAGGCGAGCTTGCCCGTCGCGTTGACGGCGTCGGTGTGCACGAGCACGCCGCGGGCGTGGGCGATCTCGCTGATCTGTCGTAGCGGAAAGACGACGCCCGTCTCGTTGTTGGCCAGCATGACCGAGACCAGGGCCGTGTCGTCGCGCAGGCTGCTCGCCAGGTGATCGAGGTCGAGCCGGCCCTCGCGGTCGACGCGCAATCGCGTCACCGTCAGCCCGCCTTCTTCGAGCCGCTCGCACGTCTCGAAGATCGCGTGGTGCTCGACGGGCGAGATGATGACGTGCCGCTTTTCCGGCAGGGCCGTCAGCACGCCGCGCAGAGCCGTGTTGTCCGCCTCCGTGCCACCGCACGTGAAGACGATTTCGGCGTCGCGGGCGCCGATCAGCGCGGCCACCTGTCGACGGGACTGCTCGATCTGCACGGCGACCTGCGCCCCGAAGTGATGGGCGCTGGACGGATTGCCGTACTGCTCGGCGAGCAGCGGGACGAGGGCATCGACGACGCGCGGGTCAACGCGCGTGGTCGCGTTGTTGTCGAGGTACGTGAGGGGTGGTGCGTTCATCGGTTGAGCGTGTCCGGGTTGAGGTCCCAGTCTTCGGCGAGCTGTTCCTTGAGGTTCGTGCTGCGCACGGCGTGGCCGTCGTTGAAGGCGTAGTTCGTGCCGCCGTAATGCCGCTCGTCGATGTAGGCTTCGCCTTCGAGCCCGGCCAGGTGTTCACGCGGGATGTAGCTCATCCGCAGGTCGTACGGATCGGTGACCTTCGGGTTGGCGTCCATGATGAGCGGCAGACGGGGGTTGATCAGGTCGAGCGTGCCCTTGTTCCAGCTCAGCTCGTAGACGCGATAGTGGCCCGTGCTGTTGGCCAGCGGGATGCCTTCCTTGCACAGCCACAGCTCGTAGCGGCCGCGGCGGTTGCGCTGGACGGGGAAATCCTCGTCCATCGGATAGTCTTTGTCGCCGTAGAGGTATTGGTATAGCGCCTCGGCCCAGCCGTGCAGCGGGGCCATGCCGGGCGGCGGGCTGGCGTCGTCGGGCTGGGCCACCTCGTACATCGTCGGCGGCAGCAGGAAGTTGTTGTCGTTCCCGTAGGCCGTGGTCGCCTTCATGAACTCCGACAACCGCGTCAGGCACAAGGCCGACTTCGCCTGCTGCCGGGCCCGGCTCAACGACGGCGTCAGAATCGACATCAGCAGCGAGATGATGGCGATGACCACCAGCAGCTCGATCAGCGTGAAGCCGCTTCTCGCAGACGGCGGCTGGCGGCGGTTGAGAAGGGGGGGCCTGTTGTGCCGGGAACGCATGCTCGCAACTCCGTGCCCGAACTCCACCCCTATCTTAGGCGTTCCCACGCTCACGCCAACCGCGGCGGGGCGGTCGCCCGGTCGTCGCGGTCTATGGCTCGTACGTCAGCGTCGGCTGCTGCTGCTTGGGCCGATACTTTTCCAGCAGGCTGCGCAGCTTGGGCTGGTCAGGGTTGAGTTCGAGGCTGATGTGCCACGATTCGACGGCTTCGTTGCGAAAGGCTACCGTTGCCGGCTCGTTGAGGTACTGCGTCATGCGCACGACGCCGAGGCCGGCGTGAGCGGCGGCGTTGCGGGCGTCGAGGTCGATGGCCTGCCGATATTCGCGGGCGGCGTCGTCGTACAGCTCCTGCCGCCAGAGGCAGTAGCCCAGCCGCTCGTGGGCGGCGGACAGTCTGGGGTCGAGGTCGATGGCCCGGAGCAGGGCTCGGTGCGCCGTGGTCCAGCGCTCCTGCTGGAGGTACACGGTGGCGAGGTTGACCAGCACGGCCGGCTGCGGCGAGCCGCGTTCGAGGGCCCGCTTGTACGCCCGGATCGCCTCGTACGGTTTGCTCTGCATGTGATATACGGCGCCGAGGTTGCTCCAGCAGCGGGCGTCGGTGTCGTTCAGCCTGAGGGCGGCGTCGTAGGCTTCCGCGGCGGCCCCGAGATCACCGGATCGGTAGTAGCAGTCGGCCAGCCGGGCGCGGGCGTCGAAGTTCTCCGGCTGTATCTCGCAGGCGATCACGTAGGCGCTGATGGCTTGCGCGAGCCGATCGAGCAGACGGTACACCTCGCCGAGCTCGAACACGGGCACGAAGTCGCGCGGGCTCAGCCGCACCGCCGTCTTCAGCTCGTCGGCGGCCCGGCCCAGGTCGCCCGCCTCGCGGTAGGCCTGGCCGAGTTTTGTGTGCGCGTCGGCGTAGTTGGGATCGAGGGCGACCGCTTCGCGGAACTCGGCGACGGCGAGCTCGACGTTCCTCGCTGCCAGGGCCGCGTCGCCCTGGGCCAGTCGGACCCGCGCCTGCTCACGCGTGAGCGTACACCCGGTGCAGACCAGCACCGCTGTGCAGGTCACGAGCATCCAACGCCTGCCTATGGTTCGTCTGGACACGGCTGCTCCCGCTATCCCCTCGTCGGCGAAGACACCTTTCGCACGGGCCGCGCCCCGTGCCGAACCGGGTATTTACCACCTGCCGCGGGTTGGCGTCAATGACGCCGACGAGCGCATGACAGGTCGTCTCTACTTATCGGAAGTTCGTTCGCCCCGTCTTCAGCGTCGCCGATCGGTCAGTCGTTCGGCTCGCTCTCGGCCGGCTGGCTCGTCGGCGGTGAGGTGGTCCACGAACTCAGGAACGCGCCGGAGAGGCTGCGGACGAGCATGTCCTCGTCGCCTTCGACCAGTGGCCGGAGCTTCTCGGCCGCGGCCGGACCCTGTCGCATCCCCAGCAGCCGCACCGACATCAGCCGCACCAGCCAGTGCGGATGTTTCAGGCACTCGTCCACCGCGCCGAGCAGCGTGGCGTCCAGTCCCGCGACCTGGAGCGCGTCCAGCGTCCGTGCTCGCAGTTCCCACGACTCGGCCCGCAACCCGGCCAGCAGCGCCTCACCCAGCCGGTCATTCGGTACCGCTTCCGGCCGGTAGTTAAGTTTTGTAAAGGTGGCTCGCTGGCTTTCGCCGAGCAGTTCGGCGATGGCCTCGACCGCCCCGAAACGGACCGTGTCCGAAGTGCCGCGGAAAGCCGCCAGCACCGCTCGCAACGCTTCGCGCGTCGTTCCCGCGGGCAGCCGGTTGAAGTACACCGGGCCCAGCTTCTGACCGCCGAGGCCCGGCTGCCACTTGCCGTCCGGGGTGGCGACGGGGTCGAGGATCGCCCGCACGGTAACGCGCTGGATCTGTTGCGGCGTCAGGCGCGAGGCCAGCCGCGGCGGACCGCTGTCGATTGTCCGGCGCATCTGCACCGTCTCGCCCGGCAGCAGCACACGCCGCTCGGTGAGGTTGATGTTGAGCAGGTACGGATAGCTGCGGGCGCGGTCGCCTTCCATGTCGATCGAGACCAGGAAGACGGGGTTGATCATCCCGTTCGGTCCGAGCGTGATGGGGAAGCTCGCCCGGTTGGTCAGCTTGAATTCGAGCCACCACGGTTCGCCCGGGCTCACGGCGGGGCGAGGCACGCTGATCGACGCTTCAACGAACTGGGCCGGCTCGCGGTAGAAGCCCAGCACCGTCGGATCGAACTCGGCCAGGATGGCGGGGATGCCTTCGTCCCGGTGCGTCGTGGGTTGCGAGGCTGCGGCGTCGCCGCCGAAGCCGATGAGCAGGTCACGCACGGGGCCGATCGTGGGCAGCGGGCCGGCCTCACGCAGCAGGCGGTCGGCAGCCTCAACCTCGCCCATGTCGTGCAGGATGCGGGCCAGCGCCGCCGCGGCGTACACGTCCTGGCCGGCGATCGGCATCAGGGTCCGCTCGGCCTGCGCGGCCTGGAGGTTGGCCAGTTGCGCCCAGCCGAGGACGCGCGTCACGAACACATCGTCCGGGGCACGCTGGGCGGCGTTCTCGGCGAGCATCAGGGCCCGTTGCGGCTGCGGGTCGATCGTACAGTGATACCACGCCGCCTGGGCGACCTCGTTGACCGACCACTCGGCCGGCTCGCGTACGGCGGCGAAGCGCTGGGCCAGTTGGTGGCCGATGAACTCCGCCTGGCTGGCCAGCCCCCGCTCCTGCATCAGCCAGTACAGGTACATGCCGCCTTCGCTGGCCAGGCTGCGGTCGGCGTTGATGCCTTCGGAGGCTCGCTGCGCAGCCGCTTCGAGATCGCCGCGGGCCAGGGCGTGCCGGCTGAGCTGCATGAGCAACTCGCCAGGGAGCGTGGCTTGCGGGTTGGCCAACCGGTGCAGCTCGATGGCGTGCTCGTAGAACAGCTCGGCCTCTTCGTAGTAGCCGCAGCTATCCAGCAGGCAGGCGATCTGCCAGGTGGTGTCCATGTGCAGCGGGCTGAGCCGCAGGAAGCGCAACAGGGACCGGAGACGCTCGGCCGGCGGTGTTCCATCTTCCAGAAGCTGGATATCCAGCGCGGCCGCGTCGAGGTTGTTGGGATCGAGCGCCACCGCCCGCCGTACCTGGGACCGGGCCGTCGCCGGATCCATGCAGGAAACGGCCAGCCGGGCGGCGTGGACGAGCACCATGGCCTGGAAGTCGGGTCGGGCGGGGCAGGAGTTGAGCTGAACGTCGAGCCAGTCGCGGCGTTGCTCGACCGTATTGACGCCGGCCAGGCCGGCATCGAGGAAGCAGTCGAACGCAGAGACGTGCGCAGGGTCGGCCACGAGCAGTTGTCGTGCCGCCGTCGCCGCTCCGCTGCGATCGCCGCGCAGTACGGCCAATTCGTGCAGCCAGGCATACGCCTCGGCGAGCTGCGGATCGAGCCGCGTGGCCGCCGTCAGCAGCGTCTCAATGTGCACGACGTCGGCGGGGGACTGCCGTCCGGCGACGTTGACGCCGTGGTCACGGGCCAGGTCGACCAGGAGTTCGGCGGTGGGTAGCGCGCCGTCCTGGCCGGCTGCCCCGGGCCCGACACCGGCCAGCACCATCTGCCCGATGACCGCCCAAAGCAACAGGCGCCCTGCGCCCATGGCACGCTCCCTCACGCTTGTGGTGACCGGTTCATATCCCCCCCGGGGAAGGTCGTCCAACCCGTCTATTTCGCGGCGGCGCGGCGTTCGCGGGCCTTTCTCTTGAGGCGCTCGCGGTTCTTGCGGTGTTTCCTCTGGGTTCGCTTGGCCGATCTGTTCACGAGCACCTCCGCTGCCGCGTGTCATGGACTCGCCGGGTTCGCCGGTTCCAACGTGGCCCGCATCGACCCAGGCGAGTAAGCCAGTCGCCAGTCCTTGCCGTAGGCGTGGATCTGGTCGCGTTTGAATTCCGCACGCTCCAGGACGGTGGTCTCCACAACCACGCGCCCAGTGGAGTCAACCTCACAGGCCATCCGATACGCCGTGTCCGCATCGTGACGGAAGAGCTTGGTCAGCATCTCCATCACGTAGTCGTACGTGTGCTCGTCGTCGTCGAGCAGCACGATGTGCCACAGTGGCGTCTGCCGCACCTTCGGCGCTTGCTGCGGCAACAACTCGACGCTTGCGATTCGGCCATCATCCATGACGGTCCTCCTCATTGCGTTCGTACGGAACACGGCGCGCAGTTCGATTTTATCGTCCCGGGTGAAACCTGTAAACCGGGCCCGGCACCGCTATTCCGATCGCTGTCCCCTCTTTTCCCGCCTCGTTCGGTCCGGCTTGGCATCCGGTTTGCCAGTCGCTACCCTTCAGGAGGGGATGTGCAGGAGACCAGAATGCCTCAGAACGAGACCCCGGCCGGCGCCGCGGGCCCCTTTAGCCCTATCGACGAGATCCTCGAAGAGCTTCGCCAGGGCCGCCTCATCGTCCTCGTCGACGATAAGGACCGCGAGAACGAGGGCGACCTCGTTTGCGCCGCCCAGTCCATCACGCCGGAGAAGATCAACTTCATGCTCCGCTACGGCCGTGGGACGCTCTGCATCCCCCTGACCCACAGCCGCTGTGAACGCCTGCACTTCCAGCCGCAGGTGCCCGTGAACACCACCCGGCTCGGAACCGCTTTCACCGTGACCGTCGACGGCGCCCCGCACCTCGGCGTCACCACCGGCGTGTCCGCCTGGGACCGGGCCGCCACCATCCGCCACGCCGTCGCCGAAGAGGCCGTCCCCGAGGATTTCGTTCGCCCCGGCCACGTGAATCCGCTGATCGCTCGTGACGGCGGCGTCCTCGTCCGCGCCGGTCAGACCGAAGGTTCGGTCGATCTCTGCCGTCTTGCCGGCCTGTTGCCTGGCGCCGTCCTCATCGAGATCCTCAACGACGACGGCACCATGGCCCGCGTGCCCGAACTGACCCGCTTCTGTGGCGAACACGGCCTCAAGATGTGCACCGTTGCCGACCTTATCGAATATCGCATGCGCCGCGAGCGTCTCGTCGAACGCGTCGAAACCGTCCCGCTGCGCAACGAGTTTGGCGAGTGGCTGCTCATTGCCTACCGCTCGCAGGCCGACCGCGAAGAGCATGTCGCCCTTTGCTACGGCGGCATCGGCGACCTCGACGCCGACGGCTCCGTCCGCCCGGTCAGCGAGCCCGTGCTGGCCCGCGTCCATTCCGAGTGTCTCACCGGCGACGTGTTCGGCTCGCTGCGGTGCGAGTGCGGCCAGCAGCTTCGCGGTGCGATGGAGATGATTGCCCGCGAGGGCCGCGGCGTGCTCGTTTACCTTCGCCAGGAGGGCCGCGGCATCGGCCTGGTCAACAAGCTGCACGCCTACCGCCTCCAGGACGGCGGCTTGGACACGGTCGAGGCGAACGAGGCGATGGGTTTCCCTGCGGATCGCCGAGACTATGGCATCGGGGCGCAAATCCTGCGCGACCTGGGCCTGTCCGAGGTGCGGATCCTGACGAACAACCCCAAGAAGATCAGCCGCCTCGAGGTGTACGGCCTGCACGTCGTGCAGCAGCTTCCGCTGGAAGTCGCCGCGACCGACGAGAACCGCCGCTACCTCGAAGCCAAGAAACGCAAGATGGGTCACACCCTCCGCGGCGTATAGCGCCCGAGCTCCGCACCGGACGGTAGCGGCCGGTCTCCGTGCCGGCCGTCCCTGTGGCGTCCGGGCTCCGCACCGGACGTCTTCCGTAGCGTCGGCCCCCCGTGGCCGACGTCGAATGCGCGAAACGCCACGCACGCTTACGCCGGTCCGAACGGCAATCCCGGTTCCGCCGGCGGGAGGGCGATCTCGCGGAGGCGCGGGTACGCCTCCAGCAACTTCTCCGGCACCGCCACCTGTCGGCCTTCCAGCAGCGCCCGCAGCTCCAGCGCGTTCACCGGCCCCTGGCCGCGGAAGTGGTTGTTCGCGAACACGTACGCGCTTTCCGCCTTGGCGCAGATTGCCTCGATCCGCTCCACCCACTCGCGCAGCTCCGCGTCCGTGTACAGGTAGTTGTACCGCTCGTAGCTCGGTACGTTCTCCGCGAACCAGCTCCGCGCGTTCCGCCCGTGCAGCCGAACGTACGCGTCGCGGCCGAGCACGTGCCCGGTCGGTCCGAGACAATCACGCAGCCGCGGCTGGTCGATGTTGCAGTATCCGCCGACCTCGGCCAGCACGGCCAGCGCTTCCGGCGTCGCCCACGACGCATGCCGCACCTCGACGAACCGGTCGAATTGCGGGAACGCTTCCGCCAGCCGCCGCAGCCAGTCCACCGCCACCGGCGTGAACCGGAACGACCACGGGAACTGCATCAGCAGGGGCCCCAGCCGGTCGGCCTCGCGGATGGGTTCGAGCGCCGCCGTGAAGGCGTCCACTTCCGGGCGATCCGGGAAGCTCCCGCGCTCGTGCGTGAAGATCTGGGTCAGCTTGAACGCGAACCGGAAATCCGCCGGCACGAGCGGCACCCACGCCGCCGTCATCCGCGCCATGGGGATGCGGTAGAAGCTGCTGTTGACCTCGACGGCGTTGAAGTAGCGGGCGATATGCGCCAGCGGCTTGAACCCGCGAGGTTTCCGTTGCGGGTAGACGACGCCGGACCAATCGTCATAGCTCCACCCGGACGGTCCGATCCACAACCTGGCGCGTGCTGCCTCGCTCATACCTGCCACCGGCGGTCATGATAGGGATTTCCCGGGAACATTCCCGGTCCCGGCCGAATCCAATTGAGATGGACGCTGGGCCGATCTACTATGTGGGTGGTGGGGGTGCATCCCCGCCCGTAGCGGTCCGTACCGGTCATTCGTAGCGTCCGGGCTCCATACCGGACGTCCGTAGCGGCCGACCTCCGTGTCGGCCGTCGTTGGCCGGGTAGCTATCGCACTGGTGGACAAGCCACCAGTGGCATCGTGCCGTCAGGCGAGGGTTCACCATGTCCGTGCTCCGTCAACAGATCGCTCGGGCTTCTCGGCGGCTGACTACGAACGTCTTCATGCACCGTGCCGCGATCGGCTTGCTGATCGCGTCCGGTACGTGGGCGCTGGTCCTGCTCGTCGAACGGCTGTTTGCCCTGGGCATTCCGGTCATGCCGGCGATGTGGGCGGCCGCTGGGGCGTTTGTGCTGATCGCCATCATCGGGACGGCTGTCGGACGGGTGGCACCGTTGCAGGCGGCGGTGGCGATTGACGAGGCGGCGGGTCTGCGAGAGCGGTTAAGCTCCGCGTGGGCCATGGGGGCGAGCCCCGACCCGTTTGCGAGGGCCGTGATCGCCGACGCCGAGCGTGCCGCCGGCCGCGTGCACGTTCCTTCGCATTTGCGTTATCGGGCCCCGGAGCTCTGGCCCTGGTCGGCGGCCACGGTGGTCGTCGCCGTCCTGCTGGCCCTGTTCATGCCGCAGCTCGATCTGCTGGCCGGCGATCCGAACGCGAACGACGGCATCGGCCGGGCCCAGGCCGAGGAAGAGCGGGCGGCCATCAACCTGGAGCTTGAGGACCGCGTCAACCGCATCAAGGAGATGGCCGAGAACAATCCGGCCCTCGACGATCTCGCCCGCGAGCTCGAGGCGCTCGAGACGCCGGAGCACGCCACGCTCACGCCGCAGGACGTTCGCCGCGACGCCGTCAAGAAGATCGACAACGTCGCCGACAAGCTGGCCGCTCAGAAGGAAGACCCGCAGCTCGGTGCCGTGAACGATCTCCAGCGCACGCTTTCCCGTCTCGATCCGCAGGCCGGCGACAATCCCGTCAGCGAATTGTCCAAGGCCCTGAACAACGGCGACTTCAAGGGCGCCCGCGACGCGCTGGAGAAGATGAAGCAGGAACTCGAGGAGGCCGCCGCCAAGGGCGACCCCGCCGCCCGCGCGCGCCTCGAGCAGTTGCAGAGCCAGATGCAGCGTCTGGCCGACCAGTTGGCCGAGTTGGACGACGCCCTGTACCTGCGCAAAGAGCTGGAGAACAAGGTCGGCCTCACGCCCGAGCAGGCTCGCGAACTGGCCGAAGCTCTGAAGAAGATGGACCCCAAGGACATCGAGAAGCAGCTTCAGGCCCAGCTTTCCAACAAGAACCTCACGCCCGAGCAGATCAAGGAGCTGGTCAAGAAGGTGCAGCAGCAGCAGAAGGCTTGCAAGCAGTGCCAGAAGCTCTGCAAGTGCATGTCCCAGGCGGCCCAGGCCATGCAAAGCTGCTGCAAGTCCGGCTGCAGCTCGGCGGATGCCCAGTGCGCGTCGGCAGCGCTGTCCGACGCCATGGGCCAGATGTCCGAACTCGAAATGAGCGAGCAGCTCATGAACGAACTGGAGGCGCAGCTCGCCGACCTCCAGAGTTTGCGACAGGACGTCTGCCAGGGCAACTGCTGCCGCAACGGGTCTTGCCAGGGCCCGCCAGGCAACCGGGTCGGCTCGCAGGGGCCGCAGTACGGCCGCGGCATCGGCGCCAACATCGGCGCCGAGCGCGTCGCCCACGATCTCCAGCCGACTAAGGCCCAGACGCAGCAGCGGCCCGGCTCCATCATCGGGCAGATGCTCATCGACGGCCCGCAGCAGCGCGGTCAGGCCACGGCTGAAGAGCGCAGCGCCGTCAACGCCGCCCAGCGCGACGCCCAGGACGCCATCGATCAGAACCTCGTTCCCCGCCAGTACCACACCGCCGTCCAGCGCTACTTCGAGCGCCTCGCCGGCCTGATGCGTCCGGCCAGCGCAGCCGCCCCGGCGGAAGAGCCCTCCGACGACGCCGCCGAAGACGCGTCGGAAGACGCCGAACCGTAGGGCGGTCTCGGCCCGCCGATCGCACGTTGCGGGGGAACGCCGTTCACGCGCAGAACCACGCGGTGGGCGCAACTCGCACTATTTCCGCGGTTCGCCGGTATTTCGCAGGGATCCCTACATCTGCCGCAGGTTCAGCAGCAGCTCCACTTCGCCGAGTGGCAGGTCCGTCTCTTCGGCGATCTGGATGGGCGTGGCGCCGCGGTCGGCGAGGGCGTACACACGCTGTGCCGTCTCGTGTCGCGGCAGCAGGTCAGGATTGACGGCGACGGGGTCGGCTGACGGCTTCGCCGGCGGCGCTGCGGCGGGGGGCGCCGGTCGCTTCGGCGGGGCATCGTTGTCGGTCGCCGGACGTACTTCCGAACGGGGCGCCCGTGCGGCCGGCGGCGCTTTCCGGACGGCCTGCGGCGGAGCTTCGCCGAGCTGCGTGAGCAACTGCTTCAGCTTGGCGATGCGGTCGTCCGCGTCGCGCACGACCGTTTCGAGCCGGGCGAACTTCGTATCGAGCTGGGCGTTGATTCGCCGGGAGAACTCCTCGAGCTGCACCATCAATTCGCTCATGGTGGAGGGCAGGGCGGCCTGTTCGCGGAGGGTGCGCAGCTCGTCGCGCGAATGCTCCGCCGACGCCGCCACGCGCCGCTGGTTGCGTCGCACCCAGCGGAGCGAGAAGAACGTGAGGGAGAGCGCGCCCGCGAGGAACAGCATCCCGTTTTCGAACGTGATCGCCTCACCGAGCATCATCACCCAGCTTCCAGACCCGTAGCGCTTCCTGCTGCACCGTCCGCAGAGCCGTTTCGTGCTCCCGGGCGGCTGCGGCGCAATCCTCGTATTCCGGCCAGGCCTGCACGAGCGTGCCCGCCAGCCGCCCGACCTTCACGCGGATCGGGCCGTACGCGGTCGCCACCGTCTCGTGGCCGCGGGCCAATTCCCGTCGCCGGCACTCGTGCCGCCGCACGCCAAACGTCGTCGTCTCGCCGAACAGCACCGCTTCGAGACGGTCGGCGTCCGGCGGCCGGCAGAGCACGGTGAGGATCTGGCCGGGCCGTCCTTTCTTCATGATTATCGGCACAATGTGCGCGTCGAGTGCACCGCCGGCGAGGAGCCGCTCGGCGGCGTGGGCCAGGGTTTGGCCGGTTGCGTCGTCCACCTGGGCTTCGAGGACGACGATGACGTCCTCGGCGGTGTCTGCCGGGGTTTCGGCGTCGCCGATGAGAACGCGCAGGAAATTCGGCCGTCGGCCGCCCTCACGCGTGCCGGCCCCATGCCCGATCCGCTCCAGCCGCATGGCCGGCAGGACGCCGTAGCTCTCGGCGAAGGTTGTCAGGACTGCGGCCCCGGTGGGGGTGGTCAGCTCCGCCGGCTCGTCGCACGCCGCCAGGGGCACGCCGCGGAGGAGCAGGGCGGTCGCCGGTGCCGGCACGGGCAATTCGCCGTGGGCGCAGTGCACGGTCCCGGTTCCGGTGGGAATGGGCGAACAATGGACGCGCTGGACGCCAAGCTGCGCCAGACCGGCGCAGGCGGCGACCACGTCCACCATCGCGTCCGCGGCCCCCACTTCGTGGAAGTGCACCTTGTCTTCCGAGATACCGTGAACGGCGGCCTCGGCCTCGGCCAGCCGCCGGAATACCTGGACGGCTCGCTGGGCCACGGCTGCGGGCAGGCCCGCCGCCTCGATCCGTTGCACGATGTCGGGCAGGTGTCGGTGCTTTGTCTGCGCCTCGGGCAGGACGTCGACGCGCACCCGCGTCGCGGCGATGCTCCCGCGGCGGACCTGTTCCGTCGACAGCGCCACGCCCGGCAGCTTCAGGCCGGCCACGGCATCTTGCAGGAACCCCAGCGGACAACCAGCGTCAATCAGGGCGGCGACGATCATGTCTCCGGCCGCCCCGCTGAAGCAGTCGAAATACGCGATACGCACAATGGGTACTCCCGGCGACCGCCGGGCAACCCCAGTTCTCCCCTTGGCCACCCACGCGATCCACCGCAGAGTCTAGCCCGCGGCGTCACGTTCGGCGAGCCCGCAGCAAAGCGGCCAGGCGCTGATTCACGTCAGGCCACTCAGCGTGACTGTCTATTCCGGGCTGGACTCTTCCGGCTCGTCGTCCAGATCGTCCTCGTCCGGGTCATCGGGCGGCTCCGGCATAGTGGCTGCCTTGACGGCCGCGTCCTTGAAGGCCCCCTTGATCGGGCTCAGCACCATGATCATGTTGCGCCCGTCCATGCTTGGCGGACGCTCGACCTTCACGCGCTCGCCGAAATGATCGGCGATGCCGCGCAGAATGGCGAAAGCCACCTCGCGATGGGCCCGCTCACGGCCGCGGAAGCGCATGGTGAACTGCACCTTGGCGCCCTTACCGAAGAAGAGCGTGGCGCGCTTGACCTTGATCTCGCGGTCGTGGTCGTCCGTTTTCGGCCGCAGACGCACCTCTTTGAAGAGCTGGTCGGCGCTTTTGCTCGACTTCTTCTTCTGGAGGTACTTCCACTTTCCGTAGTCCATCACCCGGCATACGGGCGGCCGCACGGTAGGGGCCACCTCCACCAGGTCCATTCCAGCATCGCGGGCCACGCGCTGGGCCTCATCGTTGGACAACACGCCCAACTGCTGCCCGTCCGGCCCGATCACCCGCACCGGTGAGATGCGGATCTGCTCGTTGCGGCGAAATTCCTGAATGGGCTTTACCGTCCTTTCTGGCGGCGGCCCGCCACTCGCGGACCGCTACGTCGCCGGCGCCTGGCCTTCACCGGCGGGGCACGCCTGGCCCCGGTTGATAATCTCCAGCGCACACGCGGCCAGGAACTCCGGCAGCCGGTGACTTCCCTGCTGCTCTCCTTCGCGCGTACGCACATTGACCTGGCCGTTCTCGACCTCCTGCTCGCCAACGACCAGGATGTACGGAACTCTCATCAGCGTCGCCCGGCGGATCTTCGCCCCGATCCGGTCGTCGCTGTCATCCAGCTCGACCCGCAGGCTCGCCTCTCGGCACTTGTCGTACACCTGCCGGGCGTACGCGGCCGACTTGTCGCTGACGTTGCAGACCGTCACCTGGATCGGCGACAGCCACAGCGGGAACTTGCCCGCGTAATGCTCGATCAGGATACCGACGAACCGCTCCATGCTGCCGAAGAGCGTGCGGTGCACCATCACCGGCCGGTGTTCGTTGTTGTCGTCGCCGGCGTAGGTCAGGGCGAAGCGCTCGGGCAGGTTGTAGTCGACCTGCACGGTGCCGAGCTGCCACTCGCGGCCGATGCAGTCGCGGGCCACGAAGTCGATCTTCGGCCCGTAGAACGCCGCCTCGCCGACCTCTTCCGACCACTCCAGGTCGGTCGAGCGCACCGAAGCCCGCAGGGCCTCCTGCGCCATCTCCCAGTTCTTGTCCGTGCCGATGTACTTGTCGCTCGCCGGATCACGCAGACCGATCCGCACGCGGTAGTCGTTCAGCCCGATCAGGTGCAGCACGTACTGCGACAGCTCGACGCATTCGGCGATTTCCGCCGGCAGTTGCTCGGGCGTGCAGAACACGTGAGCGTCGTCCTGGCAGAAGCCGCGCACGCGCGTCAGCCCGCTGACCTCACCCGACTGCTCGTAGCGGTACACCTGCCCGAACTCGGCCAGCTTCACCGGCAGGTCGCGGTAGCTCCGCGCCTCCGAGTTGTAGATCTGGATGTGGTGCGGGCAGTTCATCGGCTTGAGCAGATAGCCGTCTTCCACGGCCAGCCACGAGCGGATGCGCCGCTGCCGCTCGGCCGCCGGCGCCTCGGCCGGATAGCCGTCGTTGCGCAGGTCAGCGTGCTGCTCGGCCAGTCGCTCGTAAAGCGCGATCTCCTCCGGCTGCGCCTTGCCGTCCGGCGACGCCCTGGCCATCTCCCACAGCATGTTCAGCAGCCGCGCCCGCTCGGATTCGAACAGCGGCGGATACTGGGCATCCTTGTAGTAGGGGAAATGCCCGCTCGTGCGGTACAGGTCGAGCCGCCCGATGTGCGGCGTATACACCGGCTGATAGCCGTGCGCCAGCAACTCGCGGCGGAGCGTTTCTTCGAGAATGTAGCGGATCATCGCCCCGCGCGGCTTCCACAGGGCCAAGCCCGTTCCGACCAGCGGACTGATCGTGAACAGCCCCAGCTCCTGGCCGATGCGCCGGTGATCGCGCTTCTTGGCCTCTTCGAGCATGTTGAGGTATTGCCGCAGCGCCTTCTTGTCCGGCCACGTCGTGCCGTAGATGCGTTGCAGCATCCTGCGGCTGGCGTCGCCGTGGTGGTACGCCCCGGCCACCTGCATGATCTTGTACGCCCCGACCCGTCCCGAGCTCGGCACGTGCGGCCCGCGGCACAAGTCCTCGAAGGCGCTCGTGCCCGGCTCGCCGGTCACGTAGAAGCTCAGCGTGTCGCCACCGGCCCGCTCGGCGTTGTCCAGCTTGTACTCGTTGCCTTCCGCCTGGAGCTTGGTCATGCCCTCGGCGCGCGGCATCTCGTACCGGCGGAACGGCCGGTCCTCGGCGACGATCTCGTCCATCCGCTTCTCGATCCGGTCGAAGTCTTCCGGCGTCAGCGAATGATCGAGGTCAATGTCGTAATAGAAACCGTTCTCAACGGGCGGACCATAGACGAGCTTCGTCTGGGGCCAGAGGCTGCAAATCGCCTCGGCCATCACGTGGGCACAACTGTGCCGAGCGACCTCCAGACCGTCGCGGTCGCTGAGCTTCAGCGCGACCACCGTGCTGACCGGCTCAGTCAGCCGGGTGCTCAGGTCCACCACCTGGTCATTGAGCTTGGCGGCAACGGCGGCCTGTTCCAGGCGCGGACTGATCGCGCGCAGGACCTCTGCTACGGTCACGCCGTCCGAATGCTCGACCATTTTGCCGTCGGGCAACTGCACCTTCACCATGTGGATCTGTTCCTCATGGGAGCGGGTTCGCCACAGTCGCCGACGCCGAAGAGAATTGCATACAGGACAAGTACTTGCGCGATTCAGGACGGACGTCACGGCGAGACGGCGGCCAGGCGAGCCGCTCCACTGTCTCCCGGATCATGTACCGGATGTCCGTGTCATTCGTCCTGATCTCTGTTCAGCGGAAACCTCCGCGGTTCCCTGACTGCACTCCAGTTTATCGGCAGCAAGCGACACGTCAACCCGGACTTCCCGAGTGCCCAAGCGCAATATCGGCGTGCTGCCGCCCCGGCGCCCACCGGCGTCCTTTAACGCCCTGTTCGGATATCTCCTTGCTGATGCATCGTTTGATATGAATATGCCGCCGCGAACAGCATGATCAGGAAGACCGGCACCAGCAGCGACTGCGAGTTCGCCCAGCGGGTGAAGGTCGTGCCGATGGCCGGCAGGAACTTGGTGCTCACGGTGACGAAGCCGACGATCATGATGACGACGCCCTGGAGAGTGGTGAGGACGACGGTCGTCGTCCGATAACACAGTAGGGCGAACAGCATCCCAAGCAGGCCCGTCACCCCCATCGTGATCCAGATGCCCGTTCGCGGTATGCCGAGCTGCATGCTGAGGTAACCGCCCAGCAGGGCCCAGGTGGCGGCGGCGGAAATGACGACGCCGACGCGTTCCCACTTGGCGGCGATGACGCAGAACAAAACCGCTCCCGCAGCACACAGGTACAACTCGGGGACGTCGACGTACTGCGTCGCGATCGCTCCCGCCAGATATCCCAGCCCGCCACAGGAGATGGCTAGCAGGAATCTGAACAGGCGAAATCCGAAAAAGGCGTAGACCACCCCGGCCGCCATCACGACGACCCCCGTCAACGGCGGCTGGCTGGCCGCCCAACAGAACAACTCTCGCTGTACGTCGGTCAAGGTGGTGTCTCCGGCGAGCGCGCGCAGCGCCAGAGGATGTATCGTGGAATCGAGCAGGGGGGATGATTGGAAAGTTGGTGGCTTATCGGACGACGTTGAGCCTTACGCCGTGGCCGGTTCGCCCTCGGGGGCCTCTTCTTCCGCGGCCTTTCGCCGGACGTGACGGCGACGCATCGTGAAGAAGTTGTGCAGCAGGGAGAACAGCCAGACTGCGGCGACGATGCCCCAGGACCACGTCCCGAGCGTCGTCAGCCAGGCCAGTGCCGACGGCCATATCACCTTGAGCGCCATCACCAGCGCCAGGAACATGCAAAATGTGCCTGCCGTGGCCGCGAAGAGCGCTCGCGACAGCCGCGGGAGCAGCAATCCGACGAGCAGGCCGGCCAGTCCCGTCGACGCCGTAATCGCCCAGAAGTTCGTCTGGAACGCCGGAACGGTGCTGACGAGGTAGCTCCACAAGTGGGCGAGCTCGGCGCCGCGTGTGCCGGTCGAGGCGGCGAGCGTGCCGGGGTCGGCCAGGCTCACGCCCATCAGGCCGGCCTGAGCGTCATAGCCCTGCGACGCGTAGTTCTCGATGTACGGCGCCACCACGCGCACACCGTATACGGTGAGTGCTGCGGCAATGAAGCAGGCCCCGGTGAGCAGGCCGAGCCACACGCGAAACAGCAGCAGTCCGAGCACGAGTCCGATCAGGCCGGTGACGGCGACGGAAGGCCACAACGGGGTGCCGATCCACGCCGAGGCGTACCACCCGCCGAGTCCTCCGATCCCCAGAAACGCACAGGCGGCGACGAAGGGTGCCAGCTTGCCGCCGCGCAGCATCAGGATGAGGCCGACGAGGGCCAGGACGCCCGTCCCGACCTGCGGCATCCACACCGCGGACTCGGGGATGTGCTGCTTGGCGGTCTCGAAGAACATGTTCAGGTAATCATTCATCGTGCACGCTCCCATGCGCCGGCGCCCTACGGTGTGCTCGGAACGATGATGCCCTTTCGGGGCCGCACATCGATCAGGGAGCGTTCGTGGAACTGGCTCCCGTTGCGATACGCCGACCATAGATGCTCAAACTTCGTATTGCTGGTAGCTTCTATACCATATTCCTTACCCGGTGGCAGCCCCCAGCGAATCCACATACCGGGGTATATCGTGCGCACGGAAAGCCAACCGTCCAGGCCGTTCAGGCGGTCATCGCAGTTCGACACGTCCACGGCGACGAGCAGGCCTAGCAGCTCCGGTGGGCACTTCTCCCTGAGGAACGTCACCAGTGCCAGGCCGGCCTGCACATCGGTACCGGACCATGACCGCTTGCTGAAGGGTTTACAGGACCATGCCTGGCCTACGGAAGGAACGGGCCCGCTTGCGCCCTCGATGAGCAGCAGCCCGTATTCGCCGAGGGACGAGGCCGGCACCTGCCGCGGTAGACGCGTGCCCTGGGCGTCGACCAGATAACCCATTCCGTCCTTTACAACAAAAGACACGTACCGGCGGAACACCGCTGTCACATTCACAACGCCGTCGGAACGTTTCGCGACGCGTTCGACCTTTTCGATCCAGGCGGACTGCTCGAGGGCGTCCTTGATGCGCTCACAAAGATTCGGGTCGTGGATGTCGGTTTGGCGGAAGGTTGCGGTGAGCCGCTCGTCCTCGATCTCCTTGAGCATCCAGGCACTGTCCGCTGGCGGGTTGATCCAACTGAGTGTCCAGGGCCCCTTGGTATTGGCGGCGAGGGCGTACGGTTCGAGCCGGTGCAGGCCGTAGACTGCGCCGGCGAGGGCGATGAGCCAGAGGGAGGCGAAGGCGAGCCGGCGGGCGGCGGCCTTCGACATGGTCATGGCCAGGGAGGGGGTCGAGGCGCGGGTCGTGCGCGACCGGCGCGTCGTCGCCTTCGTCGTTCGTTTCTTGCTGGTGCGCTTCACGATGTCTCCGCCAGGGCCATGCGCACGAGCCGTTCCACCAGTTCGTCGAAGCTCACGCCCACGCGTGCGGCCGCCTTGGGCACGAGCGAGTGCGTCGTGAACCCTGGGATCGTGTTCACCTCGAGGAACCACAGCCGGCCGTCGGCGTCGACCATCCAGTCGATACGGCCGAGGTGGCGGCAGCCGAAGCCCTCGAACACGCGCCGGCTCCACTCCTGGGCCTGGGTGAGCAGACTCTCCGGGTGGCCGGCGTCGAACAGGTATTCGGTGGCGTCGTCCTGGTATTTCGCCGTGTAATCATAGAAGGCCCGCCGCGGGCGGACACAGATGGGCGGCAGGGCCTCGCCGCCGATGATGCCGACGGTGAGCTCGTCGCCGGCGATGTACTGCTCGACGAGAGCCCGGCCGAAGTGCTGGACGACGGTTGTGATCGCCGGCGGCAGCTCAGCCGGCTCGCGGACAACGAACGTGTCCACGCTGCTGCCCTGGTCGGCCGGTTTGACCACCAGGGGCAGGGGGAGTTTCGGGAGGTTGTCCGGCGTGGCGTCGGTGGTCCAGACCTCGTAGGCCGGCGTTGGCAGGCCCATGTCCAGAACGCGCTGCTTGGAGGCGACCTTGTCCATGGCCAGGGCGGAGGCTTGCGCCCCCGAGCCGACGAAGCGGATGCCGCGCGATTCCATGATGTGTTGAAGCACGCCGTCTTCGCCGAACGTGCCGTGCAACGCCGGAAAGACCATGTCCGCCGGCTGAGACAGGGCTTCGAGGTGGTCGGGATGGATGTCGGCCTCGAAGACGTCGTGGCCGCGTCGGCGGAGGGCGTCGGCGACAGCCTGGCCGGAAACAAGGCTGACGTCGCGTTCGGGACTGGGCCCGCCGCGTAGGACGGTGACGCGTAAACGCCGCTCAGTGGTCGTGTGTGGACTGTTCACGGTTTGCGTCTTGTGCATCCGTTCACCAGAACGCGGGCCTGCCTCGGCGGCATTCGCCGCGGGGCCGGCTACCAGATGTCGATTTCGAGCTTGAGCTCGATTCCCACGCTCTGCCGCACGCGTTCCTTCGCGTGCATGATTAATTCTAGCACGTCCCGGGCGGTGGTGCCTTCCCGGGCGACAATGAAATTCGCATGCCGCGGGCTGATCTCCGCGCCGCCGATGCGCGTGCCTTTCAGCCCGGCTTCGTCCAGCAGGCGTCCGGCGGGCGGGGCGTTCGGCGGGTTGCGGAAGATGCAGCCGGCGGAGCGCGCGCCAAGGGCGACCTGCGAGGTGCTCTTCTCCTTCCAAATGGCCTGCGACCGGGCGACCAGGTCTTCGCGTGAACCGGGTTGCAGGGCGAGCGTCGCCCCGAGGATGACCACGCCGGTCAGGGCCGAGTGGCGATAGCCGAAGCCGGCCTCCCCGGCGGTGCGTGTGGTTACGCGGCCATCGCCATCCATGACGCGGACCTGCCGTACGTAGTCGCTGATCTGCCCGTATCGGCCGCCGGCGTTCATGCGGAGGATGCCGCCGAGCGTACCGGGGATGCCGGCGAGGTTTTCGAGGCCGCCGAGACCGCGTTCGACGCTCTGTTTCTGAAGGCGGGGGAAGTCGACGCCGGCCGCCGCCGTCACCAGCGGATCTTCCCAGCGGATCTCTTCCCAGGTCGGGCCGCACAGGTGGATCACCGCGGCGTCGACGCCCTCGTCACGGACGAGCACGTTCGCCCCGCGGCCGAGCAATCGCCAGGAGACGCCATGTGCGCGGCAGCGTTCGAGCACGGCGGCGAGTTCCGCCTCGTCGCGCGGGCTCAGCAGCCAGCGGGCCGGTCCGCCCAGCCGATACCAGGTGAGCGGGGCCAGCGGGGCGTCAGGCTGGCAGATCTTCTCGAAGCCGGCGAAGCAGCTCATCGGCGACCTTCCAGATGTTCCCGGCGCCCATGGTGATGACCACGTCGCCCGGCTGTGCCGCCGCCACGACGCGGGTCACGATGCTGTCGAAGGAGGGGAGGAACTCGGCGTCGTCGCCGCGGGCGCGGATGCGTTCGACGAGGTCCTCGGCGCTGACCGCTTCGCGTTCCCGCTCGCTGTCGCGGACGAAGTAGATGTCGGGCACGACGACGTGGTCGGCCTGGGCGAAGCTCTCGGCGAAGGCGGACAGCAGGAAGCGCGTTCGCGAGTGCTGGTGCGGCTGGAAGAGGCACCAGAGCTGGCGCGGCTCGTAGCGCTGCCGGGCGGCGGCGAGGGTGGCCCGGATTTCGGTCGGATGGTGGGCGTAGTCGTCGAGTACGCGCACGCCGCGGGCCTTGCCGCGCAGCTCGAGCCGCCGGCGGACGCCGCGGAAACTGGCCAGGGCGGGCACGATCTGCTCCCACTGGGCGCCGCAGTCCGTGGCCAGGGCCATAACGGCGAGGGCGTTGGCGACGTTGTGCCGGCCAGGCAGACCAACGGAAATGCGGCCGAGCATCTTCGTGCGGTGCGAGACGCTGAAGGCGTAGCAGCCGCGCTCGGGGACGAGTTCGCTGGCCGACCAGTCTGCCGCATCGGTGAAGCCGAAGGTCTCGACGCGGCAGGTGGCGTGAGCGGCGACGCGGCGGCAGCTTGCGTCATTCGCGTTGGTGACCAGCAGACCGTCGGCCGGCACGCGGGCGGCGAACTCGGCGAACGCGGCCTCGATCGCCGCCAGGTTGCGGTAGCAGTCGAGGTGGTCTTCCTCGATGTTGAGGATGGCGGCGCGTTGCGGCCGGAGGTTGAGGAACGAGCGATCGTACTCGCAGGCTTCGGCGACGAAGTGCGGTCCGTCGCCGGCGCCGCTGCCGCCGCCAAGCTGGGGAACGCTGGCGCCGATGACGAAGCTGGGGTCGAGCCCGGCTTCGCGCAGGACGTAGCTGAGCCAGCCGGTGGTCGTGCTCTTGCCGTGGGTGCCGCTGATGGCCACGCCGGCGCAGTGGGACATGAGTGCCCCGAGCGCCTGGGCGTATTTCACCACGGGTACGCCGCGGCGGCGGGCTTCGACCACTTCCGGCTGCGTGTCGGGCACGGCGGCGGAGCGCACGACGAGATCTACGTCGGGCGGGATTGCCTCGGTGCCGGGCTCGGCGACGTGCACACCGGCTTCGGCGAGGCGGCGGACCTCATCGCCGGGCTGCATATCCGAGCCGCTGACGCTCGAACCGCGGCGCAGCAGAAACGCGGCCAATCCGGCCATACCGCTGCCGCCAATTCCAATCAGGTGGACGCGCAGGGCGTCGAGTGCTCGCGGCAGTACAAGCACCCCGTCTGCCAACATCTCGATCGTAGTCATCGTGGAGCGCCTTCGTGAGCCCTGGCTCACGCAGAATATCTGCCCGCAGCGCAAACGACAAGCGCAACTCCGGCATCATGTCGCGCCTTCGACCGGATTTGACAACCACGGGCCGGCGCTGCACAAAACGGCACCGTGCGGCCCTATCCCCGTCGGGGGTTACGCCGGACGCCGAGGTGCTGATTGCCCACGTCCGACACTGAATCTGCCTCTCCCGCGCCGGCGCAGCCGGACGCGCCGCTGGTACGTGACGAGCGGCTCCGCAGCCGGTTCTCCCGGGCCAGCCTGCTCGTGGCCCTGGCCCTGCTGGCGGCGACGTTCTTTCTCATGAGTCCGCCGCGCGGCGAGACGTACCCGGGAGCGATCCCCTGGCGCACGACGTCGCTGCTGAAGCCGCTGACCGACCTGCTATCGTTTGGTGGACGGGCCTCGACCGCTCGCGGCACGGAGATCAAGGACCTGGCGCTGCACCTGGCGGCGGTGCTGGGGCTGCTGCTGTTCGCGGGGCGGCTGTGGTTCGCCCGGGACGGCGTGCTGCAACGGCGCCGGCTGGCGGGGCCGTGGTTCGCGGCACAGGTTCTGCTGGCAGGTTGGGTGGCATTGTCGGCGCTGAGTGCGCTGTGGTCGGGCGATCGGGCGTGCTCGTTCGGGCAGGCGGGGCTGTACGCGCTGGCGCTCGGCTGGGCCCTGGGGCTGGCGTGGACGTTGGACGGGCGGGATGTGCCGCGGCTGCTAACCGGCTTGGTCGTAGTGTCGGCGCTCGCCGGGGCGTTGTGCATCTGGTACTACTTCGAGCGCAACCCCTATCACCGGCCGGGTTTCCCGCTGGGCAATCCGGCGACGCTGGCGGCAGCGCTGCTGCCGGCCATCCTCGTCTGTGCGGCGACGCTGGCCGCGACGGCAGAGCGGCTGTGGCTACGCCGCGGCGTCGGGCCGCTGTGGCCGACGATCGGGGCGGTCGTGGCGCTGGTGCCGCTGCTGGGGTGCTTTGGATTGACGAACTCGCGGGCGGCGACGGTCGGGCTCGGCGTGGGCGTCGGGGCGATGCTGCTGATGCGGGCCGGCCGCCGGCTGCGCTGGGCGATCATCGCCGTCATGCTCGCCGGGCTCAGCGGGGCGGGGTGGTGGCTCAATACGTATTCGCGGCTGGACACGGCGATGGCCCGCGGGGCGACGATCCGCTTCCGGCTGTACGCATGGCGCTACGCCGCCGAGCTGTGGGGACAGGATTGGCTGAGCTCGATAGCCGGGCAGGGGGCCGGATCGTATCCGCGGCTGGCGGGGCAGTTGTCGATTCGCGATCGGGCGCTCGATCCGGCAGCGTTCATGGGCGAACTGGTCGAGCACTGCCATAACGAATTGCTGGAGGTGCTGACCGAGATCGGCCTCGTCGGCGGGGTGACGTTCGTTGGCGGATGGCTGGCATCGCTGGCGGCCGCCGCGGCGCTGCTGCGGCAACGGCGCAGCCAGGAGCGGCGCTGGCTTGACCTGGCGCTGCTGGGGGCACTCGGGGCGATGATGACCGAGTCGATGGTGTCGCCGAGCCTGCGGCTATCCGGGACGCCGGCGGTGTTCTATACGCTGTTGGGGGTGATCTGGGCGTCGGGGCGATCGGCGTCGCGACCGCCGGCGGGGCAGGGTGTGGCCGACCTGCTGGCTGATCCGGGGCGGCTGGGCGGCGGTCGAGCGTTGCGGCCGTTGGTGGCGTGCATCGCTGTCGTGGTTTGTGCGATCGGGGGGATGTCGCTGACGAGTCAGAACTGGGCGGGCGTGCTGCGCGAAGAGCGGGCCCGGCTGCACTCCGAGGAGGGGCGGCTGGTGGAAGCCGTCGGCGAGTACTCCGCGGCGTCGGCGAGCCTGCTCGATCCGGTGCGGCAGATCATCAACGACGGGGAGTCGGTGTACGCGCAGATGGCCCTGGCCCGGACCACGTACGACGAACTGGGGATGCGGCAGAGCGTCCTCGCCGCCCAGACGTCGCAGCCGACCACGTCCATCGCCGACGAGGAATCGGGCAAGCTGTGGTGGTCCGCGGTCCAGCAGTGCGAGCGCGCTTACGGTGCCGCGGCCCGGCTCGCCGAGCGCGCCCCCACACTCATGCATTCGGCGGCGATTGGGGCCAGCGCCGCCGAGCTGCTGGCCAACCTGCTCACCTTGGCGAACGCGCCGGAAGCGCAGGAATGGGCGCAGCGTGCCGGGCAGGCGTGGCTGAAGCAGCGGCGCTGGCGGCCGTACGACGTGGAGACGCTGCTGGCTCTGACGAACGAGAACTACCCGGCGGAGCTCGGCTTCCGCATCAGCCTGCTGCGTGACGCGCTGCGTTCGCCGCCGGTGACACAGGATTGGCAGGCGGCGCTGGCCCAGTACGCCGACGAACCTGATTTCAACCATGTGCTGGACGACTTTCTGAATGCCGCCGGTCCGATTTCGCCGGAGACGGACCTGGATAGTCTGATTGCCTCGGGCGCGCCGGAGGTGTATCGGCTGAAGGCGTACGTCGAGGCGGCGGCGGGGAACTACGAGGAGGCGCGGCGGTATGCGGCGCGGGCGGCCCTGCTGTACGAGCCGATGCGCCAACGTTTCCCGACGCTGCATTCGTTCGCCCTGGCCGAGGAGGCGGACTTCACACTGCGCGAGGCGCCGTACGAACGGGCGGACGAGGCCGCCGAACTGCTGCGGCTGGCGATCAAGCGGCTGCCGGTCATTCAGGAGCAGAAGTACGAAGCGCTGTTGCGGCCGTTCCGCAGCCGGCTGGTCGTTGCCCTGCTGACCGCGGGACGCGAGACGGAGGCGGCGGACATCCTGCGGGCGTTGGTCGGCGAAGATGCGGACATTTCGAGCGCCCTGGCCGACGCGTACACGGGCGGTCTGGTCGCCCTGTTCGCCGGCATGCCGCCGGCGGAGCGTCCGGCGCTCGAACCGTGGATCGATGCGGCGCTCAAGCTGGAGCCGGCGCACGTGGGGGCGTGGTACTGGCGGTGCTGGCTGGCGGCGGAGCGGGGGGACGTGGACGCCGTGCGGGCGACGCTCGCCGAGGGGGTGCGGGCCGGGCTCGAACGCGACGACGTTCGTGCGATTCGCTACGCGCTCGGCCGGACGTACCCCGACCTCGCCGAGCGGCTCCGCGGCGAAGACTGACCTTCCCCAACCGGAGATTCATCCATGCAGATCGGCTATTCGACATTGGCCCAGCTTGCCCGGCTGCGCGATTTTCGCTCGCGGCGGGTGAGCAGCTTCGACCGGCGGGGCGGCAACCGCGACGCGTTTCCCGTCGCACCCGGCGAGCGACACACCGTGGCCGAAATCGACGGCCCCGGCTGCATCAAGCACATCTGGAGCACCAACAGCCACGCCCACGTGCGCGACGCCATGCGCTCGTGCGTGCTGCGGATGTGGTGGGACGGCGAGCGGCGGCCGAGCGTCGAAGTGCCGCTGGTGGATTTCTTCGGCGGCGGCTTCGGCATCTGCAAGGACTTCTGGTCGCTGCCGCTGCAGATGAACCCCGACCGCGGGCGCGGCATGAATTGCTGGTTCCCGATGCCGTTTCGTCGGCATGCCCGGATCGAGATGCATAACGGCTGGCACGAGCCGATCGACCTGTTCTACTACGTAGATTACGAGGCGTATCGCGAGTGGACGGACGATCTCGCGTACTTCCACGCCCAGTGGCGGCGGGAGAACCCGACGGTCGGCTGGGGGCGAAAGGACCTGAAGGGGCCGAAGAACCGCGCCAACCTCGAGTGGTACTGGAAGACGCCGAACACGACCGGTGCGGAGAATTACGTCATTCTCGACGCGCGAGGTCGGGGTCAGTACGTCGGCTGCCATCTCGACGTCGACTGCTTCGCCCGCGAGAAGAATGACTGGTACGGCGAAGGCGACGACATGATCTTCATCGATGGTGAGCCGTGGCCGCCGAGCCTGCACGGCACGGGCACCGAGGATTACTTCTCGACGGCGTACTGCCCGCGGACGGTGTACAGCTCGCCGTATTGCGGCATCACGCAGTACAGCGGCTCGCCGGAATGGGGGCCGGAAGAGGAGAACTGGCCGTTTCGCGGGAAGAACTCGCTGTATCGGTTTCACATCGAGGACCCGATCCGGTTCGAGAAGTCGATCCGGGTCACGATCGAGCACGGGCACAACAACAAGCTGAGCAACGATTACAGCAGCACGGCGTATTGGTACCAGTTTGAGCCACACGCCGCGTTTCCGCGCCTGCCGGCGACAAAACAGCGCATCGCCCGCCCCGACTGGCCGCCGTTCATACCGGCCCCGGACGCCCCGCCCGGCCCGCCAACGTCGGCGACGAAGTCTCGGACGTGAGTGTGGCATGCTGAAGCCTTAGGCGCCGGCATGTCTTCCCGCTGTCGTCAATCCATGCCGGCGCTGCGCTTCGACATGCCACACAGCGTAGCGGCCGGTCTCCGTGTCGGCCGTCTTCCCGTAGCGTCGGCCCCCCGTGGCCGACGTCGACCGCCGAAACGCGCTCGACCTCGCGGTGGGTGCGGCGCGTGCGCAATTGTGACGCCACGCCACGGGCGGTATATTGCACCGTTGCCGCCGGCTCGTGCCGGCCATGAGCGCCCGTAGCTCAATTGGACAGAGCATCGGTCTTCGGAACCGAGGGTTACAGGTTCGAGTCCTGTCGGGCGCGATCTCATCAACGCAGGGGTTCGTGGAAAAAGACGCGCACTGGGTGCCACTGGTGGCTCGTCCACCAGTGCCTTCGCGCTGCGCTGCGTGCCACTGGTGGCTTGCCCACCAGTGTCTTCCCCCCGCGTGTCAGTCCGCCGGCACGATCGTCGGCGGCTGGCCGCGGGCGGCTTCGTAGGATTTGCGGAAGGCGGCGAGGGCTTCGCCGAACTGCTTGGGTTCGAGAAACTCGACGGTGCCATCGAGGTACAGCACGTTCGCACCGTACCCGTTGCGGTGCGCCGGATCGCCGTAGGCCAGGATCCAGTCGCCAGGATCCTCCGCGGGGTTCAGGCCGGCGACGTACGCATAATCGCACAGCGTCAGCGAGTCGCCCTCCAGGGGCGATTGCAGGGCGCTCGGCGGGACCATGTTGCCCGCCACGAGCATGCGCGGATCCGGCGGCGCCGGGTATCCCTCGTAGTTGGCGTAGGCCCGGCAGGCGTCTCCGAGAAGCCGGAGATTCGTGGCGCACACAAGACGTCTGGCTTTCATCTGCATGACCTGCTGGCGGTGGTTCGATACCACGGCCGCCACTGGGACGAGTACGGCCAGGACGATTGCGCCGACCGCGATCAGCCGGCCGCCGTAGCGTTGCGGCGCCCGTCGGCCCCACATCAGGGCCGCGACACCCAGTGCGACGGCGCCACCGCAGGCGGCGCCGGCCAGCACCCACTTGATCACACCGGAGCTTTGGACGAAGCCAAACGTGAACTGCGCGCTCGCTGCGCAGACAACCGCTGCGCACGCCAGCGTAAGGCTCGGCGGATGGGTGGAACGAGCCGCGTAGTCCAACGGCGCAGGTTCGTCGAGCGGCGGCACGCCCGGCGGCTCACTCTCCGGCGGAACCTTCGGCTCGCGCGACTCGTCGGACATGCGTGCCCCTCATCTATCTCGCTCGTCCGTTTCACTTGCCGGGCTTGAACGCTTCGACCACCCCGGCCATCTGCTCCGACGCCTGGAGCAGCCCGACGCGCTCGAAGCCAGCCTCTTCGAGATTCGCTTCAATCTCTGCGAACGTGTAGCAGTTGCCGCCCTCGGTGCCGACCAGCATGTTGACGGCGAAGATCGTCGCCGGGCGCGAGCCGGCGCGGTCAGGCTGGAGAATGTGGTCGCGGACGATGATGCGGCCGCCGGGCTCGAGGGCCCGCCAGACCTTGCGGTACAGATCGACGTTCTGCTGGGGGCTGTTCTGGTGGATGATCGCCGACAA
Source organism: Phycisphaerae bacterium (assembly GCA_050115495.1). Classification (GTDB taxonomy): domain Bacteria; phylum Planctomycetota; class Phycisphaerae; order UBA1845; family Fen-1342; genus JAAYXS01. The sequence continues at coordinate 16,030 of JASFQK010000009.1, read as the reverse complement.
GAGGGCGAGATCGTGACCGGGCGGCAGCTCGTCGGCGTAGAAATCGCCGGGAACGAAGGTCACGCGCTGTTCGAGGCCGGCGGCGCGCAGACGCTCGCGGGCGATCTCGATGACGCTTGGAAGATCGAAAGCGGTGGCGTGCAATCGTGGGGCGACGCGCAGCAACGCCGCCGTGTACGAACCCGGTCCCGTGCCGACGTCCAGCAGCCGCCGGGCCGACGCGGGCGCGATGACCTCGGCGACCGACGCCGCCATCGGGCCGGCGACCACGGCCATCGCCTCGATGAACGCCCGCTCGTCCCACGTCGAACGCGATCGCGCCGGCGACTCAGCCTCGCCACGAACAACCTCGGTCAGCTCCGACCAGCGGTGCCAGAGCGACGCGCTGTGTCGGACCATGGGCAGGACCGACTCGCGGCTGTCGGCGGCAAGGTGCTGGGCGATCGGCGACTCGCAGTGGTAACGCCCGTCGCGCTTGGCCAGTAGCCCCATGCCGGCGAGGGCGTCGAGCAGGATCGTCAGGCCGCGCCGCGTCCCGCCGCAACGGGCCGCAACCTGCTCGACGTCGAGCCAGTCGCCGGCCAGGAGCGTGAACACGTCCAGTTCGGCGGCGGTCAGCAGGATGCGGGCCTCCATGAACCCGCGGGCCAGTTGCAGCAACTCGTCTCGCGTCGGCGTCGGCATGATTGCGGTCTCCGCGTAAAGGTCGGCGTATTGTACCGGCGAGCACGGCCACCGGCGCGGCGTAGTTCTCGGACCTTCCGCACCCTTTGCACGATAACAACGCCGCGGCGGCGCGCACGCCGCTAAGTCCGCGAAGTTTGGGTTCGATAAGCTATGATGGGCCGCACCGGCGGACGCAGCGCCGCCGGGGCAGGCCATCAGATGTCATGAGGTAATCCCGAGATGAACGACAGGCAACTTCGGCTCAGTGGCGTCGCCGGCCTGGCGATGCTGGCAGCCGCCTGGGCGGCGGGTGTGGCGATGGGGACGGTCGTGGTGCCGATGGACGTCGCCACCATGGCCGAATACGCCGGCCAGGTCATCGTCGGCGAGGTCGCCGAGACGCGGTCGTATTGGGCGGAGAACCCGCGGCGGATCGAGACCGAGCTACGGCTCACCGGCGTCACGTACCTGAAAGGCCGCCTGCCCGACGCGGACGATACGTTCACGCTCCTCGTTCCCGGCGGTACGGTCGGCGACATGACCATGCGCCTGTCCGGGGCGCCGGAGCCGGCGGTCGGCCAGACGTGGGTGCTGTTCCTGCTGCCCGAGTACAAGACCTATCCCGTCGTCGGGTTGTGGCAGGGGGCGTTTCGAGTCGTGGCGGATGAGGAGGGTGTGCTCCGCGTGCATGATGCCTCCGGCAAGCCGGTCGTCGGCATCAATGACGAGGGCATGGTGCAGGTAGCCGAACCGCCGCGGCCGTCGATCGACGAGCGGCTTGTGTCTGCCGAAGGCGTGCGCGTTCGACCGGCGGAGCCGAAAGGGCCGACGCGACCGGCGCTGACGCTGGACGAGTTCCGGACCGTTGTGGAGCCGGTGCTGAACCGCAGCAAGGACCACGAGCTGAAGGTCCCCGCCGGTCGCCCGGTGCCCGCCAAGCTGCGGCCCGTGCCGTTGCGCACGACGGGGTCGGTTTCCGCTAGCGGTTCGTTGCGCGGGGCGGACGCCGCCCAGCCGCTTCCGGCCGACAGCAAGCAGCGGAGGGCCCGGCCATGAGAACCGGATGGCGTCGGGTGGCGTTGTCGGTCGTGGGGCTCGCGCTGCTGTGGGTGAGCGGGCAGTCGGCGAGCGGCTTCTCGTACTTCGCGTACAGCGGCTACACGGTGATCTGGCCGGGGGCGTACAGCGTGCGCTACATGTCGGCGTCGACGTTTCCGGTCGGCAGCGACACGGATACGCTCTACAAGGGCGCGATGGGCCTGTGGGTGCTCGTGCCGTCGGCGGACTTCCTTTACTACTACGAGAACCTCGACTTCGATCCGGAGATCGACCACTACGACGGTTACAGCGATACCGCCGCCGTCGCCGCCCAGGAGCTCGATCCCGGCGTGCTCGGCGAGACGTACATGGTGTCCTACGCGGACCAGTGGTACGACATGGATATGGTTTTCAGCGATTACCCGGCGAACGTCGGGTGGACGATGGAGCCGAACCCGGATTGCGACATGATCCGCTATCCCGAGGCGTACGGTTACTCGTTCCTGCTGGTCGCCACACACGAGCTGGGTCACGCGCTCGGCCTCGGGCACGACCCGCAGGGCACCGAGTCGCCCGGCACGCCTTGGTTCATCGGCACGATGAACCCGCGTTACCCGGCGGGCGGACCGACCGGCAACGAGGCCATCGTCGAGGTGCACTCCGACGACCGCAACGGCACGCGTTTCCTCTATCCGCACGCCGGCGGGACCACCTGGGTCACCGACCTGGCGAATCCGGGCTATTCGAGCGGCGACGTCATCGGACGGGCGGTGCCCTGTTCCTTCTCGCCCGCCGCCGTGCATCCGGGTGAGGTGCTGACGCTGCGCAGTGTGATCGAGAACTACGGCAACACGAACACCTTCAACGTGCGGCAGGGGTTCTACTTGTCCACGGATGCCGACGTGAACACCAGTGATTTGCTGCTGGGGACGGCGTTCTGGGATCTGCCGTACGGCGCCGGCTTCGATTTCGACGCCGAGCTGGACATGCCCGCCGATATCGCCGCCGGCGTCTATTACGTCGGGACGATCTTCGACGACCTGGACGAGGTGGCCGAGGAGTACGAAGACAACAACACGCATGTCTACTGCAACGCGCTCGCCATTCAGCGGCTGGCACCGGTCGTCAACGAATTGGGGCAGGATCTGGCGGCGTGCGGCGTCACGTACATCGGGCCGACGCCGACGGTGACGCACCCGCTGAACATGGCGCCGCTCACCTGGAGCATCGACAATCCGGAATCGGGCATGAGCATCAACTCGAGCACGGGCGTGGTCTACTGGCCGAACCCGGTGCGCGCGGAGTACCTGTACACGATCATCGTGCGGGCCACAAACTCCGCCGGCAGCAGCACGCAGGTCCTTTACCTGGGTGTCGAGCAGGACACACCGCACATGCAGCCGATCGCGGACCAGTCTACGCCGCACACGCTGCCTTACACGGGTCCGACGCCGGTGCTGACCAACGGTCCGTGCATGCTGCCGGTTCTGAACTGGTCGCTCGACTCGGCACCGGCGGGGATGACGATCGACCACATGACCGGCGTCGTGTGGTGGAATCGGCCGCGCTACGCGGCGACGCCGTATCAGGTGAGCATTCGGGCCACGAACGCCATCGGCAACGGCGTGGTGAATTGGCGTCTGCACGTGACGGGGCTGGTGGGCGATCTGAACTGCGACGGGCTGGTGAACAACTTCGACATCAGCGCGTTCGTCAAGGCCCTGACCGATCCCGCCGGCTACGAATTGGCCTTCCCAACCTGCGACCGCAACCTTGGCGACGTGAACGGCGACGGCATATTCAACAACTTCGACATCGCGCAGTTCGTGCAGATGTTGACGAAGTGAGGGGCGGCGATGCGTCGTGAGGGGTAGTCGGTGCCACTGGAGTCGCTCCGCAGCAAGCTGTCCGTGACCGGTGTGTGGCTCGCGGTCGTCGTACCGCTGCTCGTGCTTGATTGGCCGGTTCTCCTGTTCTTCACCGTGCCGGTGATGCTGATCATCTGGTGGCCGTCGCGGCCCGGGATCCCGCCGGGACATTGCAGGAAGTGCGGGTACAACCTCACCGGAAACACAAGCGGCCGGTGTCCGGAGTGCGGCACCAGCGTCCCGCCGGGGACGAAGCGGACCGGGGACGCCGACGGTCCCGGTGCTGACGGCGGCGGGGGTTGAGATGCGGCAACGAGGCATTTCGGCCCGGGATTGGCTGGCGTGGTGTACGTCTGTTGATAATCGACGTCGGCCACGACGGAAGGCGACGCTGCCGGAAGACGTCCGGTGCGGAGCCCGGACGCTACACTGTGTGGTGTACCCCACGGAGCGCAAGCACGGATTGACGAGAGCGGAAGACATGCGGGCGCCTCAGGGCTTCGGCGTGCCACAGCCCAGATTAACGAACCGCGGCATCCGCAGGGTGATGCGGATAGGGTGGTTCTCGGGCGGTCTATCCGCTAAGGTGTGTCCGTGGCGGACACGTGTCAGGAGCTGTGAACATGGCAATCGTCGAAGCGGAATTCGAATCCGAAAAGGAACTCGAGGACTGGGTGAAAGGCGAGTTCGGGACGTTTCTTCCCGTCTCCGTGTTGCTCGATGGTTTCTACGTGTCCACGGGATCGGGCAAGAAGGGCGTCCCTGACGGCTTCGCTTTCGACTTCGACGGCCGGATGTGGTATGTGATCGAGTGCGAATTGCTCAAGCACGAGGTGTGGCCGCACATTGCCGAGCAAATCACGCGATTCGTTGTCGCCATGAAGAACCCCGCCACTCTTCGGGTCGTCCGTGATCGGCTGTTCGAGCACGTCATGGGGACGCAGTCCACGGCTGACGTAGCGAGAACGCTGGGGTGTGTACCAGAGCGACTGCTGCAAGAAATGGAGCTGTTTGTCGAAGGGATACCTCCGCGGTTTGTGATCTTCATTGACAAGACGAACCGAGACCTACAGGACATGGCAACGGCGCTCGATTCTCCGACGCTCGTGTTTCGAGTCCAGAAGTTCCTTGTGGACGGGCGTCCGGAGTATCACTCTCCTGATCGCAACCTACCGACATTCGCTACGGAGCCCGATACGTCCACCGGCAACGAGGTGACCGAATACGGCGTCATTGAGCTTCTCGGTGGAGGGGAACTTGCGGGTGAAGTGGGTCGGTTCAAGTGCTACCGACTTGCTGATGGCTCCGTCATTCATATGAAGAAATCGAAGTATCACGAACGGCAGAACTACTACTGGTATGGAATTGGGCCCTCGGCACTAGAGCATTTCGACGAGTTTGGTGTCACTCACGTTGTTTTCGTGATGGGCAACTACGGGTTTGTGCGAGTGCCGCTGGGGACGCTGACAGAGTTCCTCAAGCACACTAAGGCAACATGCCACGCTGACGGGTCCGTGCGCCACTACCACGTTCTGATTACTCATGACGCAGAGCCTGAGCTCTTCTGGTCCAACGAAGTGCCCAAATACTGCCTGGCCGAGTATTTCACGCCATTCGAGCAGTAGCCCATTAGAGCGGGCCAACAAAGCGGCAAGAGGGTCTGGCCGCACGGAGGTTGCGGGGGCGGAAGGGAAGGCGAAGCCGGCGGACGGCAGGAGGCTCCCAGCTCCCAGCTGACGGCTGACGACTCACTCGGCGGGGCCTTGTGCGTCGGGCGGCGGGGGGACGTGGAGGGGGTAGGGGTGGCGGACGGTGGCGTAGTTCTGGGCGCCGAGGCGGCCGATGGTGGGGAGGAGACGCGGGTCGATGCGGCCTTTGGGGTTGAGGACCTCGTCGGCGATGTGCAACGCCACGAGATCGCCGAAGAGGACGGTGCCGCCGCCGGGGAGGGGGCTGATTTCGACCGTTTGGCGCAGGCGGCACTCGATGTTCACGGGCGATTCGGCCACGAGCGGCGGGCGGACGAGGCTGGCGTCCGCCGGCCTCAGACCGGCGAAGGCGAACTCGTCGTCGCCGCGCGGGAGGTCGGCCGCCGCCCGCGTCATGGGTTCGACGATCGCCTCGGTAACGACGGCGACGACGAACTCGGGGACCTCGCGGATATTGAGCAGCGTGTCCTTGGGCGAGCCGTTTCGCCGAAAGCTGGGGCAGATGATCAGCACCGGCGGATTGCCGGAGACCATGTTGAAGAAGCTGAAGGGGGCGAGGTTGCGCTGACCCGCCGCGGAGATGGTGGAGACGAGGGCGATCGGGCGCGGATTCACGGAGCCGATGAGAAGTTGGTAGACGTCACGCCAGTCGCGGTCGGTGGTGGTGAGGTCGAGGAACATCGAGAGTCTCCTGCGGCGGTCGACGATCGGCACTGGTGGGCAAGCCACCAGTGGCACGCAGCGGGAAGAAGGCAACGAGGCATTGCGGCCCGGGATCGCTTGGCGCGGTGCGTATCCAATGGCGATCGACGTCGGCCACGGGGGGCCGACGCTACATTCCCGGTCTTGCGATTGTCAGCGTTCGGCACTGGTGGGCAAGCCACCAGTGGCACCCGCGCGCCTTCGGCTTCAGCATGCCACGCTCCGGCTCAAGGCTCACGGCTTTCCCAAGACGGCCGGCACGGAGACCGGCCGCTACGAAGACGTCCGGCCACCGAGGCGGCGGGCGGCGGCCAGGCGCTCGGGGGGGCAGATTTCCGCCAGCGGGTCGAGGACGAACGGGCGGTCCCACATGCGCGGGTGCGGGATGACCAGGTCTTGCTCGTCAATCGACTCTTCACGGTACAGCAGCAGGTCGAGGTCGATCGGACGCGGGCCGTTGGCGACGCTGCGGACCCGCCCGAGACGGACTTCGATCGCCAGCATGCGCTCAAGCAGCGCTCGCGGCGGCAAATCCGTGGCGAGCTCGGCGGCGGCGTTCATGTACCGCGGCTGGTCGTCGGGGCCGCCGACGGGATCGGTTTCGTGAAGCGACGAACAACAGCGAACGCAGATGCGATCGTCGGCGGCGAGGGCGGCGATGGCGAGCGCGATGTTCGCCTCACGGTCCCCCAGATTGGCGCCGAGGCCGATGTAGATTCCGCCGGCGGCGGTTGGGTTCACCACTTCAATTCTCGCAAACGGGTGCAGGCCTGACGGATGCGCTCGATGTCCACGGTGACAGCGAAGCGGACGAAGCCCGTGCCACCGGCGCCGAAACCGGTGCCCGGGATGCAGACGATGCGGGCCTCGTCGAGGAGCTTATTGACGGTGTCCATGTCGTTGTGCCCGGTCGGGGCGCCGGCCCAGACGTAGAAGGTTGCGCGGGGCGAGGCGACGCTGAAGCCGACCTGGCCGAGGGCGTCGGCGAGAGTCTCGGCTCGTTGGCGGACAGCCTCGCGAGCCTGAGCAAGTTCGGGTCGATCGAGGCCTTGGTACGCTTCGATGCCGGCGTCCTGGACGGCGGTGAAGGCGCCGCTGTCGACGTTGGACTTCACGCGGGCGAGGGCGGCCAGGACGTCGGGCTGGCCGGCGGCGAAGCCCAGCCGCCAGCCGGTCATGTTGAAGGTCTTGGAGAGCGAGTGGAACTCGACGGCGACGTCGCGGCCGCCGGGGGTTTCAAGGATGCTGGGCGGACGGTCACCGGCGAAGTACGTCTCGGCGTACGCGGCGTCGTGGGCGATGATGAGGTCGTGCCGGCGGGCGAAGGCGACGGCCCGCTCGAAGCAGTCGCGCGTGGCCAGGGCGCCAGTGGGGTTGTTCGGGTAATTGAGGTAGAGGAGGACGGCGTCGCGGGCGTCGTCGGCGGGGATGGCGTCAAAGTCCGGTAACCAACCGCCCTCGGCTCGCAGGCGGAACGGGCACGACCGGCCGCCGGCGAGGATGGCGCCAGCCTGGTACACCGGATAGCCGGGGTCGGGGACGAGGACGGTGCGGCCGGGGTTCACCACCGCCAGCGGCAGATGCCCCAACCCCTCCTTGGTGCCGATGAGGGCGAGGATCTCGCGGGCCGGGTCGAGCGTCACGCCGTAGCGGCGGTGGAAAAAGGCGGCGATCTCGCGGCGGAAGGCAGGGCTGCCTTCGTTCGCGGGGTAGCGGTGGTTGGCGGAGACGCGGATGGCGGCGGCCATGCGGTCGACGATGAAGGACGGTGTAGGCTGGTCGGGATCGCCGATACCCAGGTCGATAACGTCGTGGCCGGTGTCGAGGGCGGCGCGGCGTTTGCGGTCGATTTCGACGAAGAGGTAGGGGGGCAAGGCTTTGAGACGGTCGGACTGTGAGAAAGCCATGTTGGTGCCTGCTTGGGGTTGGGCCAGCGGGGTGCCGGCGGGGCGCTGAGTCTAGGACAGGGGCCCAGCGGGGGCAACCTGGGCGATGGCACAGGGATTGCTATTATCTGGGATGTTGCCGCGAGATCGGCCGGGCTCCTGCGGGAGTACCGGCCGTTGGCGAAGATGGCCGCCGGCTTGCCGCACCGGCTGCGTGGATTGGCGCGGTGGAGCGCGGTCTGGCTTCGCCTGGATGAAAATGCTAAGCTAATCGTTTTGCGTCAGCAGGCAGCTCCTGGCTGGCGAGCGAGGCATCGTGGGAAATCAGGTCTCCGTTTCCATCGTTACCGCCGAGTCCGACCGGGTGGCGCAGCGTACGGCCGCGCCGGCCGGGCCAGATTGAGAGTCACGCTGATGAGCACTGTGTCTTCAGAGGACACGCACACCGAACCCTCTTCTATCAAGCCAGCCGAAGTTCTCGACCAGGTTGTGATCCGCTTCGCCGGTGATTCGGGCGACGGCATGCAGCTCGCCGGCACGCAGCTCACGAACGCGAGCGCGGTGCTGGGGAACGACATCGCGACGTTCCCGGATTTTCCGGCGGAGATTCGCGCTCCAGCGGGATCGCTGGGCGGCGTGTCCGGCTACCAGATCAACATCGGCAGCCGGTCGGTGCGCACGCCCGGCGACAAGATCGATGCGTTGATCGCGATGAACCCGGCGGCGCTGAAGGTGTGCCTGCCGGAACTGGCGCCGGGCGGCGTGCTGGTGGTGAACACGGACGAGTTCAACGCCCAGAACCTGGCGAAGGCGGGGTATGACTCGAACCCGCTGGAAGGTGATGGGCTGGCGGCGTATCGCGTGCACCGTGTGCCGATCACGTCGCAGACGTGTGCAGCGGTGAAAGAGTCCGGGCTGAACCAGAAGGGTGCGGAGCGCTGCAAGAACTTCTACGCCCTGGGCCTGGTGTGCTGGCTGTACGACCGGCCCCTGGACGTGACGCTGCGCTGGATCGACCAGAAGTTTGCGAAGATCCCGGCGGTGGCCAGTGCGAACTCGCTGGCTCTGAAGGCCGGGTACAACTTCGGCGAAACGGCCGAGATGTTCGCCGTGCGGTACCGGGTGGCCAAGGCGGATCTGCGGCCGGGCCGCTATCGCAACGTGACCGGCAACCTGGCGACGGCGCTGGGGCTGGTGACGGCGGCGCGGCTGGCGGGCAAGCCGCTGTTCTACGGCAGCTATCCGATCACGCCGGCGAGCGAGATTCTGCACGAGCTGGCCCGGCTGAAGAACTTCGACGTGCGGACGTTCCAGGCGGAGGACGAGATCGCGGCGTACTGTGCCGTGATCGGGGCGGCGTTCACCGGCTGCATCGCGGTCACCGGGACGAGCGGTCCGGGCGTGGCCCTGAAGCAGGAAGGCGTCGGTCTGGGCGTCATGGTCGAGCTTCCGTCGGTGATCGTGAACGTGCAGCGCGGTGGGCCGAGCACGGGTTTGCCGACGAAGACGGAGCAGTCGGACCTGTTTCAGGCGCTCATGGGCCGGCACGGGGATTGCCCGCTGCCGGTGCTCGCGGCGCAGTCGCCGGGCGATTGCTTCTGGGGTGCGATCGAGGCCGTGCGGATCGCGGTGAAGTACATGACGCCGGTGTTCCTGCTGACGGACGGGTACCTGGCGCAGGGCTCGGAGCCATGGCGGATTCCAGAGACGGACTCGCTGGCGCCGATCGAGGTTGCGCACCCGACGGATGCGGCGACGTTCCAGCCGTACGCCCGGTCGGAGATCGGATCGCGGCCGTGGGCGATTCCGGGCACGCCGGGTTTGCATCACCGCATCGGCGGTCTGGAGAAGGGCGACCGCACGGGACTGGTGAGCTACGACCCGGTGAACCACGAGCGCATGACGCATCACCGGGCGGAGAAGATCGACAACGTTCTGCAGGACGTGCCGGACCAGGAAGTGTACGGCGACACGAAGGGCGACTTGCTGCTCGTGTCGTGGGGCGGGACGTACGGGGCGGTGCGGACGGCGGTGGAGAGGGCGCGGGCGGCCGGCAAGGACGTGTCGCACGCCCACATCCGCTGGCTGAACCCGATGCCGGCCAACCTGGGTGAGATGCTGAAGAGCTACCGCACCGTCCTGGTGTGTGAATTGAACATGGGGCAACTCATGTGGGTGCTGCGGGCGCGCTACCTGGTGGACGCCATCGGCATGAGCAAGGTCCAGGGCAAGCCGTTCCTGATCAGTGAGATTCTCGCCCGCATCGACGAGATTCTCGGAGGTCAACAGCCGTGAGTACGTGTGTTGCCAATGCGATAACCGCGAAGGACTTCAAGACCGCCCAGGACGTGCGCTGGTGCCCGGGCTGCGGTGACTACTCGATTCTCACCGCGCTGCAACGGACGCTGGCCGCGCATCAGGCCCACAAGGAGAACGTGGTGTTCGTGTCGGGCATCGGCTGCTCCAGCCGGTTTCCGTACTACATGAACACCTACGGGATCCACGGGATTCACGGCCGCGCCCCGGCGATCGCCACGGGCGTGAAGCTGGGCAACCCGGATCTCGACGTGTGGGTCATCACCGGCGACGGCGACGCCCTCAGCATCGGCGGGAATCACTTCCTGCACACAGTGCGGCGGAACATCAGCCTGAAGATGGTGCTGTTCAACAACCGCATCTACGGGCTGACGAAGGGGCAGGCCTCGCCGACGGGCGAGTTGGGCAAGAAGACCAAGTCGACGCCGTTCGGCTCGATCGGGAACCCGGCGCACGCCATCTCGCTCGCCATCGGGGCGGAGGTGACGTTCGCGGCCCGCGTGATTTACAACGATCTGAAAATGCTGGAACGCGTCATGGATCGGGCGTACCAGCACCGCGGCATGGCCCTGGTCGAGGTGTACCAGGACTGCGTCGTGTACAACCACGCGGCGTTCAACTACCTGACCGACCGGCAGACGCGCGACGACAACATTCTCTACCTCGAGCACGGCAAGCCGATGATCTTCGGCAAGAACCGCGATCGGGGCATTCGTCTGAACGGCCCGCACGTCGAAGTCGTGCGGTTGGGCGACGGGATCAAGGAAGAGGATCTGCTGGTCCACGACGAGCACTGCAAGTCGCCGTGCCTGGCGTTCCAGCTTTCACGGCTGCACTACCCGGATTTCCCGACGCCGCTCGGTATCTTCCGCGACGTCGAGGCCCCGGTGTACGAGGAGCTGCTCTTCGGGCAGATCGAGCGGACGACGAAGTCGATCGGCGAAGGGACGCTCGATAAGCTGCTCGATGCGGGCGATAGCTGGGAAGTGAAGTAGGCGGAACCGTTCGCTCCTCCAGGGAAGCACCGTGGCCGGCATATGGATGCCGGCCACGTTCTTTTTGAGGAAGACTGACGATCGTTGCGCGCGCGCGGCGCTAGCCGGCCAGGATCTCGTCGAGGACGGCGCAGTATTCGCGCTTGTTCTTGGCGCCGACGATCTTGTGCAGGGGCTGGCCGCCCTTGAAGACGATCACGGTGGGGATGTTCTGGACGCCGAACTGCACGGCGAGCTGCTGGGCCTTGTCGACGTCGCACTTGCCGATCTTGGCCTTGCCCTGGTATTCGTTGGCGAGCTCCTCGATCGTGGGGGCGACCATGAGGCAGGGGCCGCACCATTCAGCCCAGAAGTCCACGAGCACGGGGACGTCGGACTGCAGCACCTCGGCTTCGAAGTTGCTCTCGTCAAAATGGAGGGTGTTTTCGCCGGCCATCGGTGGTTCCTGTTCGGTTCGAGGGTCAACGGGTTCCGACCACGTTCGGTTGGATTCTATCTCGATGCGGGGAGGTGTCAAACTGGGGGGGGCGGCTGTTTGTCGGGGGTGATCCGGCGTGTCGGGCGTCGCGTGGAGGGAACGTGGAGCACTGGTGGGCAAGCCACCAGTGGCACCGCGCGGACGAGGTGCGTGGCGTTACCGGCGTACGACCCGTCGCTACCGCTCAGGGCTCGGCTTGGTTCTGCCGCCGCGTGTGGGTCGGTGGCGGGCCCCGAGCCGGTAGCGTCTCCCGGCGCGCCGGAACACCGGACGTCTTCGGAGTGTGGCATGCCGAAGCGCAGCGCCGGCATGTTCCTCCCGACGCGAGCAGGAGCCATGCCGGCCCCTGAGGTTTCAGCATGCCGCACCGGAGAACGCTACGGGGCCGGACGTTGGCGGGGGGTCTTAAGGGTGGGGGTGGGGCACCCGATAAGACAGGATGCGGGCCAGCGCGGCCCGGGAACGCTCCCTGCGCTGAAGGGACCGCACACATGCCGCTAACCGCCGCCGGCAACACGGCCGTCGCCGACCGCCCGGCGAGTGTGCCCGGATCGCGGGGGATGCCGCCGGCGATGCAGTCGTGGGTGATCGATGCGCAGGCGGTGCTGCGCTGTCCGGTGAGCGGGACAGATTTGCGACTGGCCGACGCCGACGAGTTGGCGGCGCTGAACGCGCGCGTCGCCGACGGGACGCTGCGTTGTCGGGATGGGTCGGCTGTGCCGCGGGCGCTCGAGGCAGCGCTGCTGACGGACGACGGGCGGTGGGCGTATGCGATCGTGGACGGGATCGTCATTCTCACCGAGACGCAGGCGATCGTCGCGCGCGGGGCGGACCATGCCGAGACGACGCACTTGCGCGCGGAGAAGCGCGACGCGCAGGCGTTCTACGATGCGCACGGCTGGCAGCCGCAGGACGATGCAAGCGAGGACTTCGTCGATGCGGCGTTGCACGAGGATATGCGGCCGGTGTCGCGGGAGTATCTGCGGCAGTGCAACCGCCGGGTGATGCAGCACATTCCGCCGTGCGGGAAGTACCTGCTGGACGTGGCGTCAGGGCCGCTGCAATTCCCGGAGTACGTCGAGTATTCCGAGGGCTACACGCATCGGGTGTGCGTGGACCTGTCGCTGGTGGCGCTGCGGGCGGCGCGGCGGCGGCTCGGCGGGCGGGGGATCTTTGTGCTGGGCGACGTGACGAACCTGCCGTTGAAAGACGGGACGATGGACGGCGTCGTGTCGATTCACACATTGTTCCACGTGCCGCAGGACGAGCAGCCGAAAGCGCTGCGTGAGCTGCATCGCGTGCTGCGGCCGGGCGGGTCGGCGGTCGTCGTGTATTCGGCGGGGGATCGCTGTGCACTGATGAAACTGCCGCTGCTGCGGTTCGGGCTATTGCGGCCGCTGCAACGGCGGTTGCGCTGGTACGGGCGGCGGTTGCGGCAGATGCTGGGCGGGCCGTCAGCGACGGGCGGGACGCCGCCGCCACGGCTGTACTTTCACGCGCATCCCGTGTCCTGGTGGCGGCGGCAGCGGCTGGGGTTCGAGATTGAGCTGCGCTGCTGGCGGAGCGTGCATGTTGATTTTCTGAAGATGTACGTGCATAGGTGGCTGGCGGGGCGGGCGGTCGTGGGGTTGCTGTATTGGCTGGAGAACGCGGCGCCGCGGCTGATGGGGAGCGTTGGGCAGTACCCGATGTTTGTGGTGAGGAAGGTGAGGGGAACGTTGCGGGGCGAGTGAGTGAGGAGCAAAGGGTGGAGAACGGGGCGTTTCCGGCTGAATGAAGACACTGCTCGCAGAGCAGTGGCACACTGAGGCGCGTCAGGGGGGCGGCGCGAGCCAGGCGTCGAGCAATGTGCGGGTGGCGGCCTTGTCGGGGATTTTGTAGCCGTAGCCGACGTCGGGGTCGTGGTGGATGGCGATGCGCAGGTTGGGCGGGCCGACGCAGCCGGGGCAGCCGTTCTCACACTCGCAACCGGCGATGAGATCGCGGGTGAGAGAGAGCAGGTCGGCCGCCGACTCGTAGCCGTGTCGAGCGTAGCCGACGCCGCCGGCGTAACGGTCGTAGAGGATGATGGTCATCACGCCGAACTGGGACGAGTTGACCACGCCGCCGATGTCGTAGCGGTCGCACATGGCCACGGTCGGTAGGGCGACGAGGAGCAGGTTGCGCACGCCGCTCATGGCGTCCCACACTTCGCGATCGGCCTCGCGCACGGCGGCGAGGGCGGGCGGCGGCGGTTGAAGCCAGCAGCCGGCGGTGTCGATCTGCTGCGCCGGGAGGTCGAGCGCGGTCTGGCCGATCAGCTCCATCGTCTGGAACTTGAACTTGCGGAAGGCGACCGTCTGCCAGCGCACGGTGACGTTGCCGAAGAAGCGCTGGCCGCCGAGGCAGTCGGCCGTCAGACGCTGCTCGTTGACGCGGCATTCGTCGGCGAGGACGGGTTGCGTGTAGTAGTCGGCGTCGAGGCGCTCGACGCGGGCGAGATGGGCGGTCTGGTCGAGCTCGCGGACGAGATAGCTGGCGCCCTGGTGCAGGTAGACCGCTTCGGGATAGACGAGCTCGGGGGCCGAGATGGCGTCGACCTGGCCGAGGATTTCGTTGCGGTCGTCGGTGACGTCGATGATGGCGTAGGTGGCGTCGCTGATGGTCCGGAGGTTGGTCTCTTGCTGGGGCAGGCCGGCCTGGGCGTAGTCGTAGCGGTTCTCGCCGCCGCGGAGACGGCCCTCTTCGACGAGGGCCTCGACGACGCCGGTGGCGACGGGGCTGAAGTCGGTGAGGTCGGCGGGCGTCAGCGGCAGTTCGCGGGCGGCGCAGGCGAGCTGGGCGGCGAGGATGTGCGGGTTGCCGGGGTCGATGATGGCTTGCTCGACGGAGCGAGCGAAGAGGAACTCGGGGTTGCGCATCAGGTACTGGTCGACCGGGTCGTCGTGGGCGATGAAGATCGCGAGCGATTCGTCGCGCCGGCGGCCGGCGCGGCCGGCCTGCTGCCACAGGCTGCACAGCGTGCCGGGGAAGCCGACGATGAGGGCGGCGTCGAGGGCGCCGACGTCGATGCCGAGCTCGAGGGCGTTCGTGCTGCATACGCCGAGAAGCTCGCCGGAGAAGAGGGCGCGTTCGATGTCGCGACGTTCCTGCGGTAGGTAGCCGCCGCGGTAAGGGCGGATCTTGCGGGCGAGGTCGGGTCGGCGGCGCTGCAAGGCGTCGGTGACGTATTTGTAGAGCAGCTCGGCGACGACGCGGGCCTTGGTGAACGTGATGGTGCCGGCGCCGGCTTCGATGAGAGCCTGCATGAGGGCTTGGGCCTCGACGTTGGCGCTGCGGCGTGAGACGCGCGTCTCGGTTTCGAGCCAGGGCGGATTCCAGAGGACGAACCAGCGTTGACCGCGGGGCGAGGCGTCCTGATCGACGAGGTGCATGGGTCGGCTGGTGAGGCGCTCGGCCAGGTCGCGCGGGTTGCCGAGCGTCGCCGAGCAGCAGACGAATTGCGGGTCGGCACCGTAGTGGCGGCAAAGGCGCTGGAGTCGGCGGACGACGCCGGCGACGTGGCTGCCGAAGATGCCGCGGTAGGTATGGATCTCGTCGAGAACGACGTAGCGGAGCTGGCCGAGGAAGGCGGCCCACTTGGCGTGGTAGGGGAGGATGCCCTGGTGCAGCATGTCGGGATTGGTGAGCAGGATCGAAGCGTTGCGACGGATGCCCGGCCGGCGGTGCGTGGGCGTGTCGCCGTCGTAGCAGGCGGGGCGGGCCGCGTCGGCGAGGCCGGCGGCGGTGGTCATGCGTTCGAGGTTGCCCAGTTGGTCGTGGGCGAGGGCCTTCGCCGGATAGACGTAGAGTGCGCGGGCTCGCGGGTCGGCGAGGAGGGCGCTGAGGACGGGCAGGTGATAGCAAAGGCTCTTGCCGGAAGCGGTGCCGGTGGCGATGACGACGTTCTCACCGGCGAGAATGGCGTCGTAGCTCTCCGCCTGGTGGCCGTAGAGCTCGTCGATGCCTTCTTGTTGCAGCAGAGCGGCCAGCGGCGGCGGCAGCGGCTGCGTCGGCGAACGATGCACGGCGGGTCGGGCAGGGAGTGTGCGGGCGGCGGCGATCTGGCCGCGGTAATGACGATGGACCTTGATCCGTTGCAGCCAGGTCGAGACGTCCATGGGCTCCTCAGGCGCCAGTCTGGGCGGGCGAGCTTGTGAGGCAATCTCTAACACCGGGTGGGGCAGGCGTCTCGCCTGCCGTTTCCGGCCCGAAATCAAGGAATGTCGGGCGAGAGAGCTTGTGAAAGAATTGCCCGCGGCGATCAAGGTCATTTGCCGGCGATCGTGGCGAAGGACACCAGGCTGCGAAGCTGTTCCCGACTCGGCGGAATCGGCTCGGACCGTCGACTTGA
>JASFQK010000008.1:0-163685 GCA_050115495.1 Phycisphaerae bacterium | reverse complement strand
TCCCATACGATACGTCTGTGTTCATCCGTGAACATCGGCGAGTCCTCCTGACTAAGTCTTGCTCAATAACCAACTTAGATCAGCGAGGACTCTATTCTGTCAAGACCAAGGTTAGTACCATTGGGTGGAACTCGCCCTACACTTGCTCGATCCGTCAGACACAGTCTAGGACATGGACCCGGCTTAGTCGCCGAACAAGAGCGAGAACGCAGCGAAGTCCCGTAGGTCCATTTCGCCGTCGCCGTCCACGTCGGCGCAGCCGTAGGTACCACAGTCGTCGGGCCAGACGTCCCAGCACGCGGCGAATGTGCTGAAGTCATCGAAGTCGACCGGTCCGCAAGATCCGTTGATATCGCCCGGCGTGAAGGGGCAGGTGAAGACGCTTTCCAGCGGGTACCAATCCACGCCCGTGCCGTCGCCGGCGATCTCGTAGTAATCGGGGTAGCCGGGATTCTGCTCGAAGTCCGACCAGTAGTTGCCACCCTCCGGGCCGTACCACAGGTTACCGGCCGTCCCATCGACCTCGAACGCGTTGGTCCCGTTCTCCACCGACTGGTTTCCATGAAGGAGGTTGTCCGTGCTGTCATATGACAGCACAATCCCGTATGTGTCGCAACGTGCGATCGCGTTGCCGGCAACCTCGTTGCCATCCGACTCCGATCCAAGCAAAATGCCGACCGAATCGCCGCACCGAACAGCGTTTCTGTTGATCTCGCTTTCGCCGACTCCGGAGCATCGAATGCCTGTTGCCTGCGTCTCGGTAATGACGTTTCCAGTCACGGATGCCCCCTGGCAGTCGAAGATCCACATCCCGTTCTTCCCTGCGTTCATCACGCGATTCTCGTTGATCCTGTTGCCCTCACCGCCGCGGAACGTGATACCCTGTCCGCCGCCCGAGATCTGGTTCTGCGCGACTTCGATGTAGTCGCTCATCTGGAAGTAGATCGCAGAATCGCCGCAGTTCACAAACGTGGAGTCCGCCACGCGGCCGTGCGAGCAGAATCCGCCAACAACTCCGCTCGAGACGGAGTCGAGCTCGAGTCCAGCGACTCCGAAGTTATAGCAGTTCGCCAGCACCACCTGTCCGGCATCCCCCGTGATCGCAAAGTCATCCTCATTGGCCCGGTAGACGAGTTCCTCTCCGTTGACGGTGTTGCCCTCGATGGTATGCGTGTTCCAGTGCTCCAGCGCCTCGCCACTGATGACCAGGCTGCATCCATTCATCACGTTTTCCACCGCCGTGACACCCCGCCAACGGCCAATGCTCAGTGCGCCCAAAGGGCAGTCGGTGAACGTGTTCCCTGACACGAGCACCCCCGTGCCATCTCCCCCGTGCTCGATGAGCCAGATCCCGATCAGCTTGCTGGCGATGTCGTTGCCGGCAATGACGTTGCCATATGAATCGTTCCAGCGACGTATGAGAATGCCCTGGTTGAACCCACGTATGACATTGGACCCGTACGTGTTCTGGCCACCGTCTAGGACTTTCACAGCGGCGATGTTTACAGCGGGATCCTCCTCATACTGATCATACGTTGATCGGATGTCATTGCCCACGACGGTGATACCGTCGCAACTGCCCAGCCCGATCCCGTCGCTGTACCACTCGACTGTCACGGTGTTGTTCATCACGGCACACGACGTGCAGAACCCCAATTGAATGGGAACGATGGAATCATGGCATACGAGCCCGGAGACTGAGCAATCCTGACAGTCGGCGAGGATGGCCTGCGCTGCATCCGCCGGCACGACGACGCCCGTCTCGCCATGGAAGTAGTAGATGGGGCGCCCGTCAATCGTGTTGCCCTGAATTGTGTGCGTCGTCCAAAACTCGGGGTCATCGTACACATCGAATTCAATGCCACCGCCAGCGGTGAACACATTGTCCGTGATCACAAGGTCCGAGCATTCGGACGCGTGTACGCCATCGAATGTATTGTTACCGAAGACATTGCCGGTAAGCGTATTGTGCGATGACTCCGAGAACGAGACGCCATTCCGGCTGTTCATGAATGTGTTGTTGCTGATCGTGTTGTTGTCGCTGCCGAGCCACAGTGTTACGCCGGTGAAGCCGTTATCGCTGCACGTGTTGCCCGAAATCGTGTTTCCGCATGCGCCATTCAGCCAAATGGCCGCTTGCCGATCTGTGTACGTAATATGGTTGCCGCAAATCTCGTTGTTCCACGAGTACGATAGGAGCACAGCGGCCCAACGCGGCGCCGGGCTGTTCGTGATGTGATTGTTGCTGACGGTGTTGCCGTCGGAAACCAGCACCACAGCGGCCGAACCCGCGCCGTCGGTGATGGTGAAGCCGGAGAGTGTGACGTTCGCCGCGCTGATGTAGACAGCCGCCGCGAGGCCGCGGGCGTCGATCACCGTCGTGTCGCGGTCCTCCCCGGTCAGGATCACCGAACGATCAACGATGAGATTTTCGAGGTACTCTCCGGCCAGGACGAAAACGGTATCTCCGGCCGCGGCGTGGTTGATGCCGTCCTGGATGTACTGGTACGGATGCTCAATGCTCCCGTCCCACGGCCCGGACGTGTTGTCATCGTCCACGTAGATGATCTGGGATCTGTCGCCCAAGCCCCGGCGCCCGAGCTGTCCGGAGGCGTCGATTGCCTCGGACGGTCCACGGGCGTCCGGGCCTACTTCGAGCGCCGTGCCGATGACGGCTGCACGTGCGTCGAGCGCGGCGGCTCCGCAGCCGGTGATCAGTGCCGCCGCGACGATCGAGACGCGAATGATGTTACCGATCACTTCCGACCTCTCCATGACCAGGTCCCTCCACCAGACATGCCCCGAATGAACGTCGCCTGGCCACGCGGCCGAGCGCCCTCCATGCCATCGTACCCATTTGCAGCACCCGCATGCAAGATCGACACGTGTGATCCGGGGTGCTGGGCCGGAAGAAGGCCCGTAACTCGTACTTAGTGGGCCAGTTGCGAGCCTTGAGTCTTGAGCTTTGAGCTTCTAGCCTTGAGCCATCAGGCGTCAGCCGTCAGCCGTCAGCCAGATTGTGGCACCGGATTGCATCCGGTGCGTCGGTACGCGCTCACTCACGCATCGATACCCGCACTGGTGGGCAAGCCACCAGTGGCCCGCGGCGCTCACTCGCTCAACGACACAACGTACTGGTGGACGAGCCACCAGTGGCACCCAGTGGGGTTACGGCGCGTTCGCGAGTTCGATCGTGAGGGCGTGGCCGGTGTCGGCGAGGGCGTGGTGAACGTCGACCATGACGCTCGCATCGTCCGCGTCGATCGCGTCCAGGTATCAATGGTCGTGCTCTCGCGCTGAGGCGAGCACCGCGGCGACCTGGTCGGCGAACATCGCCCAGTGGTCCGCCTCCAGGGTCCACGTCGCCAGACGGCGGCCGTCGGCGTCGGGCTGAAAACGCTGGCCCAGCGGCGGGCCGTCCACGGCGATTCGCGACGCCGCCCGCACCAACAAAGGCCGCTCGTCCGGCGGCCGCTCGGACAGCGACGCCGCCCGGATGACCAGCATGGCCGTCCCCGGCGGGAGACCGGTCAGCTCCGCCGACGCCGGCGCGGAGTGTGCCAGCGTCGACAGCGTGTCATGCAGCCACCGCAAACCGGCGACGGTACCGCGGATCAGGACGGTCGGTTCGTCGAACATGGCTTGTCAATCTCCGCCAGAGGACCGCGTCTATGCGACACGCGCGTGCGAATCTTCGCCAATCTGCGGCCGGCGGGCGATTACGGTAGCGGCGGCTCGCCCTCGTCGGCGAGGGTTGTGTTCGCGTTGGCCGGTCTTCGCCACCAGACCAGTTCGTCGGGCGATGCAGATCGAGCGAGCTCGATGATGAGGTCGGGGGTGGCCCATTTCATGGCGGCCGCTTGCCGCAACTCCACGTCGATGCCGGGAATGGCGTCGGTCAGAATCTGCGTGAACTCGCCGTGAACGTCGCGGACGAGCGTGAGGTGGAAGTTGAACGCCTCGACCGGGTAGTCGACGAGGTCGGGCTCGCGGTATCGCGCGCAGTGCAGCGCCCAGGCCCGCTTGAGCGCAGGCTCCATAACCGAGATGTCCTCGTCCGGCGGGACTTCCCGCACGAGCCGGCGACGCAGCGTCTGCTCCGCCACCTCGGACAGGTCCTGCTGGTAGCGCATGTACCAGCCGTGTCGTCCCTTGCGGCGGAGGTCGTCCGACACGTCCGGGAGGCGTGCCACCCAGGGGTCGTGCGAGGCGAACGTGGCGGCGAAGGACGCCGTCGTGAGCAGGGCCAGGCGCTTCGACTGCGTCCAGGCGAGCGCGGCCCGGGCCCAATGCCGGATCATCCGGTTCTCGGCGTCCAGCAGACCGCGAAGCGAGTAGACGTTCGGCATGATGGCTATCCCTCCGCCGCCCGGAGCACGGCGGCGGCCAGGCGATGCGGGCGGACGAACCGCCACAGGCCGATCTTCAAACCAGCGGGGGCCTGGGCCGTCGGTCCGATGAGCAGCTTCATGTCGTCGAAGCGGCACTCGACGCTCGCCTCGCGCAGGTCGACCTGTTTCAGCACCCGCCCCGGCCACCACAGGCACCAGCGGCGGCGCAGCGTCAGCACGCCGCCGGCGACTTCGACGATCGTGCCCCAGAGGAGGTTGCACCAGAAAGGCGCAGTGAAGCATGCGATCCAAGCTAACACGCAAAGCGTTGCGTATTCTGCCGGCAACGTGAAGTCCGGCACGCCCGTCGTCAGCAGCCTGAACGTCCCAACCACAAGCGTCGACAGGCTGTACAGCAAGCATGTTCCAAGAACCATTCCGGAACGCAGGACGACGTAGGCCCGTAGCGGTGCGGATGAGCGCGGCGCCGCCTGGACCTCGTCCAACTGCACACCCTCCCCGCAGCATATGACGCGGGCGTCCTCGGCCGGCGCCTCATCTGAGAACCGGGGCTCGTAAGCGGCTCGGAGCCAGCGCGTTAGCCGTATCGAGTAGACGATCAGGCCCGCGCCAAGCAAGAGCGTCACGACGATAGCCGCTGCGTTGCCGATATCCGCGAGTGCGATGCACACCGGCACCGTTAACAGCGCGAAGTACACGGGCGGCCACAACCGTGGCGAGACGTAGAGCGGATCGCTGACTGGCCACCAGTGGCGAACAAGGCGTAGGTGCATTCGTCCGCTCCCGCCACGGCTGCCGCCAGTCGTGGATCATTGACCCTATGCGTCGTGCGTGTACCGCAAGGGCTTCTGCCCACCGAAGGAGCCTACGGCGGCTGCCCGCCCTGCGCCATGCCGTGCACGCCCTGCGTCTTCGATACCCGCCCTCTCCCTCTTGAGTCTGTAGCCATTATACCGCCGGTCGGGGGCGTCTCCAGCCGGGCACGGGCGGTGGGGCCGCGGCGGGGGCGGGACGGGCGAGCTGGCCGATCTGCGGTGCCGCTGCAAATGGGCCGGTGCCGGCGGGTCAGGGGCCGTCATCCGTCAGAAGATCCAGTATGCAGCCGTTACGCTGGCGACGGCGGCGGCGATGCTCAAGGCGAAACTCGCCAGGTCACTCTTGATCAGCGCGATCAGGACCAGCACCAGGCTCATGGGCACAACGACAAGCGGCCCGTAGAACATCCACCACAGGTTGTACTGGAGGTGCCCGAGCGCCTTCGCCACCTCCGATCTCGGGTATTCGAGGTCGTACGGCGTGAGGCCCGTGCAGCACATCACCAGCAGGATGCCGCCCGTGAGCAGCAGGAAGACGCCGTTCACGATGCAGAGCACCAGAGCGACGATACGGAGCACGTTCGGTCGGCGGAGGTGCCCGATGGGGGCGTATCCCAGGGGGACCGCGCTGGTCGTGACTTCCCGTTCGGTATCGTTCATGTGGGGACGCTCCGCGGTTGTTGACGCGACGTTGCGCTATCGTACCTGCGCCGGCGGCGTTTGTCCGGGGCGTCAGGCGGCGAACGGGTCTAGTGTGCGTTGAGGATGGTGGTCACGTAGGCCGGGGTGTAGCGGTGCATGCGCGTGATACTCAGCCGCTTGCCTTTCATGGTGACGCGGGGATTGTGGTACTCCCAAACGACGTCGCCGGCGGGCGTCACCTCGAAGGCGTAGCCGTTGTCCGAATGGGTGATGAGCGTGTTGCCGTTCGGCAGCCGCTGGCAACCGCCGCCGGAGTGCGTGTAGAAGCTCTTGGGGTCGGCCGCCCGGTATTCCCAGACGATCTGGCGGGTGCGCGGGTCGAGCTCGATCACGCGCGACCACTTGCGCCACAGCCCGTTATCGAACAGCAGGATGTTGCCGCTTTCCAGCAGATGCGCATCGTGCGGGCCCTGGACCTCGCCCGGTCCCCACGCCCACAGCATCTTGCCGGTATCCCAGTCGATGATCGCCACCGTATCCTGATGGCGTACGCACACCAGCACATGGTTCGCCGCATAGAGCGGATTCCGCCCGCACAGATTCTCCCAGGGCGTGCGCTCCGCGGAGTTGGTGTGCAGCGGGTCCCAGCGTCGGGGCGGCCCCGACGCCACCGCCCCGACGGGCTGGAAGGTCTGCACGCCGGGGTTCGACTTGAAGGCCTGATACAGCGACCGCTCGGTCTCGATCCGGCCGTCGGCCGTCAGCAGCGTCAGGTAGTCCACGACCGCCTCGCCGCCGTCCTCGTACTCCGGCAGGCGCTGGTACTTGTGCGTCACGACCAAGCAGCGGCCGTCCGGCCAAGCCTCCACGTCGTGATGCGCGAAGATCAGCTGCTTCCAGAGGACCTGGCTGTCCCATGACAGCCGCATAATGAAACGGGCCGCATCCTGCACTGGTGCGTCGGCGGTGGTGACGCGATCCGAGCCGACGACCAGCAGATCGCCGTTGGGCAGCAGTTCGCAATCATCCCACGTGCGTCCGTCAGTCTGCCGCCAAGCGTGGGCAACCTCGCCGTCGAGATCGACGAGCTCCGCGAGGCAGTGGTTGCGGCTGTTGAAGAGCGTGTAGCCGGGGCACCAGCGTGCTTCGTCGAGTTGCGTCAGGCCGATCTCGCCGGGCTGAGCCGGTTCGCTGCTGCCGCTGGCGTAGCCGAGCGAGCGCAGGCGGTTGATCTCCTGCGACACGGCGTCGTCGGAGGTCTCCGCCGCCTTCTCCGGCGGGTCGCTCTCCTTCTGGCACGCGCCGAGACTCAGCAGCAGGCCACAGCCAACGATCACGAGCGCGCGCTGTAATCCCGCACGCCCCCGACCGCCCGGCCGGCCATGTCGTATCAGACGCTCCACCCAGCTCACTTCGCGTTCCGGCTGAGGCGCTCCGGCTGAGGCGCTCCGGCTGTTTCAGCAGCTCCATACAAGCCTGCCCACAGACGGGCCTTGCACGGACCGCGCCTACTCGACGGTGCCGCCGAGCGTACTACTCCGAGTCATCGTACGGATCCCCCACACGTGCGGCAAGGTAATGTGGCGCCGCGGCGCGCATCTTCTCGCCGCAAACAGCGCATGCGACAGAATCCTACACTCCGACTCGCGCGAGAGATACAGGACATTGTTCCCTTTGTGCACGCGATACGAGCAGGGCCAGGACATGCGGGCCGCGAAGATATCGGACATCCTGCGCTCGGCGTGGGTGGAGGAACGTGCGAGGGAGCAGGGAAACCGACGAGAGTGGGCAACAAGGCAGAAGGAGAAGACGTCCCGTACGGAGCCCGGACGCCACGGGACGTTCGACGCGCTGGCCCGGTCCTCGAGGGCCGGACTACAACAGGCCCACCGGGATTGCCGAGATCCCCTCCGCTAGCGGCAGCCGCTCGCGACACAGGCAAAGAACGCCCCCTGCCGGCGACGGCGACTTGAACCGTTTCAACGCCGTGAACTGCCGCGCCCATTCCGGCCGTGGGCTGGCGGCCTTCTTGATCTCCACTGGGTAGAGCATCTGGTCTTTGAGCAACAGTAGATCGATCTCGCGGCCATCTTTGTCGCGGTAGTAGTAGGCGGCCGGCTCCAAACCCACGTTCCACCAGCTCCGCAGCACTTCGACGACGGCGAACGTCTCGAGCAGTGCCCCGTTCATCGCCCCCGCCTCGAGCGTCTGCGCCGACGACCAGCCGGTCAGATAGGCACACAGCCCGGTATCGAGGAAATACAGCTTCGGCGTCTTCGTCAGGCGTTTCGTGACGTTCGTGTGATAGGGCGGCAGCAGGAAGACTTGGCAGCTCGTTTGCAGGATCGACAGCCAGCTCTTGGCGGTGTTGACGGCCACGTCCGCGTCGCGGGCCAGGTCGGCCATGTTGAGCATCTGCGCCGTGCGGGCAGCACAGGCCCGCAGGAAGCGCAGGAACGCAGCCTCGTTGCCGACCTGCGTCAGATCCTTCACGTCGCGTTGCAGATACGTCTGCAGATAGGAACTGTAGAACAGGTCGCGATCACGCACCTGTTTGGTCACCAGGGCTGGAAACGACCCCAGCCAAATGTCGGCGTAGAGCCGTCTGAGTGTCAGACGCGGGGCGGACGCCTCGCGGGCCCGCAGAACCTCAACGGTGGGCAGGAACGGCGGCAACGCGAGGTCGCCCTTACGCCGCTCGCGGCTGGAGAAGCCGGAGAGCGACAGAACGGCGACGCGCCCGGCCAGCGTCTCCGAGACACCCTTCATCAGGTGAAACTGCTGCGAGCCCGTCAGCCAGAAGACCCCGCGCTTGCGCTGGCCGTCGACCGCCATCTTGATCAGCGGCAAGAGCTGCGGCGCGTACTGAATCTCGTCGATCAGCACGGGCGGCTCGAAGCGCTGGAGGAACAGGGCCGGGTCGTTGCGGGCCAATTCGCGGAGCGCGGGGTCGTCGAGTGTGGCGTAGCGGCGGTCCTTGCCGGCCAGCCGCCGCAGAAGCGTCGTCTTGCCGACCTGGCGCGGTCCGGTCAGCAGCACCACGGGGAACTGGTCTGCGGCGGCCAGGCAGCGTGCGCTCAGGGCTCGGGGGTAGAACATGAATGCCGTCCAATTTGCAGTCCAACTGCAAATTAGCCGGTCTCCCCCCAGGAGTCAAGCCCCGTTCGGCGGCTTTGCACGCGGAGCGCACGGCGGTGGTGGGCGGAACCCGTCCTGCGTTTGCGTCAGTTGGCCGCATTCGGGGCAGCCGCCCGACACGTTCCCGTGCAGGTCATAGCCGCAGACGACGCAGTGGTGCCCGTCGCGGGATTCGAGGCGGCGCTGGCGGCAGACGCCCACCGGGAGGGCGGCCAGCGCCCACAGCGGCCCCAGGAGCGACAAGGTGACGGCCGCCGGAATGATGAGCCACCGATCCAGTCCGCTCCAATGCATGAGACGTTCATGTCGCAGGATGTGCACGGCGGCCTGGGTTCCCGTCAGGACGAATCCGGCCGCCACGGCGACATCCCAGCGGCGTGTGGGCGTGATGAAGGCCAGGAACACCGCCACGGGCAACGCCAGCATGAAGGCCGGGAGTGTGTGCCGCGACGAGTGCAGGTACGTGTTCCACGATGGGCCGAAGTCAATCTCGACCTCCACGATTCCGTGTTTGGCGACATCGGCAGCGATTTCGGCGTCAGTCGGTGGGCGATAAGTGAGCAGCCACACGCCACGATTGATGCGTTCCGTCACCACGCCGAGCAGCAGACCGGCCACCGCGTACGCGGCGAACAGGAGGACGGTGCGGGCGAAGCGGTGTTTCCGAGCCATGGTCCCTTCCCGCCGTGGAGAGGCACGCGCTACGGCGCGTGCGATGCCCACATCGTACTGGAACGGCGAGCGTTGGTCAGCGCGCGGTGTTCGGAGGAGGGGTATTGCGATAATCAAAGCGCGGTGTGCGTCGTTCGGTATTCGACGTCGGCCACGGGGGGCCGACGCTACGAAGGGTCGACGACTCGGGGGTTGCTGTTTGGCGGCGGTTGTGCTTTGCTGGCGGGCTATGGCGCTTACCGGGAAGGATATTGTTGGCGGAGATTCGGGGCCCTTGACCAACCGCGACGCGCGGCGGGTTGCGCCGGCGGGGTGGAAGTGGGCGTTGCTGTTCACGGTTGGCGGGTTGGCGTGTTCGCTGGTGATGGCCGCGCTCAGCGACGGGGGACATCAGGACGACGACCTCACGCACTACCAGATGGCCCGCTGGTCGCTGGCTCACCCGGCGTATCTACTGGATTCGTGGGGGCGGCCTGGCTTCACGGTGCTGTATGCCCTGCCCGCGCAGGCCGGCTGGCTCGGAGCGCGGGCGTGTAGCGGGCTGCTCACGGCGCTCACGGCCTGGCTGGCGTACCTCATCGCCGGCCGGCTCGGTGTGCGGGCGGCGCCGCTGGTGCCGCTGCTGCTGTGGCTGCAACCACTGCCGTTCACGCTGAGCTACACGACGCTGACCGAGACGCCGCTGGCGCTGTACTTCACACTCGCCGGCTGGCTGTATCTGCGCGGCAATCGGGGTCTGAGCGCAGCGGTGATCTCGCTGTGCGCCTGCACGCGGCACGAAGCGGTGCTATGGCTGGCGATGTGGCTGGCAGCAATGCTGTACGAACGCCGGCCCGTGCGCGAGTGGATCTGGCTCTGCTGGGCCCCGGTGGTGCAGAACGCTGTGAGCTGGGCCGCTTTCGGCGAGATTCCGCTGCTGATGCTCTTCGACGCTCATCCGTCCGACGAGTACGGGCATGGGTTGTGGCTGTCGATGCTGACGCGTTGGCCGGTCGCCGCCGGCCTCGGGCAGTTGTTGCTGGCGGTGAGCGTGCTGCCAGACGTGTTGCGGCGGCGTGGGGCGTTGCTGTGGATCGGCGGCGGGCTGGCGTACTTCGTCGCGCACTCGGTGATCTATTGCTTCGGCATGTTTGCCAGTGGCGGGTATTTTCGCTTTCTGGTGCCGATTGGGCCGGTGGTGGCAGTCGCCGCCGCCGAGGCGTTGGGGCAGAGTTGGGCGGGGTTGCGTCAGGGGACGACAGCGCAAAAGCCGCTGTGGCTGGCGCTGGGCGGCATCATCGCGTTGTGGGGAGCCGTCGAGGCGGAGGCGGCGTTGCATCGCACTGTCCTGGTTGAGCACCATCTGACGGTGGTCCTGCCGGCGACGCGGGCGCTGCTCGGCCTGCTGGGGTCGGTCACGCTGGGAGCGTTGGTGCTATCCGCGTGTCCGGCGGGCCGGTGGCGAGCGGTCGCAGGCGGAGCGCTGCCGCTGGTGGCACTCGTGTTGACCGTCGGGCAATGGGCGGTGTGTGCAACGTTACCGCCGGCATTCCGGCTGTGCGCGCCGCTGGTGCTGGATGAGCGGCAGCGGACGTATCGAGCCGCGGTCGCCTGGCTCGACGCGCAACATCTGCGGCAGCAGCCAATCGTCGCCGCCTCGTGGTGGCTTGACGAGTTCCTCGGCCGGACGCGTCCGCCGCGGGGACAGCTGGCGGGCAACCAAGTGGCAGACATGCAGCCAGGGGACCTTCTGTTGTGGGATTCGCGGGAGTTCGCCTCGCCGCGGCACGGGCTGAGCCTGGCCGACCTGCGGGCCCGGCCGGACTTCGTCGAGCTGTGGCACAGCGGCGGTGGTCCGCTGGATGACGTATACTGCGCCGTCTTCGAGAAACGCCCGCCGCCGGCGACGCGACCGGTCGGCGCCGAATGAGAGCATCCTGATGAGTGACGCCCCCGCCGAAGCCCGCGTGGCCCGCCTTGTCCAGCCCAAGCCGTGGGTCCGCTGGATCGCCGTCGTGCTGGCCGCGCTCGGCTGGTACGTGTCGTGGCACTCGTTCCGCGTCTCCTCCGGCGACGTCGTGCACGATCCGCTGATGGACGCGGTCTGCGGCGGCGACGAGAGTGAGGGCGGCAACGCCTGCACGTCGGTGCTGCAATCGCCACAGGCGTACATCCCGCTGGGCCGCGAGCAGAGCAGCATGCGCATGCCGTCGGCGACGCTGGGCATGGGCTACTTCGCCGTGGTGGGGCTGTGGTTTCTGTTGGTCGGACCGCCGACGCCCGCCGGGCGGTTCTGGCACCTGCTGCCAGCGATACTGGTCGCCGGCGGTGCTGGGTATTCGGTGCACTGCATCCATGTCATGGGGTCGGTGCTGCATCAATGGTGCGGCATTTGCCTGACGGCGCACGTGCTGAATGGCGGGATCGTCGTGGTGACGGTGCTGGCGTGGCCGTGGCGGCCGGCGAAGGTGGTTCAGCCGGCGCACCCGTCGCTGCGGCTGACGGCGGCGACGGTGATCGCCGGTGTGCTCATGTTCATCACGCACATTTCTCTCGTGTACGTCGTGGTCGCCGGGGCAATCTTCCACCACCGGGCGGCGGAATACGCGGCGGTGCTGAACGATCCGGCGTACATCCGCTGGGACTTCGAGCGGCAAACGCCGATCGAGCTGCCGATACGGGAGGATGAGCCGCTGGCCGGTTCGGCGGACGCGGCCGACACGGTGGTGGTGTTCAGCGATTTTCTGTGCACGGCGTGCCGGCAGGCGGCGGAGACCATCCCGCAGGTGCTGGAGCGCTACCCCGGGCGGCTGCGCGTGGCGTACCGGCATTATCCGCAGGACGCCGAGTGCAACGCCAGTCCGCGCTACCGGGTCGGCGGGCACTCGATGGCATGTGCCGCGGCGCGAGCCACGGAGGCCGCTCGCGTGGTCGGCGGGACCGAGGCGTACCTGGCCATGCGCAAGCTGATCTACCAGCGGCAGGCGGAGTTGCCGGGTGTACCGTTCGCCGAGCAGTCTGCTCAGCAGCGGGCGCTGCTGGCCGACTGGGCGGTCGAATTGGGTCTGGACCGGGCGGCGTTCGAGACGGCAATGGCCTCGCCGGCGGTGGCCGAGCGCATCGCCGGCGACATCGCCCTGGCGGGCAAGATGGGCATTCACGCCATGCCGGCGATCTACCTCAACGGCCGGCGCCTGCGCGGGTGGAGCAACCTGTCCATCTGGGACATGCTTCTCGGCGCGCCAACGAGCGCTCCGGCGACGGCGCCGGCGGGCGATCCGGAGCCGTGATCGTCGAGAACCCCTGCGGCCAACTCAAGCTCGACAGAGGAAACAACGCGATGAAAGCTGGAAGGCCTGCATCGGGGAAGAAACGTAGACCACGCGAACTGACGCTCCGGGACCGGCTGTCGCACCTGACCTTCACGCAAGCCGTCCGACTGCTCGGGCCCGGTGGCGAACGGCTCATCCGCACCGGCGGCAAGCTCGACATCGACATTGACGAGCACGTGCACCTCGGCGACGACCTGTTCCGCCTGCGGCTCGACGAGGCGGCGGTGACGATCACGCTGATGGCCTCGGACCCGCAGCGGCTGCACTGGAACTGCACACACTGCGAGAGTGCGTGCGAGCATGTCGGGGCGGCGCTGTCGCTCATCCTCGAGGAGAAAGTGGCCCTGAGACTGGCCGCCCCGCCGGTGGAGCGCACGCCCATCGAAAGCCTTGGCGAGCGGGAACTGATCGCCCGGGCCATCGCCGAGCGCGAGCAGCGTTCGCGGACCGAGCGGATGACCGTGCGTCCGACCGATCCCAACGTGCTCTGGACGGATTACCTGGTGACGAACGCCGTGTCGGGCCGAACGTACCGGGTGGCCCTGCGTGGTTGGGAACCAGGCGACTCGTATTGCGCGTGCCCCGACTTCCGCAAGAACACACTGGGCGTATGCAAACACATCCTGGCGGTGCAGCGGCGGGCACGACGGCGGTTCTCGCCAGCGGCCCAGCGGCGGCCGTACCGGCAGAAGGAACTGGCCATACACCTGCACTACGGAAAGGAGATCGAGCTGCGCCTCCTGGTGCCGGTACGGCTGGACGAGGCGGCCGCCGCCATCGTCCGTCCCATCGGCCGTGGGGCGATCAATGACGTGGGCGACCTGCTGCGGCGCATCGCCCGGCTGCAAGCCCTCGGCCACGAGGTCACTGTCTACCCCGACGCAGAGGAGTACATCGGGCAGCGGCTGTTCCAGCAACGCATCGAGTCGCTGGTGGCGGAGATCCGGCGGGATCCGGCGCATCATCCGCTGCGACGAGAGCTGTTGAACGTGGAGCTGTTGCCGTACCAGTTAGACGGCATTGCCTTCGCCGCCGGCGCGGGCCGGGCCATCCTGGCCGACGACATGGGCCTGGGCAAGACGATCCAGGGTATCGGCGTGGCCGAGCTGTTGCGGCGCGAGGCCGACGTACGCCGCGTGCTGATCGTCTGCCCCGCCTCGCTGAAGGCGCAGTGGCAAAGCGAGATTCAACGTTTCTGTAGACACGACGGCCGGCTGGTGCTGGGCAGCGCAGCCGAGCGCGCCCGGCAATACGCCGACGGCGGATTCTTCACGATCTGCAACTACGAGCAGGTCCTGCGCGACATCATGGCGATCGAGCAGGTCCCGTGGGATCTCACCATTCTCGACGAAGGACAGCGCATCAAGAACTGGGAGGCGAAGACCAGCCGCGTCGTCAAGGGGCTGCGCTCGCGCTTCGCCCTGGTGCTGTCCGGCACGCCGCTGGAGAACCGGCTCGACGACTTGTTCTCCGTCGTCGAGTTCATCGACGACCGGCGGCTGGGCCCGGCCTTCCGCTTCTTCAACCGGCACCGCATGGTGGACGAGAAGGGTAAGGTGCTGGGCTACAAGAACCTCGCCGAGCTGCGCGAGCGGCTCGCCCCGGTTCTGCTGCGGCGGACGCGGGCGTCGGTGATGCGCGACCTGCCGCCACGCTCGACGGAGATCGTCCGCATCGCCCCGACGGGCGAGCAGGCGGAGTTGCACCGCGCGAACCTGCGCGTCGTCAGCACCATCGTCAACAAACCCTACATCAACGAGATGGACCTGCTCCGCCTGCGGAAGGCACTGCTCATGTGCCGCATGGCGGCGGACAGCACATACCTCATCGACAAGCAGGAGCCGGGATACTCGACGAAACTCCCCGCGCTCGACGACCTGCTCGGGTCGCTGCTCGCCGAGGAAGACCGCAAGATCGTCCTGTTTTCCGAATGGACGACGATGCTGGGGTTGATCGAGCCGCTGCTCCGCCGGCGCGCCGTCGACTACGTGCGCCTCGATGGCTCCGTGCCGCAGGCGCGGCGGCGGGCCCTGGTGCAGCGTTTCCAGCGGGACCGTGGCTGCCGCCTGTTCATCACGACCAACGCCGGCGCCACCGGTCTCAACCTCCAGGCCGCGAACACCGTCATCAACGTCGACCTGCCGTGGAACCCGGCGGTGCTCGAACAGCGCATTTCCCGCGCCCATCGCATGGGCCAGAAGAGGCCGGTACAGGTGTACATCCTCGTCACCGAGAGCACGATCGAGGAAAACCTGCTCGCCACGCTGTCGGCCAAGCAGGAACTCGCCCTGGCCGCCCTCGACGCCGAGTCGGACATCGACAAGCTGGACCTAGCCAGCGGCGTTAGCGAGCTCAAGAGCCGGCTGGAGATCCTACTGGGCGCCACACCCGAGGCCTCGGTCGACGAGAGCGCGCAAGCCCGGCAGGCCGCCGAAGCCGAGCGGCTCGCCCGGCGGGAGAAGATCTCCGTGGCAGCCGGCGAGATGCTCGGGGCCGCCCTGACCTTCGTGGACGAGCTGCTGCCGGGCCGGCGGGCCGACGGACAGGCGTCAGCCCAGTTCGCCGACGCCGTCCGGCAACGCCTCGACGAGTGCCTCGAACGCGACGTGGACGGCCGGCTGAAGCTAACGGTCACGCTGCCCGATTCGGCAGCGCTGGAGAGGTTGTCGGGCTCGCTGGCGCGTTTGTTGGCTATTGCGCCCCAAACGCGCGGGTAGGCGTGCGATGGCGCCGAACGGCACCCGGCGTGTCCGTACTCGACCGGCGCGGTCAGGGCACTTCCACGAGGACGCTCGCACTGGCGGCGCCGGTGCCGAACCGCGTGAGAACAGCTTCTCTGAGCCGGTCCCAGTGCTCGTATTGCTCGTCGATCTCGATGTGGTCGTCGGGCG
This sequence comes from Phycisphaerae bacterium, assembly GCA_050115495.1. Classification (GTDB taxonomy): domain Bacteria; phylum Planctomycetota; class Phycisphaerae; order UBA1845; family Fen-1342; genus JAAYXS01. Next base: position 147,864 of record JASFQK010000008.1, on the reverse strand, counting down.
AGGAGATGAGCATGTGTTTCTTGCGGGGGCAATCGCGGACCTCGGTCACGTCCGACCAGCGCAGTTCGCATCGCCCCAGGCGATGACGCCGGGTGATACCCTCGTTCGTGATCTCAACATACGCGAACGAGATGCTCAGAAGGTACGGACCGAGCAGGCACGTCACCGCGGCAATCAACCAGCCCCACACGCCCGGTGCCGCCCAACCGTGCCCGAAGACGGCGATGACCACTCCCACCACGCAGCCGGCGCTCGTGGCGGCCCCCAGAATCCCCGCCACCCGAGCCCCCAGGCTCATGGAAAACCGTTCCGGCCGGTCATCGCCCACCGCAAGCCCTCCGCTTCACGGTATCACGCAGCCACGATCGAGTGACTCAGCACGCGCAACGTCAGTAGCGCGACAAACGCCACCGCCCAGTAGCCGGCGATGGCCACCCGCCGGCGTCCCCATGGTGCCGCCCCACTACGCGCCGCCCGCCGGGAGCGATACGCCATGACGGCGGTCACCAGCGCGGCGACAACCGCAATGACCAGAACGACCTCAAGGCTGAGGTCGGCATGGATGTGTCTGAGAAACGTGTCCATAGCCCCACGAACCCTCAGGAATCGGCGGCCATACTCCATCCTGCGCCGGCCGCTTGCACGACAGCCCCATTGCTGGTGACCGTATTGTATCGTCTGCCGCCAGTAGACTCCATCGCCGGCGCAGCTCGGGTTAGCTTGTGCACGCGCCCAGACTCGGCGGGCGCGCACTTCGTGTGCGCCGCGTCGGGCTCTCACTACGGTCGTCTGGGGCAGGCGTAACGGATGGCCTATGTGGTCGGAACCGAGCCTCGCCGACGGCGGAAGATGCTGAACAGGCCGGCCTTGTCGGTGCGCAACTGCTCTTCGCCCAGGTGCTCGCCCGCCAGACGCCGGGCCAGGTCCTGAATGGCCAGGCGGGCGGGGCTGTTGGCGGAGGCGGCCATCAGGGGATGGCCGTGGTCGCGCGAGGCGCCGATGCGCTTGTAGTCGTTGGGGATCACCGCGAACACCGGTCGGCGGAAGTGTGCCTCGACCTCCTCCGGCCGGATGCGCTCGAAGTTGGCGTTGCAGCGGTTGAGCACGACCTCGATCTGCTCCTCCATCGCCCCCCAGCGGAGCAGGGACTGGTAGATGCGCGTGGCGTGGTTGATCTGCGGCACGGAGAGCTGCGTCACGATCAGCACGCGGTCCACGTTGTCCAGGGCGCAGTGGGTGATCGGCGAGAAGTAGCGGGGGATGTCCACGACGGCGAAGGGGAACATCTGCCGCAACAGGCGGAACATCTGCGCCAAGCCGTCCGGATCGACCCCCTCGGCCTGGCTCATGTCCTCCGGGCGGCCCAGGACGGAGACATTGGTGGGCAGCTTGGTCAGCGCGTTCTCCAGCGAGGAGCGGTCGATCTCGATGCCCGTCTCGCAGACGTCCGCCACGGAGTAGCGCTGCTTGATGTCGAAGGCGCAGGCCACGTCGCCGTATTGCAGGTCCATGTCGACGAGGGCGCACTCGAGATCCGTCAGTTGGGCGAGCTCGATCGCCAGGTTGCAGGCGACGGTCGTCGCCCCGGAGCCGCCGGAGGCGCCGACGACGCCGATCGTCCGGCAGCGCGTGCCGACCGGCATACGAGCGCGGGCGACGCGATCGAGGGCCGAGCGCAGGTCTTCCGGCTCGACGGGCCAGCGGACGAACTGCTGGCAGCCTTCGCGCATGGCCTGGATGATCGCGTCCGGGTCCGCGCTGCGGCTGACGCCGATAATCCCGCACTGCGGAGCCACCTCGGAGATCCGGCGGAGCACGTACGCCTGGCCGCGGTTCTCGTCGTGGTCCAGGTTGACGACGACGGCGTCCACGTGCGTGACGCTGAGCAGCACCTGCAATTCCTGCCAGTTCGCGCACTCGCCGGCGATTTCGAGCCCCTGGAGCTGCTCGAACGGCGTGCGAAAAGGCGTGTCGGTCGACTGCGTCTCGTCGTACAGAGCGATGCACAAGGATTTGGCCATCGTGGACACCTGTTGATAGCTGCCGGGCTTGAACGGGGCGACACGAAAACAGTCCGCCGTCCTTGTATCGGTGTTCTCGGCGCGTGCCTTCGACGCGTGCACGCCGGCACGGCGGACGAGCCGATCGGAAAACGTAGTTCGACCGATAATCAGGCCCCCGGGCCCGAGGCGGGTGGTTCCCTGGCCGTTTCCGAACCTGACGATGCACCCGCCGACAAGCCACGTACTGCCGCGCCTTGATCCGGTGGTCGTGCGACGCCGCCGGGATGGGCAGCACGCGTCATCCCAGCAGCGTGGTGTCGGGAAGTGGAGGCGGTCGCCAGGTCGAGACCGCAGCCAGTAGTACGCGCTGCGCAAGCTGTGCGCGTCCGCGTACGAACATGATCGGCACGACGAGCGTGTCCTGCCCGCTGCGCACGTGTATGGTCCAGTCGCGCAGGTTCACAATCACATCGCACGTGGTCAGGTCGTAGCGGTAATGAGCAGATGGACGCTCGGGGCGCGGGCTGTAGTGGAGGATCTCCAGGCTGCCGGGTGTCACGCGCACGTACGTGGGGCAGAGGCAGGCAGCCGCGAGAGGAGCGACGAGCATTCCCGCCAACGAGAAAACAGCGATCGAACCACCCAACACGGATCCGGTGAGCAGGTAGTTGACCATGGCCCCGCCAGCGAGACAGGCAAGGCCTATCACGCCCATCAGCATCCGCGCGAACTTCGTCGGCCTGATGAGCACGGGGCCTGCCCAGCACACGAGCGGCTCGCGGGGGTAGTCGTCGAGCTGCTCGCACAACGCGAGTTGCCTGGGTGCGCCTACGCACACGACGCCACTCTCGGTGGATGCCGCCGGTGCGCCGCCGATGCCACGCTTCGGGCGTCCAGCCCAGAACCACAGCAGGCGTACCAGCACGTATGCGCAGACCGGGCCAAAGAGCCAGTGGAATACACGCAGCGTGGGATGCATCAGCGACATTCCCGCGGCGTGATCGAGTAGCAAGGCGCCCAGGACGCACACCAACATAGCCGTCGCGAGCAACTGGAGCGGCAGCATGCGCGCCAAGATTGTGACGTCCACATCCCCGCGAACGGGTTGGAACTCGCAGTATTGAACCTTTCGCGTCACGCGATGCCCTGCCCTTCCTGCGTGAGCCTAATCGTGGCGACAAGTCGGCGTCGTGCCCGCGAGGTTGCCGGCGGCCGGCTACGCGACGGACGCCGCCTGCTCTGGCCTCTGGGCACCGCGGCCGGCTGGCTCGTCGGCGAGGCGGCGGTGTCCTAACCGTCTTCGGTCTGGATCCTGAGATTGTCGATGAGCCACGAACCGCCGCGCTTGACCAGCCGGTACTGTATCTGCCGCCGGGACGCCTTCTCGAAATTGCCGTACGCGTTCAGCACAACGATCGTTTCTCTGCCGGACCCGGTCGACACCATTGATTGCGTCTGCCACCCCACGACCTCGAGCGACTCGAACCGCCCCAGTTCCTTCCGACAGGCCGCCGCGCTTTGCTCAAGGCCCTCCTGCGTGAGGCGCGACTTGAAGTCGGTCGTCGTGTCCGCCCAGAGGTCATCGGCCTCCCACGTCTCGCTGATCCTGGCCAAATGCGCCTCGGCGAAGGCCACGGCTTCACGCTTCATCGCAGTTGCGTGGCCCCACCACATCGTGGCGACCACGACCACCAGCACGACCGCCACACCGATACCGATGATGATCACGTTCCGGCGACTCAACATCGCACAAACCCTCCCGCTGCCAGAACTTACTCCATGATCCACCCACCCGGCACCGCTCCCGTCGGCGGCCGAAGGTCGATGGTGCGATCCTTCGGCAAAGATACGCCGACCGGTTCGGCGCGACGCGGCCACCCGCCCGGGTCCACCTCGCGCGCACAATGTTACATTCGGCGCCCGTGGACGCCAAGAGCCGCCAGGAAGTGCGTGAATTCAACAGCGTCACGGCTGTCGTGCGTCGTGAAGTCGCCGCAGGCCAACAGCCCCGTCTGATCGGTCCAGAGTTGATCGGCGATCACCTGGAACCAACCCCTGCTTGCCCGCCCTCAACCTGGCGGCTAGGCCGTCGTCCGTGGCTGTTCCGCCTGACCAGCGTCCTTCTGGTCGCGAGCATCTCGCTCGTCCGCGAGCCGCCGGATCAGCGACAGGGCGTCGTGTCGGAGGCGCCCGTACGAGACCTGAAGCCAGATGGCGGTACACACGATGACCAGGAAAGCGACGGTGCGTGGCGTCTCTGCTTGCGACCAGTCCCACGGCGTCGCGTACGCCATCAGACCTACTGCAACGACCACAGCGCCGAAGACGATCCACGGAGACGGCCCGGCACCCCGTGCTCGCTCTCGCCTGGCCAGACGGAGCAGCTCCTCATCTCGCGGACTCAACTTCCCAATCATGCAGGACTCCTGTTCCATGGACGGCGCGCCGAGTCCGGGACACGTCGCGGTGCGCTCGCCGAACGCCGCGCTCACGCGCAAGCCTGCCGGCGTCACGGCCACGCACAGAGCGACGATTCGTAAGTGTCCTCAAACTCCCGACCACCCGTCCAACCCTCATTACCGCGAACTCAACCAGCAGCCGACTGCATGCTCGCGCCGGCGAATATCGCGCCGAACATAACGGCGAATCCGGAGGCTAGCAGGAGCATCCACACGAGCCAGGCAATGCACTGCGGAGCCTTCGACTTGCGCGCCGGTCCCCTTCGTTCCAAGCGGCCCCGAATCGCCTCCGTTAACGGCCCCGTGAACACGATGGTCAGCCAGATGGCACTCAGTCCTACGAACAGGCAAGTACCCAAGAGCCGAACCGGCCGTTTGGTCTGGAGCGCCAGCATGTACGCGGCGGAGTACGACGCCCCCATGGAGCAAATGAGCACGTAAGCGGCGAGCAACCACCAACGCACGCGGACTCTGCGATCACCGCCCTTCATCTCGCAACCTCTTCCTACGTGGCGGGCCGAAGGTGTAACACACCATCTTCGTACCCTTGGCGAAGTCCGCCTGCGTCAATCGGCGGGCGGCCGGGGCACGTTACTCTCGTGTCCGGCCTCTGAGCCGTTCGCTGCCCTCCGCCGCCAGACGGTCTGCTAGTCCGTCGGCCGCAGCGATCATCTCAGGGTTGGGGGGATCGGCCCAGACGCTGGCGAACCACTGCTTTCTGGCCTCGTTCCAACCGAGGCACACACCCAATCCGCCCGACGGCAACCACGCTAGCCATCTGCGTCGGACCATTTTGTCCTCTGAGTCCAGCTCTTCGAAGCGGATCAGCCCATCGAGCGCGGCGATTTCCTGCGCAGCGCTTTCGGCCACGGCGCGCTCCACCCACGCACTCGTTATGTAGCACTTCTTGGGGTTGAACTCGTAGCGTTCCATTGCCTCACCGTGGAAACCAACCTCTCAGGCACGCCACCGAAACGATGCAGAGGCGATACACAACTGTATCACTGCCCACGCAGCCTGACGAACGTCGATTCGCGCGTGTCCAGGTATTCATGGGGATTCGCCGGTGTGTGGGCCGGATTCGGGATTTTCGGGGCCCTGCTCCTCCCGCCGCGATTCCACCGCCCTACAGATGTAATAGATCAACGTCACAATCAGAAGCGGCGTGGTGCCGATGTCCGCGAAGAGCGGCACACACCAATATGGGCGTACCCCGGGCAGCGGCACAATGAGGATGGCGAGCATGCCGGCGATTCCGCCGACGATGCCGAGAAACGAATGGTACTCTCGCCGGAAACGGATGTGGTAGAAGACGATCAGATTGGTCACGGCACTCGCAAGGAAGATCAGCGACAACGCGACAGCCAGCGACCAAGCCAGGAAGCTCGGCATTGGCATCCTCCTCAACACATGGCGCGCAGCGCGCGATCAGAGGTTGCCGTTCTTCACGTGCGAGATTGCAGCGGCTGACCATGTCGCATACTCCACTGAGCGTGGGCGTAACCCGCGCTACGGCTGCTGCTCCAACCGAGCAGCCAGGTCGTCCAGCCGCTCCACGATGTCCGACGCGCAGCGCTGCAGGCACGCGACCAGGACGAACAGCAGCGCGATGAACAGCACCGCCAGCGCTGCGGCTATGGATGCCGTCACACCGACACCCAGGCTGCGCAGGGCGTACATCGTCGCGACACCCACGATCCCAAGGGCGCCACCTGCCGTCATGCACAACGTGTAAAGCCACCGGTGCGACGCGAACCAGACAAACCTCTCATAGCCCTTCTTCACTTTTGCCTCTCCCACGACCGGCCCGATCGGCCCACCGCCCAGGGCAAGCGCCTGCCCTACCGACGCCGCGTACACCCACGCCATGATCTCCATGACGATGAACGCACAGCCCATTGCCAAGCCGTACACACACACGACATACCGCAAATCGCGGTCCATGCTCTCGTCCAGGAGCACGAGCGGGCTGACGAACAGAAGCGCGAGGCCCGCCAGCGTCGCAACGTGACACCTGCACAGGGCGATCAGCCCCTGGTACTGACGTATCCAATCTGCTTCGCGCATGTGGCCCACCTCTGACGACCACCCTCGCCGGACGCGCCGGTTCCCTGTCCACCCGGCGTGCACGGTACAGATTATCCTACTGAAGCCCGCCGAAAGAGGAAAGTCGGCCTGCGGGCTGTCGGGAACGCCGGAAAGGCACCGAGGTCGCCGATCGGCGTTTCAATCCAGCCTGGGTTCGTCCACGCCCCATGGCGCGTGCCACGCTCTTCGCCTCGTGCTGCGTTCGATCAGCTCCGGGCGGGCTGCCGCAAGACGCTCCTCCACGTCACGCTTCAGCGAAGGCAAACCGCGAAACCACCAATCCAGATGCATGCGCACATCTCTGGACCGAAGCACAAGATCCCCGTTTCGTGGATACACGCGCCGCGCCCTCACATCGCACCAGCGGATTGTGCGGGACCGCCCCGGATAGTAGCAGGTGATCCCATCGTCGCTGACGCGCACCCACCCGTACGAAACCCAATTGAGGAACAGACCGGCGCCGAACAGATACACGAGAACCAGCCACGCCTCCGGGGCTGCAAGATCGAAGCCGTCCACTCCGGCGAACAGCCGCAATCTGAGGACACCAGCCTTATACAGCAGAACGTAGGCCGATAACGTCATCCCAACGGCACCGACCCACCGAAGACCGCGCCAGACCCGATATATCGAAGGAGTCCACTCGCTCACGTCACCACTCACCTTACGCGGAAGAGCATCCCATACGGTCACTCCGGCAGTCTAACGAAGACAAACCAGCAAGGCGTTGTGCGATGCATACTGGCGCTCGAACCCGCCGCGGCTCCCGATCAAGGCGTATGTTCATGCTCGGCTCGGCACCTTTCCTGCCCACATTCTGGACACCTCCCGTTCATCTGGAGGTCGAGTTGGTAGCCGCAGTTCGTACAGCGCCCCATCACTGCCAGGATGGCGGGGCACACCTTGCTGACCCGTCGCGCATGCCAGATCGACAACAACGCGACGGCGGGGCCCACGGTAACCAAGAACGCGAGATACTCGCGCCAGCCATGCCACATGAGGAAGTCCACGAGAAGCGCCGCCAGCAGGGCGACCGAGCCGGCAATCCCGGCCGACAAGGCCAGGTACCCTATCGAACATGTCCTCAGCAGACACGCCCGCCGGATGGACCTGCGCACGTGGGGGTCGTCGACTCCCCACAGGTCAGGCAAACCCGCGCTGTGCTCCAGGCGCGTGCATCGCTCTTCTCGCTGCAACGTCGCCGGCAATACGCGCCGCCGGTATCGGTCGGCCCACAAACCACCGAGTGCTCCGCCCACCATGATGCAGCCGCCCCAGACGATCCAGCAGCCCCACGCCGGCAAGTTCAGTGCTTCCGGCAACGCGACTCCGATCGCACAGCAAATCGCCAAGGGAAGCACGATCCGCGCGAACGCATGCACCCTGCTCGCACGATCTCGCCTCATGCGACCGCAGTCGTCGATGAAACCCTCGCGAACTTGCCGGGGATCCAGTCCTGCCGATCGGATATGCCAACTCGTCATGTCGCCACCTCACGCACCGACAGGAGCGTGATCAGCGTGATGGCTGCCCAGACCACGTACACCGCATCCAACACGATCACGACGATCCACCGGCCCCCACCCGACAGGGCCGCCAGTATGGGCAACGTCGCGATCACACCGACCAGCAGGAACGACGCCACCACGATAGCCAGCAGCGCACGTCGCCGCCTCAGCCGTAGCAGGCCCCAGACGCCTGCACCCAGCAGCAAGCTGGTCAGTATCGCCGTCGGAACGACCGTCTCCGGCGTCAGCTTCTGCCGCTCAGCAAACGTCGCCACGAGCGTGATATGCCCGACGTGCAGGAGCAGGAGCAGTGCGAAGCAGTACACGGCCCGCGCTGTGGGCGACAGACTCCGCACAATTCCCGCCATTTCGCAACACCTGTGCGCAACCACGCGCTTGCCCAGTTCTTGCCCACCGCACCCCGGCGTCCAGCCGCCACCCTCCTTGTGCAGTATACCGTCAGCGCCCCCCGTCACGTACAGGCGTCTTCCGCCCCGTCGTCAGTTTGCACGTCACCTCGCGGACCACGCGGCGAGCCAGGACGGCGTCGTGGTGGGCGAGGAACCGCCGGACGGCCGCCGCGTCGTGCGGGATCAACTCACGCAGGGCCCAGGAGAGCGCCTTGATCACCATGTCGTCGCCATCGTCCGCCAGCCGGCGACAGACGGCGAGCGTACGCGGCACGTCGCCCGTCCCGCCGATCGACTTGCGGTTCAACGCCACCGTGGACACCAGAGCCGCCCGCCGCCACCAGCGGTCTTTCGATCGGGTCCAGCGTTCGATGTCGGCGTCGCGAAGCCGCCCGAGACGCCACGCAGGGCCGGCGATGTAGCCGACGAACACGTCCACGTCGCCCCAGCCGTCCATCCCCTGGCCAAGCTGCCTGATCGTCCTCAGCGACAGCCGCTCCAGAGCACCCGGGTGATGGAAGACCAGGGCCGCCGCCATGAAGCGGAAGGTGTGGTCATCGTGCTCGTTGACCGTCAGGGCGATGCGGATCACGTCGCGTGCGTCGCGATCGCGGAGCTGCTTCGAGAAACCGCGACGCAGGGCGTGCACCACCGGCCCGGAGCGGTCCTGCTGGTGCTCAATTCGGCGGGCGATGGCGGCGGCGACGGTGGCGGCGTCCGCGGCGCAATCCCAGGCGTACGCATCGCCGGCGGAGTCGGAACGTTGCGTCACGAGTTGCTCCTTACGGCCGCCGAAGCGAATGCCACCCGCACAGCCGATAACGCAGCAGCACCGCCGCAGCGTGCAGGTCCGCCAGTCGGCGGCGCCGCCGGAGGCCACGCCAGTCGGCGAGCATCCGCGCCTGATCGAAGCTGTGGCGCGAGTTTCTGCGCCAAGCCGGTGCACGCGGCTCGCGCCACACATCGCAACGACACGCCTGCCCGCCCGCGTCGACGCGAAACACGAACGTACCGCGGAAGTCGGCGCTGACGAAGTGCATCCGCGTCAGCCGCTCCCGCCCGCGAGCCAACACGGCGTCCTCCTCCAGCGAGCGCACGAACTGCGCGAAGCTCACGCCTCGGCGTTCCACCGACGTACCACGCGACAGTTCCGCGAACGCGCGGGCGTCGATAACAATCTCGCGCCGCTGCCGCGAGTTGGCCGGCTTCCGCCAGAGCCAGCTCACCGTAACCAGCGCCGGTAGCTCAGCAAGGTTCTCACCTGTCCCCGACACGATGGGACCCTCCACCTGCCCCCGCGCTGGCCAGCCGGCGCGGGCTCGTCCGGTACAGAGCCCGGACGATACGGACATCATACCGCGCGCCGACGGCGCGTCCCCCCTTTCGCCCACCAGGAGTCTTCGCCGAAACCGCTGACGCGGGCGGAACGCGACGGCCGGCGTCGCCATCCGTACTCCCGTCGGCGAAGCCCGCCACGTGAGCCAAAACTTGCTTTCGCCGGCACGTGTGCTAAAATGCTAGCGTAACACTGGGTAATCCTCTGGTCGTATCGGCGGGCGAAGCACCGTGAGTCACACCACCGACCCCCGCGAGGTCCAGCCGGCCGCTTCCTGCGGCGTGGCCCGGCGGCTTTCGGTGCGCTCCGGCGGTCTCGGCCTCCGGCTGGCGATCCCCGTTCTGCTGTTCGGGCCGGCGACCGGCACCCTGCACGCCCTGCACCTGGCCCACGCCGGGTCGCACCACCACACCGATAGCTGCTCCCTCTGCCAGCAGATCCTGACCACGTCCAAGTACGTGCCGGAGATACCGACGATCGCGGTTGTCGGGTTTGCTCCGTGCCTGCATGGTTCCACGATCCCATCTGTCGAGTGCCCGCGTACGAGCCGGCCCACGCCGGTCCTGCCGCGCGGCCCACCGCTTCTCGCCGCGTGCTAGTCCAAACACGATCCACGACCGAACTGGTCTTGTAGTTTCAACGCATGACGCGGACCGCAACTGTTGCGCTGCGCGCCATGAGGCGTGCGCCGGCAGCGGTGTCCGTATACTTATTGCCTTGCAGAAGGATACAAATCATGAAAACAACGGCAGTTTCTGCTGCATTGATTCTGTCTGCTCTGATGTTGTCGATGCCGGCATCGGCCGATTGCCCCCTGGGCCATACGCACATCGGCATCAACCCGACGTGGCGACCCGACTGGAGCGAGCCCGGCAACCCGGATCTGGCGACCGACCCCGACCCAGACGACAACAACCAACTCTGGCTCTTCTCCATCCCACCGATTCACCCCGTCGCCCCGACGCCCGGCTGGCCCGAGTGGGGCGATCCGGATGAGGCGCCGTTCTTGCGCCTCGTTCAGGAGACTGACGCCGGCGGCGACCCCATCACCAAGCCTGACGAGCCGAACAAGACGCTCTACGTCTGCCGCTTCATGTACGGCCCCGACGGCTACGGCGATCCGAACGGCATGCAGCATCTCGACGGCTGGCACAGCGCCAACGGTCCGCAGGGCGTGTGGAACCTCGCCGGCGGCGACGAGTCGAACGAGCCCGCCTGGGACATCGGCCTTCGCCGGGAAAGCACCTCGCTGGCCGATCCGACGGACTTCCTGATGATCCGGCCGGACGACACGGTGGTGCTGGCGGCCGACGGCGACACGTACATGTTCGCCGACTATGGTGAGAAGGCGTGGGACGCCGACAACGGCGCGTGGGGCATTCACTCCCACATGGGGTTCTTCTTCTGGCTGGATAATCCGCAGCCGGAGGACGTGTTCTCCGCGACGCTGACGGCGTTCGATGACGGCGGCATGTACACGGCGTCCGACCCGTTCACGTTCCGCTTCGCCGTCCCCGAGCCCGGTACGCTGGGTCTCGTGCTGGTGGCGGGGTTGCTCGTGGGCTCGCGGCGACGTTAATCGGTATCGCAGACTTCTGAGATGAGGTATCTGACGGTGTCACGCAACTCTGCCGACATTCGCTCCCGGCGGAGAAAGAAGCCCGTCACGGCCGTGCGGTGCGGGAGCCAGTCCGGCTCCCGCGCCGCCCGGCGCGGTTTCACGCTGGTCGAGCTGCTGGTCGTCGTGGCCATCATCGCCCTGCTGATCTCGATTCTGTTGCCCGCCCTGGGCAACGCCCGACAGCAGGGCAAACAGGCCGTCTGCCTGAGCAACATGCGGCAAATGGGATTTGCGCTGCTGTCGTATGCGCTCGAAAACGGCGAGCACGTACCGACGTCCTCGTGCCCGCTGGCTGAGCCGGACATCGAGCATCCGGAGAAATACTACTGGTTGAACGTGCTCCAGGAGTACTCGCAGCAGCCGCTGATCGGGCGTTGCCGAAACGACGAGACGACCAAGCCGTTTCTGAACTGGTCCGATCCGCCGCCGCGCGATCAGTGGCAGCAGTACCGCTGGTCCAGCTACGCGGTGAACGCCTGCGTCGGGCCGCTGAAGAGCATCCTGGCGCTGGAGCGCATAAACCAGATTCAGAACCCGGCGTCGGTGATCTTCCTGGCGGAGATCCGCGCCGGCGACTCGTACGATTACGCGGACCACTTCCACGCGGACCTGTGGGAAGCGCAGGAGGACCCCAAGCAATCGGTCGCCTGGGACCGCCACGTGGGCAAGTCGAACTACCTGTTCATCGACAGCCACGCGAAGACGCATCGCTGGCAGGAGACGTGGAACTTCCCGCTGGTGAACATGTGGTGGCCGGAGCACGCTCCCGGCTGGCCGCCGGAGCTGCTACCGCCGACCCCGTAACCTGAGCACGCAACGCGCTCGCGCGCGAGGAGCATACACATGATCTTGAGAGTAACGAGCGTGGTGGCGTTGGCCGTCGCGCTGTGGCTGTCGCCGCCGGCGCAGGCGGAATGCCCGCTGGACCACTTCTTCCTGTATCAGCAGGATGGGCAGCTTCAGATTGAGAAGTCGCGTGTCTATCGGCACGGGGACCCAATCGAGGGCTTCTACCCGCTGGCGTGGAGCAACATCTATCAGCGCTGGTCGGTGGGCGAGCCGGGCTTCGCGGATACGACGGACCCCGCGTACGGCTTTCCACCGGAGATTCAGCTTGTCGGCGAGCCCAACGTCGACTACCAGATCTGGTTCGAGATCCTCGATCTTTCGCCCAATCTTCGGGTGCAGATGAACGACGGCACGTGGCTCGACGCGATTGGGCAGCAGTACAACCTGAGCAACTGGCCCGAGCACCACGTGCACATGAAGTACTGCGCGTACGTGCCGGGCAGCCCGGCGCCGGACTATCCGTTCTACATCACGTACCGGCTGGTGGACGACTTCGGGCTGTATGACGCCACGCCGCCGTTCTCGCTGGTGTTCAACGTACCGACGCCCACGGTCGAAGCGACCGACCCGCCCTACCGCGGCGTGCTGCCGAGCCGGACGGACGCGGTCATCAGCTTCACGTTTCACCGGCCGATCGCCGTGGTGGACGGCCCACCAGTGACGATCACCGATGAAGCGACGCACAGCGCCGATTACTACACCGACTACTTCACGTACACGGTCTCGCCGAACGGGTTGACGCTGACGCTCAGCCAGGTCGCCGGCACGCTGCCCAACGAGACGTGGCTGGAGATCGCCCTCACCGAGCACACGCGCGACGCGGTGACCGACTTCCCGGCGGTGCCGTTCACGCATTTCGTGTATCCGCATGAACTGGCCGGCGACTGCGACGGTGACGCGGACGTGGATATCGACGACTTCGCCGCGATGGCCGCCTGTTTGGCCGGTCCGGAGCAAGATCCGGCGTCCGGCTGCGACTGTGCCGATACCACCGGCGACGGCGACGTGGACCTGGCGGATTTCGCGCTGTTGCAGCAAGCGTTCACGGGCGAAATGCCGTAGAGTCTGCGCTGGAGCGTGTGAATCGTGCGCTGGCGGCGGTTCTGCGCTCGCGCCGCGCGTCCGAGTTGATGCGGCGGGGAGGATGCCCGTGCAACGTGTGCCGATCAACGAGACGCGTTTCGGCAGGATCTTCCAGGACGCGGAGTTGTCCGCGGACTACGCCCGCCGGCACGCGGCGGCGGCGCGGCGGGCGGGGGAGCAGTTTGCCGAGTTTCTGAACCGCGCAGGTTGTGCGCCTACCCGTGTGCTGGACGTGGGTTCCGGATCGGGCGATACGCTGCTGGCACTGGCGGATCGGCTGCCTGCCGCCGAACTGGTCGGCGTCGATCTGTGCCCGACACTGCTCGACATCTCCCGCCGGAAGGCCGCCGAGTGCGGGGTGGAGAGCCGCGTGCAGTTTCAGGAGGCGAGCGCGCTGGCCCTGCCGTTCGGCGACGCCTCGTTCGACGCCATCTTCAGCCAGGACACGCTGCACATGGTCGACGATCCGGTGCGGATGCTCGACGAGTGCGCCCGGGTGTTGCGTCCTGGCGGCGTAGCGCTCGTGCGCGTCGTCCGGCGGTCGCGGCTGCTGGCCCTGATCGAGGGCATCCTCCGCTCGGGGTTCACACGTGACGAGGTGGCGGCGTTGCTCGGGCGGTCCGCGTTCGAGCGGTTTGACGTCCGCGGCGGGCTGCTGTACGTAACGGTGGAGGCGCACCGACAGGCGCCCGCCGGAGCAACGAACGCATGAGTGACATCAACCTGCAACCGATCGGCGTCATCCACACGCCGCACACGGCCGCTGAACGGACGCCCATTCAACCCACCTTCGCGGCGGGGATCCCCGGCACCGCCGAGATCGAGCCGGCGTACGAGGCGGGGCTCGCCGACGTCGACGGCTTCTCGCACATCTGGCTCATCTACTGGTTCGACCGCGTCGGCCCCGCCCGGCTGACGGTCACGCCGTTCCTCGAAGACGTCCCGCACGGCGTGTTCGCGACGCGGGCCCCCTGCCGGCCGAACGCGCTCGGCCTGAGCGTCGTCCGCCTCGTCCGCCGGGAAGGCTGCACGTTGCACCTGGAGGACGTGGACATCCTCGACGGCACGCCGCTGCTGGACATCAAGCCGTACGTCGGCCGGTTCGACACGCGGACGAACGTCCGCTGCGGCTGGCTCGACCACGTGGACGAACCCACCGCCCACCGGCGCGGCCGGCGCGGCTATCCCGCCTGACGGAGGCGCGATTCGTCCTGCCTACGCCTTCCCGATCGGCGCCAAGCGGGGATACAGGACGCTGGCGACCGGCGCCCACGTGTCCGGATCAACGTCGCGAGCCAGATAGCGATGCAAGCCGTTGTCGAAGTATTCCTCTAGGTCACCAGACGGCGCGTCATTCCTGATCGAGGTTCACTGTCTTGAGCCAAGCCCTCCAGTCGTGTGTCAACCGTTCGTATTCGTACGCGCTCCCGCGCTCCGGACACACGTGCTGCTGTGGGAGCCCGAGCAAGCAGTGGCCACACGTCATGCAGACGCGGTACCGCGCCTCACGCAAACGCTTCGCGAACTTGCGTGCGACGAAAGGCGGGACAGTGAACAGCCAAGCGGGGAATACAATCATCCACAGCCAGACGATCCACGGGCTGATAACCCAGACGCTGGTGAGTCTGCTGACGACGAACGCGCCCACCGACCCGAAGATCGCACCAAACAACAAAACAGCCGTGATAAGTCTGACGGCGCACAGCTCACGGCGCACGGGAGCCGGAATCTGCTGGCTCCCGTGTACGCCGATGAGAATGAGTGGGTCGTAGAGAGGATTACCCAAGTCTAAAGTCCACACCTCGGCTCGGGATATGAGCCTCCTACCGAGAGCCGGGGCCTCTTGACCGGCCACGGACAAGAAGACCCTGTTCCGGATCTCGCGGGCCTGTCGCAATCGCGAATCACCCGTGCGGCTCTCACGTCAGTCATACAGGCCACCCTGGACATTCAGGGCATGGTGCACCACGTTCCACACTCCGACGATGATGCACGTTGGCACCCCGGTGATTGGTCCCCCCAACCAACTCAGCCCCCCCACCGCCATGCTCACGGCTGCGACTTCAGCTTCGCCTTCCGGCACCGATTGCGCATTCCCCGGTCTCCAAATCGGCCTCTCCGGTGTCAAGCGGCTCGGTTGAGGCTTGGGCCAATACGGACGGGGGGC
This sequence comes from Phycisphaerae bacterium, assembly GCA_050115495.1. Classification (GTDB taxonomy): domain Bacteria; phylum Planctomycetota; class Phycisphaerae; order UBA1845; family Fen-1342; genus JAAYXS01. The sequence goes on along the minus strand of JASFQK010000008.1, from coordinate 132,340 downwards.
CAGCTCCCCTTCCGGCGTCCGGCCCCAGTGTGAGGGCCCGCCGTCGTGCAACCCCAGCGGATCCACGCCCGTTGCCGGATCGCTTCCGCAGTAAGCGTAGACGTTCAACCCCGCGGTGATTCCCGCGGGATCGCGCTGCACGAACCGGCCACTGCCAGGATCATACCACCGCCAGCCGACGTGCTGGAGCGTGATCGGCTTCGTCCCGGTGGCGCCGGGCAGCGTCAACAGACCCGATTCGTAGCCGTAGCCGCCGGCGTATTGGTACCGCGTGCCCAGTGCCGCCGGGTCGCCGATCGGCTCGCCGAACGCGGTGTACGACAGACGAGTCGCGTACGTCCCGTCTCCGTCCGTCGTCAGCATCGTCGAGTCGATCAGATCGCCGTGCAGGTAACGGATCGGGTCCAGCCCGCCGAGTGTCTGCTGTGCATGGACACCAGCACCCGCCAGATACCGCTCAGATTCCACCACGTTGTAGCTGCCGTCCGTCGTGAAGTCACCCCACGGCAACAATCCCGTCTGATCCGTCCAGAGCTGACCGGCGGCGACCGGCGCCCACGTGTCCGGATCGACCTCGCGGGTGAGATACCGCGACGGGCCGTCGTAGTAGAACTCGCGAGCCGCCAGCTTCTCGTAGTTGGTCACGGACTCGTCCACGACCTTCCAGCGGTCCCATAATACCCGCCAGAGTTTGCCGTCCGACGTGTAGTACAGCGCCAAGTCATTGTACCAGTCGTATGCGGCGCCCTCGCCGTAGTCCTTTACCGTGATGTTCGACACGTGGCCGATCTTGTAGTACGTGTACCGCACCGATCGATCCGCCGCCAGCCAGCCGCCTTCCCCGTCGCCGGGGTACTCGCGGTATTCGAGCAGGCGGTTGTTCCGCGTGTCATACTCCGGGTCCGCCGGCGTGAAGCACAGGCCCGCGTCCCACGTCTCCGTGGTCGCGTTCCAGTTCGTATCGTACACGTAGCACGTCCGGCGATCGGCGACATAGTCGATCTTGCTGACCCAATTCCCGGGTCGGTCCCGCGAGAAGCCGGCTCCGCACGAGGCACACACGCCACACGCCTGTTTCACGACGTCGTGTGCGCACGCTTGCTGCTCGTGCTTGGAGGACGTTTCATTCGCGTTTGTTGTCCACTCCCGCTTCAGGCGACCGAGAACGGGTTGACCTGCCCCTCCTCCAGTAGTGACCTGCGGCACCCAGCCAGGCTACACCGCCGCCTGCGGCGCCCACGGCGACCAGCGTCGAGAGCGTCAACGAACCGCCGACTATATCGCGCACGGCCTCGTAGCCGGCCAGCACCACCGCCAGGGCAATCGCAATGCTGACTCCCAGAACAAGCACGATCCTCGTCGGCGGCTCAAAGACGCAACCACAATGCTCGCACCGGCGTGCCGCCCGGAACATCAGCAATCGCTCCCTGTAAGTCACTTTGGACGCCCTACCCACTTTGTCCGAGCCACACATAGGGCAACGCATGCTCATGTCATACCCTGTCGGCGCTCTCCACCCAGCTCCTGGCCTGGCTGGAAGATGAAGCCCATGACCTCTACATGCTCTTGTTGTGGACGATTACGCGGTGCTTCCCGACCTGAAAGGTCCTAGTTCCGCTCACCGAGAGGTTAAAGACCCGAACATCGCTCTCCAACCGCACCTCTTCGATCCGCTCAATGCTCACCGGCACGCCAAGACCGGTCGCCAGGGAATCACCCTGCGTCAGCTCGCAAGCGCGCTTCCACGAGCCACTCGCCAGAAGAAATGGGTGCTCCGCCGTACACGTAACGATGTCATCGCCAAAGTCAATTCTGATGAGTCGCCGAGCGCTGCCGGTGAGGGCGTGCGTCACCTCCACCGTCTCCTCTGCCGCGCCCTCGGCTCCTGACAGGACGCAATACCCCACGTCCAGTTGTTCTATCCGCACGGGTCCATCTGGTGTATGAACAACCGTACCCTCCACGAAGCAACTTATCCTGCAGGGAGCCGGCCCGCCCAAACGACCCAACCGGTCGCCTATCTTCTTCAACAAGCCCTTGCACGCCGGGCTGGAGATCACGTTATCGACCTTGCGCACTACAAGCACACACGTCCAATACGCCGTCTCCGCAAGGATGTCTTCTGGGTCGCCAGGGTATTGCTCACCGATTAGCCAGTATATGCCCTTGGCTCCCTGCTTCCCGCCCCAATATACAGGAAACCTCTTCAAGGCGCCTTTTGCAATCCTGCCGATGAGGGGCGGCTTGGCGAATCGCCCGTTCTTCATGAAGACCCATACCCACTTGCCCTTTCTGAAGACCTTCTTCCACTCTAGCCCATCGGGGTCGATAGAGGCTGTGGGCGCCGCGTCAGCATATAGGTACACGTTCGCACCGCCGAGAAGGCCGATCGGGTCTCGCATCACGAACCGCCCGCTTCCGGCGTCGTACCACCGCCAGCCGACATGCAGGAGTGTGATCGGTTGCGTGCCCGGGGCGCCCGGCAGCGCCAGCAGGCCCGATTCGTAGCCGTAACCGCCAGCGTATTGGTAACGTGTGCCCAACGCTGCTGCGCTGCCCACCGGCTCACCGAACGCCGTGTACGCCAGCGAGCCCGCCGCGTCGGCGGACTCATCCGTCGTCAGCACCGTTGAGTCGATCAGGTCGCCATGCAGGTAGCGGATCGGGTCGTTCTCGCCGTCGAGCGTTTGCTGGGCGTGAACGCCAGCACCCGGCAGATAGCGCTCGGACTCCACCACGTTGTAGCTGCCGTCCGTCGTGAAGTCACCCCACGGCAGCATACCCGTCTGATCCGTCCACAACCAATCGCCGGTCGGCGCCCAGTTGTTCGGATCGTTCGCGCTGACGTCCAGTTCACGCATGAGATACCGCGACGGGCCGTCGTAGTAGAACTCCCGTCCGGCCAGCTTCTGGTACCCCGTGACTTCGTCGTCTTCGATCTGCCACTGGTCCCATAACACACGCCAGAGCTGCCCCGCGGACGTGTAGTACAGCGCCAGGTTGCGGTAATAGGCGTTCCCTTCATCCTTCACCGTGATGTTCGCGGTGTGACCGGACATCTCGTAATAAGTGTACTGCACCGTCCGCAGCGTCGTCCAGCCACCCAACCCGTCAGCCTCTGCCTCGACGTACCAGAGGAGCCGGTTGTTGTTCGTCGGGTACGCCGGATCGCGGTTCGCCGGATCGCTGTCGTAGAAGTAGGTCGTCCGCTGGTCGGGGTCCGGCGCGTAATCGACCTTCTCCAGCCGGTTGCCGAGCTGGTCGTAGCTGTAAGTCAGGTCGTACACGGTGGTCGTGCTGTTGACCACCCGCTCCTCGGCGATCAGCCGCTTGCGGTTGTCGTAGGTGAACGTCACCACCGCCGTCTCGCTGGCGACGTTGTCCGTCTCCGTTCGGCTGTACAGCGTGTTGTCCAGGTTCCACACGTAATCGACGCGCAGCAGCACGGCGTCCAGATCGTCGCGATGCTCGATCCAATCCAGCCGGTCCGCCGCATCGTAGTGCCGGACGACCTTCGTGTCATTGCCGTACTCGATCCGCTCGAGGCGGCCGGCATCGTCGTAGATGTACGTGGCGCTCATCCCGCCGCGGGTCACCGTGCTGGGCCGGCCCAGTTCATCGTATCCCGGCTGGACACCAAACGTGTACACGATCGTCTGTCCGTCCGGGCCCTCTACCGACAGCGGGTTGCCATCCGCATCGTACTCGAGGACCTCGAATACCCGCTCCAGAGTACTGTCGTCCGGCAGGTAGGTGCTAACCGCCACGCTGAGCTGTCGGCCAAGATCGTCGTAGGCTGGGTCGATGCTGTGAGGCTCCGGGAGACAACCAGCGCCAGTCCCGCAGAAAGAGGTATCGACATTCTCTAGTCGCCCAACTATATCATACTCGGCGGTGCCGATGGAGCAGTTGACGGGCACATCCATGGATGGCTGACCGCCCGGTCGCACGCCGAGAATGCGTGACATCTCGTTCTCGCCAGAGCGCGTCGGGCACGTCCATAAGCACACGCGAAGTGAGCCGTTTGCATCATGGAAGGCGTTACCTTCGCATCCGTTATCGAGAACGACGCGTGTGGTCGGCCAGCCGGTGGCGTTGCTTCCCGCTCCGCAGACGAACGCGGGATTGATCAGCACGGGAGGCCAGATCCGGGCATCGTCCAACAGCCCCTCCGACCAGTCGGCCGCGTAGCCGTAGTCATCGTACTCAAAGACGTGATGCACCTCGTTGGCGTCGATCACGACGGCGACCTGCCCCGCGGCGTTCGGGTACGGGTCGCCCTGAGGGTCATTGCCGTAGTACTGGATCGTCGTGACCGCGGCCGGGTTGCCCTGGCCGTCGGCCATCTCGGTCACGCTCGTTACGAGCGTCGGATCGTCCGGGTCGTCGCAGGCGTATTCGTAGCTCACCCAGCCGCTGACCGGGTCGGAGACCTGCGTGAGGCGGTACAGGTTGGGCCGGGTCGACGGCTCCGGCTGCTCCCAGGTGTACGTCCAGGTCTGCCCGGCGATCGGGCTGGTGACCGTCTCGACGTTGCCCACGGGGCCGTACGTTGCTCTCCAGGTATGCGATAGCGGGTCGGCCGGGTCCGTCGGATCCGTGTACTCGACCATATTATGGTCCGCGTCGTAGGCCAGAACCGTCACGCTCTCCAGCGGGTCCTCGTACTCCACCGCGTCGCCCGCCGTGTCGAAACGCACGAGCCAGTCGTAGCCTCGCCGATCGGTGTACGTCGTCTCCCACAGATCGTCGCCGCCGGGCGTGGCCTCGTAGGCGAACTCCTGCTCGTAGCGTACGGGGTCCACCTCGCCGATGTCGTGGTCGGGATCTTCAACCAGCGTGAGGCAGCCGTCCGTGTACGTGTAGCTCCACGTCCAGGCGTAGGGGGACGGGCTCGCGGCGACGCTGTATTCCCGCGAACGGATGTGCTGGATGCGGTTCGACGCCCCCGCCTCGTAAAGAATCTCGACGCACGACGCCGCAACGTACCCGTCGGATGGATAGTGGATCTTCCACAGCCGGCCCGAGCCGTCGTACTCGAACTCCCAGATGCGGTCGATGGGGTCCTCGATCTGGTACAGGCGGTTGTCGTAGTATCTCAACTCGAGGCGGTTGTCGCCTGCGCCCGACAGGCCGTGTGCAGCGCTGTTTACGTACGTGAGGTAGCCGCCGTCACGTTCGACCGTACACGCGTTCCCGCTACTGTCCAGAACCTCAACCAGGAACCCATCGTCGTTGAACACCGCCTGCGTCTGGTCCGGACTGGTGAGCGTCCACTCGGACGCCCCGCCGTCCCAGGTGAGCAGATCATGCACGCCCGCCGGCGGTACGTATTCCCCGTCCACCCACGTGTACACGTCGCGCCGCCCATCTGCATGGACCACGGTGACGCACGTATCGCCATTGCTGCCCTCGACGTGGCCGCCGTAGCTCACGCTCCAGCCGTCGCCCAGGTCGAACCCCCAGGCGGCGGAGTCCGTGTCGTACGGCGCGGCGAGGCTGTTGTGGTACAGCGTGAAGCCGACCGGCGGCCCCGCGGGATCCCAAGACACGAGGGGAATCGCCGTTAACACGTTGCCGTTGCGGAGGTTAACGGCCGAGAACGGCGAAACGGACATGCCCGCACCCCAGCCGGGGGCGGGGATATTCCGCTTGACCGGCGTGCTCCCGGCCGCGAGCACGGAAGCATACGCACGTTGCATCCCAGACAACGTGCTAACAACGACAGACGCTGCCCGGGTTCGTCCGTATCGCTTCACTGCCCCGCGTGGCACTTCTTGCACTCTGAGCAAACGTCACATCGGCCGCCGGCCAGGACGCCGATGCCGCAGCGTTCGCAACGGTGCAGGCGATGCAGATCTAGCGCCCCGTCGGCTGCGCGGGCCAGCTCGTACGCTTCCCGGCCGATGAAGACTCTCCCGGCAACCACGCCGACTCCGCACTTTTCGCAGAACGGCTGCACCGGGAAGCCCGACGCGCTCCACACCGCACCGGCCGCGAAGGCCTGGCGGCAGAACTCGCAGCCCGGCACCGGATCGCCGGCATCAGCAGTTGCTGCCCCTTCGGCGGGGCGTTCACCCGCGGCATCCACAGGCACTTGCGCACCATCATCGCCTGTCTGGCCGGCGGTCGCGCTCTTCCTCAGGCCCGGCAACAGGCGGCCGGCCTCCATGGCGGGGACGATCCACGACCGATACCACCGACCCATCACGAGGTACTGCCCGGTCTCCGGGCAGTACCCCGGAATGGCCTCGACGCGGTAGGGGTTCCCTTTCGGCCCCCCGGCCCTGGGCACTGCGTTGAGCATGAGCAGCAGGCTCTCGTGGCTGAGGAGCACAGCTCCGTAGTAGTGAGTCTCATGCTCATCGCCGCCGGCCTCGTCCTCTCCAGTGCCGTGCGCGGTGCATCCTGGGTGCGGCGTCTGTTCCACATTGCCCGATCCATCGTCGGTCGGGAGCAACGTGCGGAACAGCGGCCAGGTTCGGAGAACGTGGCCATAGGCGAACCCGCGTCCGTGCCGTGAGCACCAGCCCACGCCACCCGAGGTGATCTGGTCGCAGATACACGTACTGCGGTCCGACACGCACGGTCCCGGCACGCCCGCCGTTCGCCAACTCAGTGGCGTAAAGTCTCGCGCCGTCGCCGGCTGTGTGGCACAAGGTTGCGGCTGGCCCGGCGCTGCCGCCGGCTGATGATCACGCTTCTCTTCCGCCAACCCGGCAACCCCGGCCCAAGCCGTGACCGCAGCCACGAACGCCATGATCCGCCACGCGTTCAGCTTCATATGTCTCCTCCCTTCCACCCCGCTGGGGCCACCGCGCGCAGACTGCTGCCTGTCTGAGCCGGAGCAACGGCCTGCAGCAGCGGCTGGCGCTGAAGTCACGTCTGCAGACCTCACGCACGCTCGCCAACTTTCGCCGCATGGAGCACGGCCGCGGCCAAGCGATGCGGGCGAACGAATTGCCAGAGGCTCATGCTCAACCCTGTCGGAGACGCTTTCGTTGCCATCGGCCGCCGGCACGCATCAGAATCCCCTCAATCGCGTACGAAAGGCACAATACCGCGCATAGCGCAGCCGGTCGGCAATCGCGCATCACCACGCTCAACGCAACACCCGCGCTGACACACAGAGTCGCGCCGAATGTGTATGCCCTTGCCGTTAGAAAAGTGTGCAGTGGAAGAGCGACGCATCTCCGGCGCCCTTCACGGTCAACGAGCGGCGCGGCCACGTAATACCGCCGCTTAAGCTTCAGGACAACCAAGGACGTGCCTACCGCAGCCATGAGACAGAACAGGGCGATATGCCGGACGATACCGTCAGGGCCTGTCTGCCCGATGGCAATCCAGACCACCACGTTAACGCAGAGGCACCACAAAGCGGCGCGCGCGGCGTCCCAGTACCATGCCCCAAACCAGTACCTGTTGGCGTTGATGTGAGGCTGTGCCCAAAGCGAGCGCTGACGGAAGAAGCAACGCAGGCCGTCGATGAAGTCGTTCATGGCCCTCGTCCGATTGCGGTAACAGTCACTCCCAGTTTGTGCAGATGTTGCCTGCAACGTCACCGATGAAGCCAGCAACCGACGACTCTAGCTTCATACCCCCTTCCGTCATGAACCCGGAGAAGTAGCCGACCAAAGCACCTGCAAGCGTCGAACCAACCAGACGCCAACCCGGAGCCTCCCAGTTTATCGCACAACTCACCAGACCGCCTGTGAATCCGCCCGCGGCGCCTCCGAGGGTTGGATTGATCAGACCTACGCCCATCCCAACCGCGCCCCCTGCAGCGCCCACGGCGGCGTCCTTCCAGCTCCACGAACCAGACTGTACACCATTGCTGAGACCACCAAGCGTGGCGCCGATCGCCACCGTTGTTGCGACCTCTCCGAGAGTGAATCTCCCGCTCGGATCAATCATCGACACGGGGTTGCCCAAGCCGTAACCGTATGCGTTCACGCCACCGAAGATTCCCATCGGATCCCGCCCCAGGAACCGCCCGAGCGCCGGGTCGTAGTACCGGGCTCCGACGTGCAGCGCCGCCGGACCGGTCCAGCCCGGCGTACCGAGAGCATCGTCCTGGTAGCCCCACGCCCCGGCGTACCCGTACCGCGGCGATCCTGCGGGAGCGGTTCCAACAACGCCGCCGAACGCGCTGAATGCCAGCGACTGTGTCACCGCCCCGTTCGCACCCGTCAGCAGCCGCGCCGTGCCCAGCAGGTCCTGGTGGAAGAACCGGCGGTCGTTCAGCGTGTAGCCGGGGCCGCCGTCCATGGCCACCAGCGCCCCATCCGCCCCGCCGGCGTGCACGTAGCGGGCCGCCACGTCAACTACCGGCGTCTGGCCGCTCAGGTCCATCTCAAAGTCCGCGTGCACCTGGTCACCCACGTACTCGCTCCACCGCACGAACCGGTCCTGCGGGTCGTCGTCGAGCGGCTCGAGGTACGGATCGTACTGGTCTGCCGGCAGCGTCGCGTCCCGGGCCCGCGCCAGGTATCGCTGACGGTCGTCGGGCCCACGCAGGATCTCACTGCTCGCACGCACCGGGCAGCGACGCAGCGTCACTTGACACCCGCAATTCGGGCCCAATCGACGATCGAGGTTGACGGCGCCGGAACACCTTGTACGTCCGGACGGTAGTCTCGAATGGCACGCAATGCCCCATGCCTGTCAGGCTGCTCGCGTACGAGCACCCCCTTGTCCTCTCGACCGGCCGCGAAATCGGCTGCGTACGTGCCGAGATCAACGGGACGTCCGTCAGCGTCCCACGCCTCGAATTCCTCAATGATATCGCTGAACTCGTCCAAAAGAACGAGGAGCTCAGTCCGATTCTCAGCGAACTGAAGTGTGCCCGGACACGCCCGCTCACGCAGAAGCAAGGGCCACCGACCATACATGTCTTACCATCCTCCATCCCATGGGCGGTGATGCCCAATTCCAGGTCGTCGGTGGTAGTGGGGTCGGCACATCTGCTTGCCAGCTTTGTTCTTGAACCCATGCCATCCGACTCGGAAGTCCTTTGAGATTTCTGACTCGAAGCCCTTGGCATTCTTCATCCATCTCGGTCGCATTCGCCCCACTTGGCGGATGACAGCTCGACCTGCACGCGCTGCAGCTTGCGCGCCCCGCACCGCCGCCGTCACCGCCGTCCGCGCAGCGGACAATATGTCGCCGAACGTGAAGAGGCCACTGGGATCAACACCCACAGTCGGTGCGACGTCCAATGCGTAGACGTCAATGCCTCCGAAGATCCCAATCGGATCCCGTCCCAGGAACCGCCCGATCGCCGGGTCGTAGTACCGCGCCCCCACGTGCAGCGCCGCCGGTCCAGTCCAGCCCGGCGTGCCCAGCCCGTCGTCCTGGTAACCCCACGCCCCGGCGTACCCATACCGCGGCGATCCCGCGGGAGCGGTTCCAACAACACCGCCGAACGCGCTGAACGCCAGCGACTGCGTCACCGCCCCGTTCGCACCCGTCAGCAGCCGCGCCGTGCCGAGCAGGTCCTGGTGGAAGAACCGGCGGTCGTTCAGCGTGTAGCCGGGGCCGCCGTCCATGGCCACCAGCGCCCCGTCCGCCCCGCCGGCGTGCACGTAGCGGGCCGTCACGTCCGCTACCGGGGTCTGGCCGCTCAGGTCCATCTCGAAGTCCGCGTGCACCTGGTCACCCACGTACTCGCTCCACCGCACGAACCGGTCCTGCGGGTCGTCGTCGAGCGGCTCGAGGTACGGATCGTACTGGTCCGCCGGCAGCGTCGCGTCCCGGGCCCGCGCCAGGTACCGCCGCCGATCCGCGGTGTAGCGGAACTCCCAGGCGGTGAGGCCCACCGTGTTGATCGGCTCGCGGTCCTGGTCCGCCTGGCACGTGAACGTGCGGTGCAGCCACATCTGCTGGGCACCATTGTACTGGAAATGCTCGATCCCGTACGCCGGATCGCCCGGGTGGTGCGTGACGATCCGCTTGACGTGCCCACCGGCGTTGTAGACATACCAGCGCGTCTCGAGCGTGGTTTCGCCCTGAACGGTCTGGGCCCAGATCAGGCGGTTGTTCAGCGTGCCGTAGAAGGGGGTCTGCCCTTGCCGCTCGTAGCCCGGAGGCCAAACGGGCGACTGGGTGTCGTAGTGGTACGTGGTGACGATGTCCGGATCGGCGAGGTTGTCGGTCATCGTCAGCCGATTGCCGAGCTGGTCGTAGGTGTACGTCAGGTCGTAGACGGTGGTCGTGCCGTCCACGACGCGCGTTTCACCGAGGAGCCGGCCGCGCTTGTCGTACGTGAACGACACGGTCGTCGTGTTGGTCGAGGTGGTCTCGACGATGGAGCTGACCAGGCCGTCGGGTGTCCACGTGTAATCCAGATCGAGCAGCGTGTTGGCTCCCTCGCGGTGCGTGATGTGATCGATGTGACCTGCGGCGTCGAACAGCCACTGCGTGCTCGTGCCGTTGGCATAGGTGGCGACGATGTAGTCGGACGCAACCCAGTTGGCGTAGTTGTACGTGACGACGGTGGTGGAATCGACGATGACCTGCGTCAGGCGATTGGCGTCGTCGTGGACGTACTCGGTCGTGCTGTCTTCACTGTCCGTCACGTAGCGGAGGTTCCCGTTTTCGTCGGGGACGAACTCGAAGTCACGCGTGACGGTGGCGCGTTCATCGTCATCGTAGTCACTGCTCGTCGCCGTCATTTCCTGCGTGGTCCGCGTCGTCGTGCGGAGCCGATAGAGTGCATCGTACGTGTTCACGACGGTGCGCTCGGAGGTTTCGCGGATTGCGCCAGGCGGCGTGATCCAGGGACAGAGCACCTTCCACGTCGGCTCGAGCGTCACCGACGCTTCCAGCAAGTTGCCCATGTTGTCGTACTCGGCCTGCTGGCAGGTCCCTTCACCGCCACACCGAGACATGAGGATGTACCAGGCGCAATCCTCGACTGGCGCATAATCATCCGGCGGATCCGGATCCGGGGCTGAGAGCGTAGGCTCGCCTTCCCGTCCAGTGCACTGTGCCGTCGTTGGGTTGTTACTGGCGTTGTACTCGGCTGTGCCGCTGGAATTCCACTGGGTCGAGTGCTCGACTCGACCCCCGTTATCCGTTTCTGTGCGGGTATAGACCGGGTAGTAGTCCTCGTCCACAGCGCTGTCGGGTCCTTCGGTCCAGTCGTACAGCGTGCCGTGGTGCGAGTGATACGTGAACCGATTCTGAACACTGTTGGCGTCGGTGACGCGCTTCAGCTCGCCCGTGCCGCTGGCCCCCACGTCGGCGTGATGGTAAGCGAGCAACGTCTCGGCGGGACCATACCCAACCTGCCCATCGCCGTCCGGGTCTGGCTCGGTGATCTTGGTCAGGTGGGTGAAGTCGGCGATCAACTGGCTCCCAACGTCGTAGTAGTCCAGGTACTCGAATTCAACGGTCTTCGAGGTGTCGAGTCCGCCGGTGTTGTTGAGCGGCGGTGTGATGGTGGTGACGTTGCTGTAAATGTCGTACTCCCACTGTCGTCGGTACCCCAGCGGATCCGTCAGCGTAAGCAGGTTGCCGACACCGTCGTATGTGGCTGTCCAGGTGCTATCACGCTCGTCGGTGAAATACTCGGGGTTCCGGTCGCTGTCGTACTCGATTTCCCACGTGTTTCCCACGGGATCTTCGACACTGGCGATACCACCCCACATCTCAAACAGGCAGGTCCATTCCTTGCCGCGCCGGTCCTCGTAAGCGGTTTCGAAACGCAAGGGGCTCTGCGCGTAGTCGTACGTCAGCACCTGCGGGCTCGGGTCCGGTGCGGGGTCCTGCTGATCCAGCGCGGGGGACGTGACCACGTTCAGGCGGCCCAGGTCATCGTATTCGTACTCGTATGGGTTGTTGTTGGCCGCCCCGTGATCCAGCTTGTCGGAGATCGTGGCGATCTGGCTGTCGGTATCGTACGTGATATAGACGTCCCAGACGATCTCGCACGTGCCGTCGTCGCATTCGGGATCGGCATAGGGGTTGTCCCACAGCGAGACCGTAGTCAACCGCCCGTACCCGTCGTAGTAGAAATGCCACTCCCGATTGACGACATCCTCTTCCGTGATCACCTCCAGCTGACCGTACTCGTCGTAATGGAAATCGAGCCGGCGACACACGGTCATGTCGCGAATGTAGCTGATCATCCCGGCGTAGTTCGGATCGTTGTCGGGATAACGATTGACGCGAATGGCGAGGCCCCCATAGGTCGGCTGGTCGTCGTCGGGCTCGCGGTTGCTGTCCGTGTGATACAGCAGCCAGCCGCGTGCATCGAAGATGCGCCGCCATTGGTTCTTCCGCGTCAGCACCCACGCCGGAGCCGGCGGCGTGGCGTCACTGATCTCCTTCACCGGCACCATCATGTTCTGTTCCGCCACGGTGAGCGTGTCGTGAACACCCGCCGGGGGCTCCCAGATAGAGGATTGCGAATTCCAGGTGAACGTGGTCGTGTTGCCGTCGTCCTCGATGACGGTGATCTGCTCGGGGCTAACCTCGCTCGGGTAGAAGCGCAGGCACCCACCGTAGCTCATGGACCAACCGGAGCCAAGCGTAAACCCTGTGGAGGTGGGGCATTCGGCCCCGGCGGCTCCCGACGAGTGGTACAGGCGAAAATCCACGTCGGGCCCGTACCCTGGCCAGGCGTCAATCGGGATCTCAGTATGCAGGTTCCCGCTACGCAGATTGACCGCCGAGAAGGTGGCCACCGGTAGCGTGGCACCCCAAGGCCGCCCAGCACCGAGTTCGCCGGGGGGCACTCCCTGGTCATCATCGTAAACGGTGGCGCGGACCGCGTCGGCGTCCGCAGCGGAGTACGTGCCGTCGGCATCCGTGTCTGCCTCGGCGAAGATGCGCGTCTCGCCCTGGGCAGCGCTGACGTCCATACCCCTAACCAGCAGCCGGGCCGGGATGGGCATAATCACCGGATCCTCCAGCAGTTGGACAAACGGGCTGATGTCAGAGTTGGCCAACACCCAGTCACCGCTGATGTCGCCGTTCAGATCGGGGTCCAGCCCGGGGAACGCCTGATAGTAAGCTGGCCGGTCTGTCAGGGCCAAGATGAACGGGCTCAGGTCGAAGTTGTTCACCGACCCGTCGTCATTCATGTCGCCCAGGATCCAATGCGAATACGGATAGCTCTGCTCGGCGCCCGAATCTGCCGACTCCTCGCTGTCATAGAGCCATGCGGCGATGGCCACGGAGACGTTGGCAGGGTAGATCAGGCGGAACTTCACGTCTGGGACGGTCGCCACGCCAGTCGCGTGCAACTCCAGTACCGCCGGCGTCCGCGGGATGCTGGACGGGTCGGTGTCGACCACGATCTGCTTGCCCGTCTCGTACGGGTCGTCTTCGATCAGGTCCTCGTACGCAGTGGGCGCACGCGGGTTGGTCCCATCCGTATTGTCCGAGTCGATGTCGAGGTCGACGGTCTCGCTGACTGCCGCCCCAAGCGTCTCGGCCCCCAAGCCACCACCGCCGAACAGGTGCGGCAAGAGCACCTGAGCGAAGCCGGGGATGTCGTCGATCGTGACGGCGTCATCGTCGTCAAAGTCTGCCAGTTCCAGGAGATACACGTAATCCCGTTCGTACGTGGTGCACCAGGTGGCCGGATCGTTAACGGCCAACACAAAGGCTTCGATGTCCGCCGCCGTGATCTGTCCATCGTCGTTCAGATCCCCCGGCACCGGCGTCGCCAGCCGCATAGCCAGCAGCGTGCAGGCCAGGCACAGCCCGGCCATACTGAGCCCCACCATTACTGCTACTGCGGCGGTGCACCCGCACCGACCGCGTTGCTCAACCGGTCGGATCCGCCCATTCCCCAAGAACGAAGCGGAAACCACACTCGCTCGTTCACGCTCAGGCGAGCCGAAGGCATGTTCTTCAACACGCGTGCCCCGGGTCCCTCAGTGTGCGACTGAAGTGTAGCTCTGCGATCGCCCGCTGGCAAGTCCGAAAAAACGTATTCTGGCGAGACACGTCGCCGGGAATGACACCCCTCCCGAACACCGCCGAAGGCGCGCCAGTTCGGGACCCGCCAATACAACAATATCAGGAGGCGAAGGCTGTGTCAGAGCGGCGCCTCTGCGTCTACGCCTTCTTCACCGGCGCCAGGCAGCGGTACAGAACGCCCGCGACCGCTGCGCCGGCGAGGGGGGCTGCCCAGAAGAGCCAGAGTTGCTGGAGGGCCGCCGCGCCCACGACCAGTGCCGGGCCCGTGCTGCGCGCCGGGTTCACCGACACGTTCGTCACCGGGATGCCGATCAGGTGAATCAGCGTCAGACCCAGGCCGATGGCGATCGGGGCGAAGCCGGCCGGAGCCCGCGGGTCCGTCGCCCCAAGAATAATCAGCAGGAAGAAGAAGGTCAGGACGAACTCGGCGATCAGGCAGGCGACGAGCGAATAGCCGCCCGGTGAACGTGCCGCGTAGCCGTTGGTCGCGAACGCCCCCGCCGCATTCGCATCGATGGCAAAGCCGCCCTGCCCCGAGGCGATCACGTACAACACGCCGGCCGCGGCCGCCGCACCGATCACCTGCGCAACGACATACCCCGGCAGGTCCTTCGCGGAGAAGCGGCCGCCGACCAGCAACCCCAGCGACACCGCCGGATTCAGGTGGCAACCCGAGATGTGTCCGATAGCGAAGGCCATGGTCAGCACGGTCAGACCGAAGGCCAGCGCGACGCCCACCAGCCCGATCCCCAGGTTGATCGGCGTCGTCCCCTCGGTGGCCAGGAACTTCGCCGCCAGGACCGCACTGCCACAACCGCCGAACACCAGCCAGAATGTCCCCACGCACTCCGCCGCCAGTCGACTCAAGAGTGGCATCTCAGGTTCTCCTTCCGGCGACGTGCGCATTGCGGTGGTGCGCGTCGCGTCTGCGCGCCCGTGCTCCATCTCTCGCTCTTCTGCCTGCGCAAGGCTGGCGCGACGCCTTGCGCCAGGCAGCTCTGGCACGTGCCAGTGACATACGGACCGCGACGAGCCGGCTCATCTCCACGCGGTCATCGATACTTCAAGGCTGGACCCCGACGCTCCGGGCATGGAGACGGGGTCGAGTTCCGTTCGAGGTGCAAGGGCGACGTGTCACACCGGGCCGCATCGTGCCGGTGATCACCGCCAGGGCCGTCTTCCGCTCGCCGCGCCGCCGACCCGATGAGCGCCGCCCGGAAGTTTCTGGTCGACGGAATGGTACTCGACCGCCGTCCCCGCGCGAATGCGGCTGAGACGATGCCGCCGTAGACCCCGGGCTCGTACACACACCAGGCTGTGCTTTCCATCGACCCGGCGTGTCGTCGTCCGACCTTCGACGGAGACCGCGTGGCGTTCTTCCCGGCGTCTATTCCGCACAGCCGGCTTGACAATTGGTTCGGCATATGTTAGTATATAGAAAATAGCGCGGTAGTGCGTGTCGCGTGCGGGCGGTCAGCCTGGCGCGGGACAGACGGCGAGGACGAACTGGGCGGGGCGGGCTATCATGTGAGCCGCACTCGAGTGCGGCGGTTGGGGCATGCGCCGCCGCGCTCCGGGATAGTCCAGATGTCGAGCAAGCGAAGGCCGTATCCATACTACAAGGTCCAGGTCTACGATGAGCGCTCCGCGACCTGGATCGAGCGGAAACGCGGCTTCGATACGCTCGACGAGGCCCGAAGATATGTGGGCGAGTCACTGGTCGGAGCGAATGTGCGCGTGGTGTTGGTCGACGAACAGGGTTACCACGTCGTGGGGCCCTGAGCCAGTGACCTCGCCGACAGGGATACGCCTATCATGACAGCGCGGGTCTGCCTCTGTCTGCTGGTGGTTGCCGCATCTTGTGTCGGCCCGGCGGCACGTGCCGTCACCGGCGCGTCGCAGCCGCCAATGTCGGCGCCCACGACCACACCGGCGTCCCCCGCTGCGCTCCCCGCACCGACGGGCGCAAGCTCGACGACCGTGTCACCTGCACCGGCGACGTCTCCCTCGCCGGCGGCTGCCACACAGGCCGCGGCCGACAAGGACGGTAGTCCACAATCGCGGTATGAGGCGTTGCTGCTGTCAGCCCGAGCCGCCGAACGCATCGGTGAGACGGCCAAGGCCATCGATTACTACAAGGACGCCGTCCGTCTCGCGCCCGACGAAGCCAGCCGTAAGACCGCCGCAGAGGAACTCCGGCTGCTGCACGCCTCGTGGTATCACGGCCGCTGGTTCGCCTCGTTGTGGTCGGCGGTTGAGCCATGGGCTTTCCCGCTCGCGCTTGTCCTGCTCGTCGTGGTCCTGCGCATCCTGATGACGCGGTTCATCCGCTGGTACTCGTCCGCCCGGGACGAGGGCCCGCGGGAGATCCGCGTCCGGATCACATCCCCGCGGAAGATGGAGGAAACCGCGTTCTTCCGTAGTCTCCTCGAGCACATGCAGTGTGCCCTCTCTCGGCAGCAGGCACTCGAGCAGCGCATCGGCGAGGCCCTGAAGCGAACGGTCACGCCCACCGCCGTCGTGCGTTTTGAGACCTTGCTGCCGCTGCCGAGCATGTCTGCCAAGCTCGACGCCGGTCTGCTGTGGTCCCTCGCCAGACACCTGACCGGCTGGCTTGATCCCCCGCAATATACCGTGCACGTGGATCTGTTCCGCGCCGACAAGACTGGCGGCGCGACCGTTCGCCTATCCGACCGGCGGGCTCCTATCGCGGCCTGGTACTCCGCCACCGCCGAGCAGGGCCTGCCCAATCTGCTCGCGGAGCTGGCCTTCAAGACCGCGGCCTCCATCCGACAACATGAGACACTCGCCCAGGACGGTTGATATGCCCCTGTCGCTCGAAACGATGAATTACACAGCCTTCACCTCGCTGACCGAGGGATTGGAGGCCATCGAGCAATACCAGCGAGAGCGCCGCATCCAGGACGCCGAACGGGCAGCCCAGTACATCGACCGGGCGCTACGGCAGGACCCGCACTACGGCCTCGCTGTCCTGTACAAGGGCGTCGTCCTCGACATGACGGGCAGGTCCGCTGACGCCGTCGCGTACTTCGCGCGAATCCTGCATGAGTGCCCGGATCCGCAAGTGACGCTCAAGGCGCGCTTCAACCTGGGCGTGGCGAACTACCACCGCTACAGCCATAAGTACCTCGTCCTGGCCCAGGGCTACTTCGAGGAAGTCATCCGGACGGCCGCGGACGCTTCGTTGCGGGACATCGCCCGCGCCTACCTGGCACAGACACACGCCATGTGGATGATTCCGTCTCCGCAGCAGCTTCCCGAACCGGGCCAGCCGCCCAGTTCGGGCTTGGTCAGAGATATCAGAGAGCACTTCCGGCAGTGCCGTCGCTGCGTCAGGGAGATTCGCCGCGCCCCCGGGGGCAGCAATTCCGTGGCCGCCACGTGCGCAAACGCCCTCGGTATGGCCTTCATGTATTCCACCGATTACATCGCCCGCACGCCACTGGACAAGAGACAACGTCGCCTCCGCTTGTCGGCCGAGGCGCTGCAGCGAGCCGACCGGTTGCTGCCCGGCGACTGGGCGAATACGTGCGACCTCGGCTCAGTGCACCTAAGACTGGGCGTCCTGGCCCGGGATGCTGGAGAACCAACGACCGCGGTGGATGGACATTTCGAGCAGGCCCGGCAGCACTTGCAGGAAGTGGTCGACACGCTGCGCCCGGGCTATGGCTTCGCCCTGTACGAACTCGGCAGACTGCACCGCGTGTGGGGCAGGTCGAAGGAGGCCAGTGAGTACTTTGCGAAAGCCATGGAAGTGCCCGAACGGTACAGCGATGTGTCCGACGCCCGTGTTAATCGAGAACAAGCCAGAATCAATGACACGACCTACCCCTGACCCGACCGCCGCTACGCGCCGATGTTCCAGAAAAGCACCGGCGACGACAGTGTCGCGAGGTTGTCCGCCAGATAGGCCCAGGCCTTCAGGTCATAGTTCGGGTGCGCGGGGAAGGGGCAGGCCTGCGCCGACACGTGGTCATACGGCATAGTCGCCGACAGGAGCGTCACGTGGCGCGGCATCCTGCCGACGTACTTGCGCACGCATTGCTCCAGCTTTCGCACCGACCGGCCGGCGGAGACACCGACGATCCGCCGAGGCATAGGGTCGAAGCCGGTGAGCAGGCCTGACAAGGTCACGCCGGAGCCGCAGCTTAGCACAACCGTGCCGTTCCTGAGCATCTCTGGCGGCGTCTGGCGTGCTTCGGCGGCGATGGCCGTCACCGACTCGGGGCAGTCGAGGCCAAACGGCAGCATCACGCCCGCCTTCGCCTCGACGATCTGCCGGGCCTGGGCGAAGCAGATGGACACGTGATTGCCGCGCATAGGGACGATCTCGGCACCGAGTGCCGCCGCCTGCACAACGGGTTCGGGTGTGGTGCCGCCCTGCAAGTGCGGGTAGCACACGACGGCCCGGACTCCGCGCAGCCGGCGGACGAACGCCGCCAGACCGTGACCGAGTTTCGAGACACGCGTATCCCAGCAGCCGATTAATGTCGCGCCGCCGGCCACCAGTCGGCGGACAAGCACTTCCAACCCCCGCAGCTTCCCCAGTGGCGGCGCCGGCGGCACGGCGCACAGGTCCTCGCGCTTTACGTACACCCGCCGGCGATGCACGCGGTACACCTCGATCGGGCTGGGCGATACGGTCAACGGCGACTCAGCGCTTGCGGAAGACATAGATCGGCTCGGCTCGGCAGGCACCCCCGTTCTGCGACCGCTGCAACGGGCGACACGGCATGGCAATGTGCAGCGTCGCCTCGTGCCGGAACAGCCGCGAGGCGATCGCCAGCGTGTCGTCGGCCAGAGCGTGCCGCCCACGCGTGGACACGTTGATGATGAAGTACCCTCCACGGCGGAGAACGCGGCGGGACTGTGTAACGACGACGTCGAGGAAGCGCGCCCGCCACTCGTCATACGTGCGGTACCGGCTGGAGCTCTGCGTGGCCTCGTCGGAGTAGATTTCGAGGTTGTAGTACGGCGGGCTGGAAAACACGAGATCGACCGAACCGCGGCCGACGCCGGTGAGGACATCCTCCGCGCAGCCCTGGACGATCTCCACCTGCCCGGGCGAGTGGGCTCGCAGGTCCCGCCACATCGCCCGCAGGCCGAACACCTGGCGCCTGGCCGGGTCGATCGCTACGCAGTGCCGCCGGAGCGTGCAACAGGCCAGCAGCCGGCCGCCGTAGCCGGCCGAGAAATCCAGGACGGTATCGCCGTCGGCGGAGTATGCGGCCAGGATGTTCCGGGCGACGACCGGCCGGAAGTTGGCGACGCGTCCGCCGGAGTAGACACGGATGAGGTTGCGGACGGCCTGGGCGGACCAGCAGCGGGCGTTCGGCCAAAAGCGCGGGGCCCGCTCGAGCATGGCCCGGAGGTGGTCGTCCTCGTGGAAGTAGGTATAGGGGCTGCGCCGATGCCGGTGACTGCGGGCGTGCCACATCTGCGGGTGGTACGAGTTCGCCAGCCGCAGACCCACGGTCGACGGACCGAGCGTATCGCCGTCGCGCAGCGTGCACAGCGGCGTGTCGGCCAGCGCCCGGAAGTGCGGCTCGATCTCGCTACGGGTCAGCCGTGGGTAGGGAAAGCCCGCCCGGCGCCAGTACGCGCACGCCTCTTGCAGGCACTGCTCCCGCCGGCGGCGACCCAGGCGCAGGATGTCACGCCCGAACAGCGACGGAATGTCATCACCATCGGCCCGCCCGGAGTGCGCCATACTGCCCCTCTTCAACAGGCGATCGAACGTCCGGCCCGCGCCGCTCGCGGTGCATGAACGGCAGCCGGAGATGATAGCCTGCGGAGGCCCGCCCGCAAGCAGTATACTTCAGCCGGTGCCGGCGTTGGTCGGCGTCACTTCTTGCGCAGCACGATCGCGTCGCCGTCCAGCCGATAGGTGAGTCCGAGCGGGTCGAGGATCTGGTGTAGTGCTTCGTGCAGCGGCTGGTTCTCGATGCGCAGGTTCTTCAGCCAGCGCGTGCACAACGGCGCCGTCTGCCGGCGGGACGTGCCGAAGTCGTAGCCCAGCCCCACCTGTCGGGCGAGTTCCTGCACAACGTTTTGCACGGACGCCTTGTCCGTGGTGTAGGAAACCGGCTTGCTCAGCCGCGGATCGCGAGATGCTTCGGGTTCGGCCGGCGTTGCGGTGTCCGCCCCACCGTAGAACACCCGCCACCGCTCATCGAGCTGGGCGACCGGGTGGCCGAAGACCTCCGCGAACACGGCGTCCGGTAGCGGGCCGCCGCCTGTCTTGAGGGACTCCCGCAGACACGCCCGGCGGAAAGCGTCGATTTTCTCCCGACCGAACTGCTCCTCGAAGAAGTACAAGGCGGCGACGGCTTCATCGAATGCCCGCTTGCCGCGGGCCTGGATCTCTGCCAGACCGCAACCCGGCCCGTCCGGCAGGCGAGTGAGGGCCTCCTTCCGGAAGTCCTTGCCCTGGGCAAGCCACAGCGCCCGCTGCTGGAAGTAGAGGCAGAAGTACTCGCCGGCCCACCAGCCCTGCGGCTTGTCCTTCAGGAACGCGAAGTTGAACAGATGCGTTTCCTCGTGCAACAGGCTGGCCAGGATGAACGGAACGTCGGCCTGATCGCCGGTGCGCATCGCGTTGGCCGCGCGGGAGCAGCGGGAACTCGCCCACTCGTCCGGGATGATGAACGTGCGAATCGGCGTCTCGGGCTTGGCGGGGCTGCGGCCGGCGAGGAAATCGTAGAGGTTGTCGATCAGGGCACACACCTCCGCCACCTTGTCGGGATTGGTCGTCGGCTGATAGTGAACCTCGTGGTAGCGCGTGGCGATCATCTGCCACTCGCGATTTTCTATGCCCGATCCCAATTCCGGCACCGTAGTAACCTTCACCGCCCGGCTCTCGGGCAGCGGGTGACGCCAGATGGCATCCCAGTCGCTGACGTGCTGGCCGCGGGCGGCTTCGACCACCAGAAGCGTGCCGAGGACGGCAACCACCCAGGAGTTCCGCGGGCAGGATTGGCGAAACCAGCGCATAACTTCCTCCTTGTCTCCAGAGCTATCGAAGGGACACTCCGATTATACGTGCACGGGCAGATGACGGATGCACGGGGGACACGCGACCACCGCTCCGTAAACATCGACTGTCGCATGGCCCGTTTGGATGGCGGTTGAAGACATGGGTGGCACTTCGCTACAATTGTGACCGTTCGGAGCCCATCAATACATCACTTCTCAGGAGCGAAAACCATGCCCGCGCCCCAGTCTGTCTTTGATCAAAGCGTGGATGATGTGATTGCCGATGCCCGCCAGCGGGCGCGTATGACGGACAAGGAGCTCGAAGCGGCCGGCCTGGAGCGGCCGTTTCCCTCGCCCGCAGACTGGCGTGACACGTGCATGTACTTCCTGCTCGTCGACCGCTTCAACAACCCCGCGGCACAACCGGCCTCTGAGAAATGCAACCCGCCCATCGGCTGGGACATGCACTGGGCGTCGCGCCAGGGCGGCACGCTGAAGGGCATCGAGGCACAGCTCGGCTACCTCAAGGAGTTGGGCGTCAATGCCATCTGGATTACGCCACTCGTGCGGAACTTGGCGGCGTCCAACCTGATGACCTACCACGGCTACGCCGCCCAGAACCTGCTGGCGATCGATGAGCGCTGGGCTTCCAACGGCGAACAGGCAACGGCCGAGATGGAACTGACCAATCTCGTGAAGCAGGCGCACAGTCTGCACATGTACGTCATCCTCGACATCGTCCTCAACCACCTCGGCCGCGTGTTCTGGTATGACCGGTTCGGCGAGTGGGTCACGACCTTCCGGGACCAGGATCTGCTGAACCAATCAGAAGGCGGCGGCGGTCTGCCGGATATCCTCTGGACCGAAGGCCTCGGTGGGGCCCGTGGCGACTGGCGAAACAAACTCTCGCCCCAGCAGGCCACGCAACCGGACGAAGCGGCGTACCCGACGGAAATGCGCGACCCCACGCTGTTTCGCCGACGGGGCGACAAGACCGGCGATGACCTGTCCAAGTACCCCTGGCTGGGGTTCGTGCCGGGCGACTTCGGCGACATGCGGCAGCTCGTGGTCGAGTACAAGGCCGGGGACGACGATCCGCTGCGAAGCTTCGGCCGCTCGCCGGTGTTGACGCTCCTGCTGCGCTGCTACCAGTACCTGGTCGCCCGGTACGACTTCGACGGCTTCCGCATCGACACGGTGAAGTATGTGCACCCCAAGCAGATTCAGCGTTTCGGCAACGCCATGACCGAGTTCGGCCGCACGATCGGCAAGCAGAACTTCTTCACCTTCGGCGAGGTCGCCGACAACAACACGGCGATCGCGGACTTCGTCGGACGGAACGGGCCCGGCGCGGGCGACGCCGCCGGCGGTCTGGGCATTGACGCGGCGCTCGACTTTCCGCTCGCCGACGCGATCCGCGACGTCTGCACGGGGGCGTTCGAACACCGCGCGCCCGTCTGTCGCCTGCGCGACGTCTTCGACGAACGCCGGAAGAAGCAGGACGAGCTGATTTGTTCGCACGGCGACGCGTCGTCGTTCTTCGTGACATTCGCCGACAACCACGACCGCCACCAGCGCATCCGGCACCCGTACTCGCCCGATGCGGAGGTGCGTCTCTGCGTCGCGTTGCTGTACACGCTGCCCGGCATCCCCTGCCTGTACTACGGCACGGAGCAGAACCTCGCCGGCACGCATTGGGGCGACGGGTCGCCGCGTCTGGACAGCTTCGAGTGCGTCCGCGAGGCGCTGTGGGGCAAGTTCCCCGGCGTCGCTGGAGCATGGCCGACGGATGGGGGGATGTTCAAGATGCTCAAGGCGCTGGCCGACCGTCGCGCGGCGCACCTGCCGCTACGTTACGGGCGATATTACTTCCGCGAGATCAGCGAGAACGGCCAGGGCTTCGGCCATTCGCTCGAACGTGGCGGCGTGTTCGCCTGCTCGCGTGTCCACGCCGACAGCGAGATACTCATCGTGGCCCGCCCGCACCCGTACCACGGTTGGAGCGGCTGGATCGAGGTCGACGCCGACATCTCGCCGGACGGAAGCCAGTGGAAGGTCGACTTCAGCACACTCGCCCGCAACGGCACGGGAACGACGATGACCTGGAGCCAGAACCCCCTCCGCCGTGCTGTTCACGTCGACCTCGAATCGAACGAATTGGCGGTGCTGGTCCGCACCTGACACCGGGGCGTGGCGGAGATTCAAGCGCTCAGTGGATCATCTCTACCCACGGCCTGGACCGACCACCCCCGAACCCGTCTTGCGCCCCACGCCCAACTACGCGAATCACTCCGGCTGCCGGCCGGAACGACGCCACCTGTCTGCCAGGGTCCACCCAGCGCTTCATCCAGGTGACAAACGCCAACACCCGCTGGGCGGCCAGCCGTTGCTGGATTTCGTCCGTTTAAGAAACGCAACAAGCCATTGTCCAATGAGCTGGCGCCGGGCACGAAAGCCTCTCCTGCACTGGCTTGGCGCTGTTTTCTCCGGGCGACCACTCGCCGTGGACATTCACCTCTTGTCGGATTACACTCCCGGTAGACAGTCAATCGTAGCGGAATCGTTGTGCGCCGGTCGGAAACCACGCCTCAGGGACCTCATCCGGCGCACGGGTTGGCCACCGCAGGGCCGCGCCACCCTCGATAGGCTGAGCGTGTGGCACATCCAGCCGTCAACCGCCCAACTGAGAATGCGGAGACATGGCTACTTCCGGCCGAAAGAAACGCGGCAGGACTGAACGGGGCGACGGGACGCACACGTCTACTAAGTCATCGAGCACGACGTCTGCTGGTGCAAGCGTTCCACCAGATTCCGTTGCCCCCCCCCCAGGCACTGCCCCTCATGCCAACAGCACACCGCCGCCTCAGGACGCTTCGCAGCCCCCACAGTCGATCTCCTCAACGCCAGCCGCGCCCGTTCACGCGGGCTACTGGCACCTCTGGTGGCCACCGTGGAGAGATCCCGTACGGTTCGCCGCGTACGTGACGATTGTGATCGGCGCAATCGCTCTATTGCGCATGATACCTCTGTGGCTGTTCAGTCTCTCCGTTGCCATCCTCGTGTTGCTGGTCAGCCTGCGGCACCTCAACGGACGTGTGGTCACAGTCATCATAGTTCTGAGCAGACCCATCAACGGTTTTCTCTTGCTTTGCACCTTGGCCTACGGCCTCTGGACCGGCATGGCCGCACGGCGTGCCGAGGATTCGCGGCGTGCCGCGGCAGAGGTAACCCGGGCAGCATCACTGATGCAACTCGAGGAGTACTTGAGCGTACACCAACGACAACTGCCTGCTCGGGCCAGTCGCCAGCTGCTGCGGGGCGTTCTGGCAAACACTTCACTGAGTTGCGCACAGAGAGGAAACGCCGCGATATGCCTCCTCCAGATCAGCGAAGACGACGCTCTTGAGGAAGTCCTCGATCAGGCTTTTGCGCACAACGGGGATCCTTCGCTCCGATGGTGGGTCCTCGGGGCCGCCCCCATGTGGGTCAACCAGCATACCCTGCCGACGCTCTTGAGATTGGCTGATTCCACCGTGCAACTCCCCCTATCGACGGAGGCACAGATTCGTGATGGCGCGATCGCTGCCCTCGGGGTTGCCGGACCCGACAGGTTCATGGACAAGAAAACTCGTTCTGACATAGCGGAGCGACTTCTCGCCATCCAGAAAGCTACGCTTGGCCACGCCGCCGGTCTCGACACCCTCGTGCACTGGGTGCTCTGGCGATTCGGCTGGGATTCCCACATGCAAAGCGTTGGTACCGGAAAGCCGCCTGCGTTCGGCTGGTACCGCAATCCGGCAGGGTTGACAGTTATCCGGTTGGACGATGCAAAACTCGAGACCCCCGGAGCAACGCGGCCGCTTGAAGAGTATTACCTCAGCAGTACAGAAGTAACCGTTGCCGCATTCCAGGCATTCGTCGAGGCAACTGCATACAGGACGACTGCTGAGCAAAACGGAGTGTCCTGGGGCCTTGACTTCAATTACCAGTGGAACCAGCTTGAAGGCGCAAACTGGAGAGATGCCGGCCTACCCGGCCCCGTTGCTTACACGACTCCGGCGTTGCCAGTCGTTCATGTCAGTTGGGTGGACGCCGTTCACTTCTGCAACTGGTTGAGCACGCTCGAGGGGCTCGAACCGTACTACCAAATCGAAGGCAGTCAGATTACACCACGTAGAAAGACAGACGGATATCGCATACCGACACGTGCCGAATGGACGTGCGCTGCTCTCGCTGATACCCGGACTTCCTTCTGGTGGGGACGTTACGAATACCTGCACGAACCCAACTGGCGAACGGATCGAGACTGGGCCGGGATGGTTGCGAACCTGCCGGACCGATCCCTCGCACAGCGGATGGACATCGTTGACGCAATGGCCGCTGATGACGGCTTCGTGTTCGCGGCCCCGGTAGCAAGTTTCTGCCCGAATCCTCTGGGCTTCTTCGACCTCAGCGGCAACGTGGCAGAGTGGTGTGACTGGGACGACTGGGATCTCGAGGACCGTCGCTTGAGTGCGAGAAAGCCCCGAATGGGCGGTTCTTGGGGTGATGAGCTTCGTTTCTGCACGTGGAGGGCGGAACGGGACGAGGAAATGACGAGCAGCCATGTTAATGTGGGTTTCAGGGTAGCACGAAGTGCTGACTAACCCGATCGCGCTGACTAAGCGTGCCCGCCTTGATCGCGCCCACGTGGAGCTTTCAAAGCGGCAACTACGGCCCGTATCGGATGTTTCTGATAAACACTGTTCTCCCAGTGCTGCCCTCAAACACTGCCTCAAATGGCACATATAGCTCGCCGAACTCCGTACCCACGAACTCATCGATGGGAATGGAGAAGTACTCCCACGTTGACGTCAGCGGGCCAACGGTCACCTTGGTCTCTTGCCCCGTGTCGGGCGCGTACCGGTCCTTTGCACCTACTTCAAAGGACTCACCGCCAACATCTCCGCGGGCTTCGAAAACCAGCCGCCCGTACGACGAGAAGTCCTGGTAGTGTGGCCGTGGCCGCTGTACGGTCTGCTCCTGAACGACGATGGACATCGCACCCCACCGCTGGCCCCCGGGGTACGACAGGCATAGGGCCCCATTAACCGTCTCAGCCCAATCGTGGACTCCCTCGGACGTGTCTAGACCCATCGCGTACCACCTTCCCATGCAGCCGTCCACGAAGACATCTCCCTCTGCTGTCGCAGGTCGAGCAACTCGAGTTACTGCAAGCTCGGACGTCACTGGGCATTCCACAGGTACGTACCGGACGTTTTGGACGAACACGGTTTGCGCATTCATCCCGACGAGGTTGAACGATACCGGAACGCATACGCGTGTGAGATCAACCCCGTCGAAGTTGTCCAGGGGAATCGCCACAGAACGCCACGCGGTCTCCAGTCCGACCACGCGCACCTTTGGTTCCGTCCCATCGTCCGCGGCCTGGTTGTCCTTCACCGCTACCTCGAGGGTCTCGCCGCCCATCTCGCCGCGCACGTCAAAGGCCACCCAACCGAATTCACTCAGATCTTCGAAGTCGGGCCGCGGGACCTCCGCCGCTGGTTCACCCACAGTCACAAACACGCTTCCCCAGCACTGCCCCGCCGGATAGTCAAGGCGCAGGTATTCCGATGTCACGACCCAGTCGCCGCGCCCCGAGGAAGAATCAACGCCCATACCGTGTCCTGGCGACAGGGTCCCTTGCGTGAAGACAACGAACTCCCGCGTGTGGCAGGGCGGCTCCGGGACGGTGGCGAACTGGTCAGCGAGATTCGACTTCACTGTCCGGTTCCAGCGAAGCACGCCCCAATGGGCTCCCGTGTCTCCTTCGATCGGATTCCCACCGTATCCTGCGCTGGCGATGGCCTCATCCGGCGGGCGTTCCCCTGCCCCTTTCCACGGCTCGTCAAAGGCCGAGAAGAAGAACGTCGCGATGCGACGCTCTGCGTTCCTCTTCGCGAAATCGACCATGAAGGCCTCTTGGTAATCCGGAGACGGAACAGCTTTACCCTCGATCTGGCCTGCGCTCGGCCATCCTGTCTCGCCAATGATCACGACCTTGCTTGGGTACGCCTGGGCTACGTCGTCATAGCGATCAAACACTGCCGCGGCTGCCTGCTCCACCGACTCCTTATCCCAGTACGGATGAACGTGAACCAGCAGGACTTCCGACGCGTCTGCAACAACCTTCGCCTCCTCTGTCATCCAAGTCTCACTTAGTTCAGCTGTGCCCACGAGCACGCCTTCGGGTAGAGCTTCCTTCACCTGGAGAATCATGCCGGCCAATTCGTCTGGCGAGACGTCCTTGCGCCAGATCGCCTCGTTACCCACTATCGCAGCTGCGAGCGGATAGCTGTTCGCTATGTTGATCAGGGCCCTAATCTCCTCTCTATTGGCCTCCGCATCCTTGCCAATCCACGCGCCGAGCGTGACCTGAAATCCACGGCCCGCCGCTTCGGTCGCGGCAAACCCACTCCCACGGGTGGCCGAGTAGATTCGGATTCGTGGCGGCGATGACAGAATCGCTTTGAGAATCTCCAAGTCCTCTCGAATCTCCTCAAGCGTCGGCTGGAGACCCTCGGGACGTTCGTGCTGACGAAAGGCGCCGTAAGCGAGACCCAACAGCGGATCATCCCCCACTCGAATCGTAGTTCCGGGCAACTCGCCGCAACCGTCATACGTTCCATCACCGTCGCTGTCGATGGGGCAGCCGTTTTCATCGACCACGGCGCAGCCCGGCGTGTCTAGACACGCGTCGATGATATCCCCAACACCATCCCCATCAGTATCGGAGTCTGTTTTGACAGGTGAACAGCCAACAACGACGAAGCCTGAAACCACCACCGCCAGAATGAGCCACTGGCCGCCCGTCGAAGACCGTGTTGGAATATACATGGTTTCACTCCTGAAGATAGAAGGTCCCCGCATTCGCTTCCCGGTCAGCGAGTTGTCGCTCACGATTCAATGGTCCGTGACGTACGGCGGCGTGAACGGCCATCCCTGGACGTATGCGCGCTCTACCCCCGCAGAGGGCCACGCACCTGTTCCTTGGTGATGCGACCATCGCCAGCACCTCCGCTCCCCGCGCGAGTAGGCTGGGCGTTTCGCCGCTGCACCATAGTCTACCAGTGTGCGACGGCCACGTCAGGCTGTCGCCACAGCAGCGTTGGCAACCTTGTCCGGCTACATTGTTGTTTAAGCCGGCGCGCCGCCTGTATAGCACTGCCAGATAAGCACTTACGTTGCAGGCCAGCAGCCACGCCATATCCACCTGTTTCTGGAACGGGCCGCCAGGCTGGCGTTTGCAGCGTGGCGCGATCCTGGTGTCGGGGGCGTGTGATCAACGATTCGGACAAGTTGGTCTGCAACGCTACGTGGCAGCCGCGGCATAGACGAGAGGCACGCTCGAGCAGCACCCGAACTACGTCTCGCGGATCGACTATCCGCGACAGCCAACGTGGTGCTTGCTCGTCGTCGCAATCCCGCACTCGGCAGAGCAGCAGCGCCGCCGTGCACCGCTCCTCCGTCGCCTCCGGATAGAACACGTGCGCCTGCCCGAACGGCAATCCAAACGCCTGAACCTTGGCCGGATGCTTGTGCAGCAGCCACCCCAGGTCAGTCGCCGGCGACCGGGTTGTCGTAATCGTCAGCAGCAACGCCGCACTCCATATCCGACGCGGTCTGTCTTCTTACCTCCGTTCCTCCATCTCCACAAGGCACAACGCGGCGTGATCAACACCACCGCCGAGCGAGCGACGCGTTTGATCCGACGTAATTTCGACTTCCCCCCACGTGCAGCAAATGAGACAGCGGAGGCGCCCCGGAGGGCGCCTCCGCGTCGAGTTACTCAGACCGATGCAGCGGACTGTGCGTCCGGCCTAGCGGCGGCGCAGCACCAGCAGGCCGCCCGCACCCAGCAACCCCAGCGACGCCGGCTCGGGCACGTAGCCGGTGTACGTGAACTGCCGCACTTCGGCGTTCATGTGGCTGATCGAATCAACCACGACCGTGCCGTTCATGCCGCCACCCTGAAGATCCAGGTCGGCGAAGGGGGCGAGCAACGCGCCGTTGAACGAGTTGTTCACCAACACGCTGGTCGCATCGGGCAGATTCCACAGAATCCGCGACGAGTTGTTCTGGTTGAAGCCGCCGATGATGTTCGGCGGAGCGCGGAAGTCGACCACGCCGCCGCTGGACGTCACGTTGATGATCACCGTGTCCGCCGAGCCCATGACGAGGTTGAGCTGGCCGAGGTTCTGGAAGTCATCGTTCGACAGGTTGTAGACGGCGACGCTCTGGCCGTCCATGACCGTCGGCGTGGCGGTCATGTTGCCGGCACCGTCGAGCGTGCCGTTCGCGGTCAGACTCGCGAACACAGCGCTGATCGCCTCCACGTGGGCGAACGCCGCGCTGATCATCGCCGGCGTGGTCAGGTCGTCGATCTGCGCACCGCCGCCGTTCAGCAGCACGGTGGCGCCGGACTGCACCGCCCCGCCGATGCGGAGGTTGCCGCCATTATTGACCTGCACGGTGCCGCCGGTGATGTCGCCACCGACGACCAGCCCGTCGCCATTGAAGGCGGTAACGCCGTGAATCGCGTAATTCGACGTACCGCTCAGATTGCCGCCAATCATGGCGCTGCCGTCGACCTCGGACGAGGTGACCAGATCGTGACGCACGATGAGGTTCCACTCGTTCAGCGTGTCGGCATTGGCACAGGTAACGGCTGCAAGCAAAGTGAGCGCGACAAGCGCGCGCGACAGATAAGACACCACTCTCTCCTCTCATGGGTAAACGCCCGGGTCACGAATTCCAGGCAGGCCAGATGCTATGGCGTGAGCTTCGCGAAGTCAAAAAGAAAATGCGCACCGTGTGTGGCAGGACTCATAACGTCCGGCGTGGTGATGCCTCGTTACGGCGACGAAGCACCGGCGCCCTGTTGTCTCGTTGAAGGGCATTGAAGCTGCTATCCAGAGAGAACCGCCGGGCGCTGGCCCCGACACGCGACATTATCGCGCGGAGGAGCGCGGCGGATAAGGATTCGCGATATGACGTGTCGCCCTTCTACCGCAACGGCCGACGCTGCCGAACGCCGCAATCCGCTGAGAATCCTGCTCGTCGCTACTCGCCGGCGTCGCCGAGTCCCAGGTGGGCGCGAACCAGCGTGTCGACCCGCCGAGCGATGTCGGCCAGCGAGATCTCCCCGTTGTTCGAGAGCAGGGCCAGCGTGCAGCGCTCGTCAATGTGCCGGATGGTCAGGGCCCGTGCTCCGTACCAATCGCCGGGATGGAAGACGATGCGGCGGCCGCCGCGCTGCGCGGTGATCCAGCCGTACCCGTAGCCCGGATCACTACAGAACATCGCGTCGTCGGCGATGGCCTGCGTACCGTCATTCAGCACAGCCGGCGTGTAAGCCTCTTCGATTCGTTCGTGTGGCAACAACCGCTCGCCGTAGAGGGCCTGATCCCACAAGTAGTAGTCCAGCAATGTGGTGTAGAGTCCGCCCTCACCGACAACTCCGTTCATGTAACTGCCATCGACACGCTCGAACCGCCCATCTGCACTCTTGTCGTAGCACCACGCCCGGTTCTGCATCGGCTCCGGCTGGGCCAGGTTGAAGAACAGGGAGCGGTTCATGCCCAGCGGAGCGAAAATGCGTTCGCGTACGAACGCCGGGAAGCTCCGGCCGGACACCTTGGCGACGATCGAGGCCAGCAGCGAATAGCCGCCATCGGAGTACTGCCACTGTTCGCCGGAGGCAAACGCGGGTTTCGGCGCAGTCCGCGTGTACCACTCGATCAGGTCGTCGTTCGTGACGATCTTCGAGCGGTCCCAGTCCTTCTCGAAGACGTCGAAGTAATCCGCGAGCCCGGACGTGTGCTGCAAGAGGTGACGTACCGTCATGCCCTCGTACACCGGCGAATCGAAGAACCGCCGGACGGGATCGTCGAGCCTGATCGCCCCGTCCTCTGCCAGAAGAAGGACCGCCATGGCCGTGAACTGCTTGGACACCGACGCGGTGCGCATCATCGAAATGGGCGTGAGCGGGATGCCATGTTCCACATCCGCCATGCCATAGCCCTGCGCGTGCAGGATCTTCCCCGCGTGAACGACCAGCAGCGCCACACCCGGGCCGTCCGGTTCGACCTGCTCGGCGACGATCGCGTCGATCGCCGGGGAGAGCCTCTCGGTCCGGACCACCGCGGAGTCACCGTCGAAAGATGAACGCGGTCCAGCGTCGCCGCGTCCTGACGCGCCGGGCGCCCGACACGACAACACGAGTGCCGGAAATACGAGCGCCATGATGCAGCACCTCCGGGAGCCTCGCACGGATCTTACAGTCATAACACGGCCCAACAACATCGTTGATCCGCCCGGTCGCTCAGGACAGGTTCGCCGCCCCGCTGCCACACTCTCGAAGATGTTACCAAACCAGTGGTTAGCGGTCGACGCCGAGGCCACCCGGTCCGGCCTCGTCCCCGAAGCCGACCCCGGGCGGCGTCGTAGGGATTTGCCAGTTTCTCTTGATGTCGTCGTTCCTGCCCGAGCGCAACCGGGCGCCGTCACGCCAATATACTTGACTGCCTGGGATGGCGTTCGTACCGTAGACGTGGTGTGCGGGTTGACGGGACGAGCAGGGACCCACCGGGAGGAACGACTGTGATCATTTTCGGCACACGGGGCGTTACCGGTACGGTGCGGCGCGGCGAGTTTCACTGCCCGGAGTGCGGCTGCCGGCGACCCTACGCCCACAAGCGCGTGCGACGCTTCTTCACGCTGTACTTCATCCCGCTCATTCCCCTGGACAAACTGTCTGAATATGTCGAGTGCCAGCGGTGCCGAACGTCGTTCAAGCTCGAGGTCCTGTCATTCGACCCGGAGGCGGACGCGGCCCAGCTCGAGGACCAGTTTCGACAGGCCGTGCGGCAGGCCATGGCCGCCGTCGCCGTGGCCGACGGCCACGTGGAGAGAATCGAACTGGCGGCCATGCGGCGGGTCTGTGCGGAAGTATTCCAGCAGGAACTGGCCGAGGCCGAATTGGAGGAGGCGATCGCCGAGGCACGCGCGAAAGGCAACGGCCTCGGCGCCTGGCTCCGGTCGCTGGCACCACATCTGAACGATCAGGGCAAGGAGTTGGTTATTCGAGCCGCCCTGGCCGTGGCTACGGCGGACGGCGCCATTCATGAGCGGGAATCAACCGTCATCGGCACGATCGCTCAGGCCCTGCACGTGTCGCAGGCGCACCTGCGCGGGCTCGTCGCCGAGGTGATAGACCCCGAGCAGACACATGAGCCGGGATCGATCTAGCCGGGTGAAGCCGATCTGCGGAGAGCCGAAGTGGGCTGCTCTACATCGCCACGGTCGGCCGCGAAGTTGCTGCTATTCCTCAGCACGCACGTGTTCCTGCTGCTCCTCCCCCTGTTGATTCAACTCGGCCCAACCCGCCTTCCCGGCGATGTTGCGTTCATCGCCTTCCTGGTCTTCGCCTCTCTGTTGTGCCTCGTCGACGTCGCGGCCGCGCCGTGCGGCGGGGAGCTGAGGCCTGCGCAGGCGCACGCGACCGGTACACAGGCTCATGGGCTGGCACTCGCCACCGGCGCCGGGATTCTTGTCGTCTTCTGGACAGCGATGCTCCACCGCAACTGCGCGGCGTCGCCAGCCGCGGCCATCGTCTCCGCCGCCGGCGGGCTGCTGATGCTCGTCGGCGTCGCCTTACGCTACGCAGCGATCCGCGCACTGGGTCGCTTCTTCGTAACCGAAATCACCGTCGCCCCCGCACAGCAGCTGATCCAGCGGGGCATCTACCGCTTCATCCGGCACCCCTCGGAAACGGGCAACCTCGCCGTGGCTTTCGGCGCGTCCCTGCTTCTGGGGAGCCTCTCGGCCGCCCTACTCTGCATCGCAGTCCTGCTGCCGCTCGTTCTCCTCCGCACCGCTCGCGAGGACCGCTTCCTGGCCGGCCAGTTCGGCGGCGAGTTCCGCCGATACCGAGCCCGGGTGAAGCGCCTGCTGCCCGCGATGTATTGAGAAGCGTAGGATCAAAGGATGAGAGGGGCAGAGGAGCACAGGGACAGAGGAACGAAGGGGGGTGACGCTCGGGCCGCCCGCTGTTTTGTGACAAGGGTCGCCTCACGACCACCGCTTGGCGCTGGTGCCGGGGGCGCAAAGACCGCTGCCCGAAGCCCCGCCGGCTGGCCGCGAGCCGGCGCTCTGGTAACACGGTACGATCAATGGAGCCGCCAAACGGGCCGTCGTTGCGGCAGTTCCGCGTGTGTTCGACATCGCAGGTCCTGGCGATGTAAGTCGTTTGCAGACAGCCCATTGCCACCGTAGCTGAATTGGCAGAGCAGCGGCTCTGCAATTAAGCTCTTGCTTTGCATAGACTTACGAAAACGCAGCTTCTGAGATACCAGAGCCGATCGACGGCGCACGGCGGCGCAGGAAGCGGCTCGTCTGGTTGTCGCGACAACCGCTCGCGTCAGACTCCCGAAGGCTGCCGACCACGACACAGACGTAGCAGTTTTGGGCGACGCCTCACTGCTCACCGAGCACCGGTGAGGTTAACCGCTGCTTTGCAGGGAAGCAGTTCCGAGGCTAGTGGTTGCAGCCTCAATCCAAGCCGCGACCTGCGTGCCACGTTGCAACGTTGTTCAGCCCCGCGTCGTGGCGTTCTGTTGCGTACACAAACGTCGGTGGACAGACACACCTCCGTTCGGATTCAGCGAGGACTCGTCGTATCCGATACGCTGCGCTCGTGAACGTAAATCCTTTACCAGCAGGAAGGACAAGAGATTCCGGAGGGACAGGGGCGTAATCCGACCTCGCGGACGAGCCCTTCCGCCCCCACGACGCCCCGGAAGCCCGCAACATCGTCCGAAAGGCGTGTACGCACGCCCCGTCCCCGGATACACTGCTCTAACCTGACCCGTTGGCCGGGCAGGGCCAAGCCAGAATGGGAAACGTCGGTCAGAGCACTCAGGCCGCATGGCGGCTGTCTTGCCAGCGGGTGAAGCGCAGGTCGCGAGGCAGTTCGCCGTCTGGAGCGCCCGCGAGGCGGGTGACATGGCGGAAACAAACACATCTCCGAGACAATCATGGGGTCTGCGGCGTTGCGTGTTGTCTCTGACGGCGACGTGGACGGTGATCGTGGTCGCGTTTTTTGTCTGGACGCTGAGCCACGAACACCAGAAGAACCTCGATTTCTTGCGAGACTCGGCGCGCGCCGCGTTCGACAAGGACATTGTTTACCGCCGCTGGAACGCTAGCCATGGCGGCGTCTACGCACCTGTCACAGAAGATACACCGCCCAATCCTCAACTGGCGCATCTTGAAGAACGGGATCTCGTCACACCCTCGGGGCGGCGGTTGACGTTGGTGAACCCGGCTTACATGACACGCCAGGTCCACGAGTTGGGTCGCGAGCAGTATGGAATACGCAGCCATATTACCAGCCTCAATCCAATCCGCGCCGCCAACGCACCGGATTCATGGGAGAAAATGGCGCTCAAGGAGTTCGAGCAGGCGGTACCGGAGGTCAGTTCCGTCGCGCCGATCGAGGGCAAACCGTACCTGCGCCTGATGCGCCCGCTGATCACGGAGAAGGGTTGCCTGAAATGCCACGCGGCTCAAGGTTACAAGGAAGGCGATGTGCGCGGCGGGATCAGTGTTTCGGCGCCGCTGCAACCCTATTTGGCGGCGGAGCGCGCGCAGAGGACCACTATGGCGTTCGGCTTCGGCCTGCTGTGGCTTATAGGTTTGGGAGGCATTGGACTGGCGACCGTGAGACTCCGGCGACGGGTGCTGGAGCGCGCCCGAATCGGGACGGCGTTACGCGACAGCGAGGAGAAGGTGCGTCTGCTGTTGAGCTCCACGGCCGAGGCCATCTACAGTCTGGATCTCGACGGCAGTTGCACGTTGTGCAATCCCGCCTGCCTCAAGATGCTCCGGTACGAGTCTTCGCAGCAGGTGCTCAACAAGAATATGCATGACCTGATTCACCACACGTGGGCTGATGGATCCCCGTACCCCGAGGACCGGTGCCGCATCAACGAGGCAATCCAGCGAGGCGAGGGAACGCATGTTGATGACGAGGTTCTCTGGCGTGCCGACGGAACCAGCTTCCCCGCTGAGTACTGGTCCTATCCGATCTGCCGCGATGGCGAGGTGGTCGGTGCGGTCGTCACGTTTCTGGACATCACCGAGCGCCGGCAGGCGGAGCACGAGCGCCGGGCGTTGGAAGCCCGCCTCCACGAGTCGCAAAAACTGGAGGCCGTGGGACAACTGGCCGGGGGCATAGCCCACGATTTCAACAACATCCTCACCGCGATCCTGGGCAACGTCGAACTGAGCATGGAGTGCTTGCGCAAGAAACTGGGCGCTGACCACGGCGCCATTGGCCCCATGGAGCAGGTCAACGAAGCCGCCCAGCGCGCCGCGCGGCTGACGCGGCAGTTGCTGACCTTCAGCCGACGCGACGTCGTGCAGCCCGAGGTCCTGAATCTGAACCGAGTTCTCGAAAACCTCGAGAAGATGCTGCGGCGATTGATCACCGAGAACGTCACGTTCGAGGCGATCACGGACCCCCAGCTCAAGTCCGTGCACGCCGACGCCAGCCAGCTCGAGCAGGTCATTGTGAACCTCGTGGTCAACGCGGTCCACGCCATGCCGGACGGCGGCCAACTTACTCTGGAGACTCGGAATGTCACGCTGGACGAGCAGTACGCCGACAATCACACGGATGCGCGTCCGGGACCGGCGGTATTGCTGGCCGTGACTGATACTGGGCATGGCATGGATGCCGAGACCTGCAAGCGGATCTTCGAGCCTTTCTTCACGACCAAGGCGGCGGACAAGGGCACGGGGCTCGGCCTCGCCACCGTATACGGCATTGTCCAGCGCTCGCGTGGTCACATCGCAGTTCACAGCGAGCCGGGGCAGGGCACAACGTTCGAGATCTATCTACCGGCAGCCGAGGCGGTTGCTGAGGAGGAGCCAGCACAGCAGAAGCGTTCCACCGATTCACTGCGCGGCAGCGAGACCGTGCTCTTGTGCGAGGATGAAGATCCGGTGCGCGAGTTAACAGCCCGGACACTCCGCACCGCCGGGTACGCGGTGATCACGGCCCGAGGCGGTCACGAAGCACTGCAGGCAGTACGGAACCACAAAGGTCCCATCGACTTGCTGATTACCGACGTGATCATGCCCGACATGAACGGCCATGCCTTGTCGGAGCAACTGCACGAAGCACGTCCCACGACGCCAACGCTGTTCATCTCGGGGTACACGGCGGACGTCGTCGCGCGTCACGGCGTGCTGGACGAAGGCGTCGAGTTCCTGCAGAAACCCTTCACACGATGGGGCCTGCTGGCGAAGATCCGGACCGTACTCGACCAAAAGAGAGCGGAGGCCGCACGCGAGTAGCCCAGCACCGTTGCGCCTGCCGATGATTCCGTCCTTCCTGCACGTCAAGGGCCTACGTGCATCGAGTGCGGTGACCGATTCAGCTACGATGGTCCCGCACACGTTCCGAATTGAGGAGGGGGAATAGGCCTCGGCTCCCCTGGCCCAATCGAGCTGTGGCGAAGCTCCACAGATCTCGTACTACTGCGCTGCGACGGGCTCTCGTGCTGCTGCGCGAATGCAGTGTGAGCGTTCGGGGCATTTGCGGTCAGTTTACGAGCCGCGTCCCCCAACCAGAAGGACGGAGTAAGGCACGCGGATAGGCTGTTTGCCGCCAGTCCGTGGCGGCGAATCCCAACCGCCTATGCGGCGAGAGCAGCGGATCGAAAAACCGCCGGCCACGACCCCGTTTGCTGGCTTCCAAGCGGCATTCTGGTACCATTATCCTTGGTATACGCCCAGGAAGCGGCCGTCGTCATGGTTGTCGCTCGCGCGGCGAGCCTGGCGCCTAAGTTGTTTATTATCAATACCTTGCCACCGTAGCTCAATTGGCAGAGCAGCGGTTTTGTAAACCGCAGGTTGAGGGTTCGAGTCCCCCCGGTGGCTTACCCGCCCGAGGCGTGCCTGACGCCCGCCGGGAGCGGGGCGTGGGGCAGAAGGGGCTTGGGAACCGGGCCGCCGCGTGGGCCCGGCGTTGTTCGCGTGACACGCCGTGGGGCACGATAGTCCGTATAATGGTGACGCGTCGTGGCAGCCTGTGCTTCCCGCGTCTCCCTGACCTTGGGGGCCACACATGTACCGTCTTACTCTCCGCAGCGGCTTCGTGTAGGTTTCGCGGTACACGGTGCCCATCGGTCAATCCTCATCAGTCGGCCGAAAGCCGATACGGCCCTTCTTCCGGGCCGACGGCTCCATCAATTCGCGAATTGCTTGAACCACGGCGACAAACTGCGTGTCGTGTTGTCCCACCCGGGCTTCCAGTTCATCCAACGCCGGCGTGCCGACTCAGCCGACACCGCCAGGCAGCGCGAGCAGCGACGCTGTCAGAGCTGTTCATCCACAGCCTGCCACCGGCGTGTCGTCACCGCGCCGTGAGCTATCCGCCCGACCGCCGGAGGTCGTACGGACGACTGCTGGCGGCATTTCCGAACGAGATGCCCGCCGACCGGCCGGTTGTGCTCGTCGCCGAGTCGTAGGGCGGGTTCTACCCGCTGCTCGATCGACCGCCGAGGGACGTTGTTGACGAAGCACGACGACGAACCACCAGCAGTCAACGCAATCGGCGGGCGAAGTCCGCCCTACAACTCCCGCGATAACCCGGGCGCTGCGCGCCGCCATCACCGCCCAGCGGCTGACTTCAGAACGCCAAATCACCTTCCAACGACTCGATGTACGCAATCGCCTCCTCGACGCTGCACACGGCAGCACCCGGCCGGCGGGCCTGATCGTCGATGTCGCGCAGCAGCATGAGGTCCTCGAACCACTCGGACTCGCGCAGCCGCCGGGCGGCGCGCACGCCGAGCGTGCCCGCTTTCAACGCCTGCGCATCCATATGATGCGCGATCAGGAACGCCTCGCGCGGCGTAAGCGTGCCCTCCAACGCTTCCAGGCCGGCGGCGACATGATCGTGCGGATCGATCGCCTTGCCGACGTCGTGCAGCAGCGCCGCCGCGATCAGCTCCTCATCGTACGGACACGTCGCCCGGGCCACCTCGAAGGCCTGCAACGAGTGGTACAGAGCGTCACCCTCCGGATGCCACTGCGGGTCCTGCTTCACATCCGCCAGCGGCACCAGCAGCACCGGCCACAACACGCCGGGCTCGATCTCCGGCTCGTCGCCCTCCGCCGCCAGATCGACGTCCGGGTACTCGCGGGCGATCATCGCCTCCAGTTCGTCCAGCGACGCCCGCTCGATCGCCTGCCCCGTGATCGAACTCTTGAACACGTACGAGAGCTGGTCGAGCCCGTACACGGTCAACTCGAACGTGAACCGGTCGTGCAAGTGCACGTGCGTGAAGATACGCTCCTCGTTGTGCTTGAGAACCCGCTTGCGCTCGACCTCGCACGTGTGGCCCTGCTGCTCCAGCGTGTGCACGACGTTCGCGACGCTCGCGCTGAACACGTGCAGGTCGATGTCCGAGCCCTCGCGGATGTGCCCGGTCATGACGCTGCCGATCAGGCGCGGGTGAAAGCGTTCGAGCTTGCGCATCATGTGCAGGGCGGCGACGCGCATTTCCTGCAGGTTGGTCGTGCGGGCTTCGCCTTCGTGCACGCGGGCGAAGACCTGCAACTCGTCGCGGATCTCCCGGTTCGAGGGGAGCTCCTGGGGTTGGTGCCGCGGATTGACGCCCAGGCGGGCGGCGGCCTTACGTTTGGCGGTGAAATACTCGGACTCCAGCCGCTCGTACATGAGCCGGGCGGCTTCGACGGCGATCCGCCGCCGCATCTGCGATGGTTTCATGGAAGGGTGCGCTCAAGATTGGAAGGCCCTGTTATGAGCGCCGGCCTGTGTGGGACCCC
Organism: Phycisphaerae bacterium; assembly: GCA_050115495.1. GTDB lineage: Bacteria > Planctomycetota > Phycisphaerae > UBA1845 > Fen-1342 > JAAYXS01. The sequence goes on along the minus strand of JASFQK010000008.1, from coordinate 93,508 downwards.
GCCGCGGACAACGTGTCCAGACCGGCGAGGCCGCGCTTCGAGCAACAACGGACACCGGCCATTATACAACCCGCCAATACCTGCGTGAAGGAATGTAGGGCGGGTTTCACCCGCCGAACGGTGGACCGCCAGACGATTCCATCGACGAATCGCCGAGTTGGGCCGACCACCGATACATCGGCCAGGCGAAGCCCGCCCGACTATGTGATCGCCGGGACCCGGAAAGTCGAACCCGGCCGAAACGGCACGTGTTTCGCATACGTCAGACTCTCCAACAGAACCGCGTGCATCGAACACGGCAGCGTCCAGGGCGTACATCTTCACGATAAGAGCGGCGGTCCACTGAGTGACTCCGCTGGCGGCTCTGCCGGCGGTGGTGCATCGATGACCAACCTACGGGCCGGTGAACTGCAACTGAAACTGCCCGAAGTCGGCCATATCCACCTTCCCATCGCAGTTCATGTCAGCACTCCCACCGCAAACGGCAAGCTCGAACGGATCGCTTGTCACTTCGCACTCGTTGCTGTCCGTGACGACGACGCGGTAGCTCGTGGTCTCTATAGGTAATACCGTCTGCGTTGGATCGGTGTCGAGATCCGTCCAGACGCCGGGGGTTGCCTCCTGCTGCCACTGATACGTGAAGGGTGGCCTTCCACCGAAGAGATCAGCAATCAGCTCGGTGCTGTCTCCGCAGCACAGCTTGGACCATGGATCTGCGTGTACCGAGACCTCCGGACACTGAAACCCCGTGGCCGGGCTGAAGTTGTCGAACACAACTGGAGTTGGAGGGTCGCCAATCCTGTGAAAGAGAATTGACTTTATCTGTCCGCCTGGAATATTGAACTCCCATGGATCTGCGCGTCCATCGCCTGGACCACAGTCGACGCAGCCGCAATCTGGATTCGAGGGACCCTCTTCCGCCTCCATGGTGATGCAGGCGAGTTCGCTTCCGCTCGTGTCGTACGCGATTATCTCCCACCGCTCATGCGGGTCGGGCCAGGAGCTTTGGTAGTCAAGATCGATGAGCACGCCCGACGCGGCGGAGACCGGCGTACTGTACTCGACAAGCAGATCATACGGATCACCACCACCAGATATTGATGTAGCCAAGTAGGAATCGCCAACGCCTTGTCCCTCCAGCGGCATGTCGGCTCCGGCGCATCCGGTGAAACCGACCTGCGGCTCACCTCTCTTGGCGATGAGCGGATATCCAACGAAGTCTCCGGTTGCCGCATCGCGCATCGTGAATGTCACGCCATGGCTGGCTTCGTACTGATTGAAGATCGGCTGTCTCTCTATCGTCCCCACGCCGTCGAACACGGTCTCGAAGTCGATGCTCTGCGCAAGCGACACGGTGGCGGTGCCGACGAACAGGAACGCCGCAACTGCTGCTCCCGAGGATTCTCGTCTCATCGATGATCTCCCTGAGTTGAAGTGGACCGCTGTGTCTACGAGGGCCGTGTGCCGCGCCCTTGCGATACGCCAAGTGTACCACGCCTGAAACGTAGCTCAGCACGTGAACCGCTCGATCCTGTGCCAACAACGCGATTCCGAAACCGTGATTGACCCACGCGAGCCGTGCACGCAACGGGACCGCCGCGCTGCGCTCCGGCTTCTCTGTTTTCTCAACTCCTTGTTACAGGAGACCTTAGCATGTTGGCTGCAGGACAGACTGCAACCACGACCGCTACGATCGAACCGCATAGCGCTGCTTCTGCCCACCGAACGCCCGACCGCCAAACGATCCCATCGACGAATCGCGAGAGTCCACCGGCATTCAACGCAGCGCCGGGCGAAGCCCGCCCTATGGCCTTCCACGCCCGGTGAATTCCGAGACAGACCGGTGGAAACGCCAACTCGTTCTGCTATACTGCACGCACCCCGACAGCAGACCACATCATCGAAGCACGCCAGCCCGTCAACACAGATGGGGGTACCCGGAATACGTCACGACCACCGCGCGAGTATTGAATGAATCCGGCAAGAACGGTTACGCAGAAAGAGCTCTCTGATTTCCTGTTAAACGTTGCGATCGTGCGCCCCGTCTTCATCTGGGGCGCGCCCGGCATCGGCAAATCGTCGATCGTGCAGCAGTTCGCGGCCCACCTCGGCATGCCCTGCGTCTCCCTCCTCGGCAGCCAATTGGCCCCGGAGGACATCATCGGCGTGCCCCAGATCACGGACGGCAAGAGCCGGTTCTGCCCGCCCAGCATGATCGCCCGGGAAGAGCCGTACTGCCTGTTCCTGGACGAGTTGAACGCCTGCACGCACGAAGTGCAGAAGTCGTTCTATAGCCTCATTCAGGACCGGCGCGTGGGCGACTTCGAGCTTCCACAAGGTTCGATCGTCATCGGAGCGGGCAACCGATCGCAGGACAGCGCCATCGTCAAACCCATGTCGTCGGCCCTCCTGAATCGCATGGTGCACGTGCACCTCACCGTGTCGCACCGCGACTGGCTCGACTGGGCCTATCAAAACGAGGTGCACCAGACGATCGTCGAGTACATCCAGAACCGACCCGACCACCTGTGGAGCCAACCGCCCAAGCATGAAGAGCCCTTTTCCTCGCCCCGAGCTTGGCACATCCTCAGCGACGCCATGAGGGAGTACGGCGACCGGCTCGGCGATCGACAGCTCGAAGTGCTGGCCTTCGGCTGCCTCTCGCCACACCACGCTGGGCAGTTCAAGGCGTTCGTGAAGCAGATCCGCAGCCGCTACCAGCTCGCCGCCATTCTCAAGGGCGACGTCGGCTGGCCGCACGACGCCGGCGACCGCGACGTCTTGTACTTCCTCGCCCAGTCGTTCCGGGCCCAGTTGATCAAGGAACTCCCGGCCGAGACGGCGGCCGTCACCGGTCAGCAGCGGCAACTCGCCCACCGGGCCAAGGCCCTGATGAAAGACCTGGCGTCGATCAGCCTGGAGATTGCGCAGATGGTCGTGGCGAAATCCGACACGGACGCCGGCCTCCCCGGCTGGCTCATGGTCGAGATCGTCCGCGACCTGCCTCGTTTGGCGGAGCGGGGTGATGGCACGTCGAAGTAGACGCAAATCACAGCAAGACAGGCTCGATCCGGCGACGCGCAACTTCGAGCAGGCCGCCGCGGCCATCAGGCAACATCCGATGTTCACCCCGCTCTGGATGCGCGCCGACGTACACCGCAAACAGCATTCGCGCTGTCCCGCGGACGGCTGGGCACAGGTCACCTCCAACGGCGCAATCCACGTTCATCCCACGCGGCGGGCGACGCCCGAGGAGTGGACGTACGTCCTGGCACACTGCCTGCTTCACCTCGGCCTCGAACACTTCCAGACGCATGAGAACCAGCGGGCCTGGAACACCGCCTGCGACTGCGTGGTCGCCCGCTTCCTGAGCGACCTGAAGCTCGGCCGAGTTCCCGAGGAGATGCGCGGCCGACTCGACCTGCCGGCCCGCGACGAACACGAGCTGTATCGGCTCTTCGACACCGCGGGCATCCCGCCCGAGTTCAGCCACTTCGGGACCGCCGGCAACACGAACGACATGGTCATCGAGCGCAAGTGCCACCGCGTCTACCGCCCCTGGATCGCACAGCCCCGCCCCTGGCCCGACTGCCTCAGGGATGGCATCGCCGAGGCCGTCCGCCAGGCGGTCCAGGTCGCCGCCGGCAGCCTCGACAGTCTGAGCGGTCAGAAGCAAACCCAAACCAACGCCCAACTGGCTCGCAGTTGGTTCATCAGCAGCTACCCGCTGCTCGGGGCCCTCGCCGAAGCGTTCGAAATCACTGAGGACCCCAAGATCTGCCAGCGCCTCCGCATCTCCGTGGCCGCCGTCGATATCGAGAATACCGAAATCCTCATCAATCCGGCGGCGGCCCTTTCGCTGGAGGAGGCGCGCTTCGTGCTCGCCCACGAACTGCTTCACGTCGGGCTGCAGCATGGTGCGCGACGCCTCGGCCGCGAACCGTATCTCTGGAACGTCGCCTGCGATTACGTCATCAACGGCTGGCTCATCGAGATGCAGATCGGCGACATCCCGACCTTCGGCGGGCTCCACGACGCCGAACTGAAGGGCCTGTCGGCGGAGGCGGTCTACGATCGGATCGTCACGGACCTGCGGCGCTACCGCAAGCTCGCCACACTCGCCGGCATCGAGCAATGCGACATCATCGAACCGCGTGCTCCGGACTGGCGAACAACGGGTACCGGCATGTCTCTCGACGACTTCTGCCGAAACTGCCTCGCGCAGGGCCTCGTCTATCACGAGCAGGAGAACCGCGGCTTCCTGCCAGCGGGCCTCGTGGAAGAGATCCGCGCACTCCAGCAGCCAGCCATTCCCTGGGAGGTGGAGCTGGCCCGATGGTTCGACGGCTACTTCTCCCCGCTGGAGAAACGCCGCACGTACGCCCGACCCAGCCGCCGGCAGTCCGCCACGCCGGACATCCCGCGGCCGAGCTGGTGTCCGATCGAGGGTGCCGAGGACGGTCGCACATTCGGCGTGATCATCGACACCTCGGACTCCATGGACCACAAGCTGCTCGGCAAGGCCCTCGGCGCGGTCGCCTCGTACGCCGTCAGCCGCGATGTGCCCACGGTCCGTGTCGTTTTCTGCGATGCCGCCGCCTACGACCAGGGCTACCTACCGCCCGATGCGATCGCCGACCGCGTGAAAGTGCGTGGTCGCGGCGGAACCATCCTGCAACCGGGCATCACGTTGCTGGAGAAGGCGGAGGACTTCCCCCGCGCCGGTCCCATCCTGATCATCACCGACGGCTGGTGCGACCGCCTCCGCACCCGGCGTCCGCACGCCTTCCTGCTTCCCGAAGGCCGCAGCCTGCCCTTCGTACCCAAGGGGCCCATCTTCCGGATGAGGTAGGAGTCCCGAACCATGAGCCGGCCGGACGTCGCCCCGTTCGTGTATACTGCACGCACTCGGGGCAGCCCCCAACGACAAGGGCATCCGCCCGCCAAGCGGAGGAACTCAAGTGAAGACGGCAATCCCGGCGATGCTGGCGCTCGCGGTCGTCGTCGCCGCAGCGTTAGTCGTGTGGCAGTTGAACCGGCGGCGGCCAGCGCCGCCGGCACGGGCAGGAATGCCAAGCGCTGACTGGGTCACATTCATGCGGGCGTCCGATGATGCAGCCACGGTAATCCACGTCGACGCGGGAGCAATGCCTTCTGCCGGCGGTCATCTCCGGCACTTAATCACCCTGCGGCTGGATGCCCGCGCCTGGCGAGAGAACGGGTTCCCGAGCGCAGACGATTTCGAGGACGTTTACGCGTTGGAAGACTCGCTGGACAAGGGCCTCGACGCGCACACAGAGCGCTACGCCGGACGGCAGGTGAATGGGCAGAGCTACGTGCTCTACATATATACGGAGCAGCCGGAGCACACGCAGGAATTGCTGCGTAAGTTGACGTCCAACCTGGCGTCGCGTCGGCCACGCCTGGACCTGCGTGAAGATCCCGACTGGGAGGTCTACCGCAGAACACTGCACCCGACGAACGATGATTGGCAGCGCATCAAGGACGAGAGAGTCCTGGCACGACTGCGCGCGCACGGTGACGATCTCACCAAGCCGCGGGAGGTCGACCACTGGCTCTACTTTGAGAGCCGCGACGGCCTGGACCGCGTCGCTGAGATCCTCGTCGCGGACGGCTTTCGCGTCGTCGACCGAACGCCGCCGTCCGATGAAGAGTCACGCTGGACCCTGCACGTCACCCGCGTGGACTCGGTCGAGCCCGACAAGATCACTGAGGTAACGATCCGCCTGTTCCACCTCGCCCGTGATCACGGCGGCGAGTACGACGGCTGGGGAGCGAATGTCGAAGAGTAGCGAGCTCGTCGATCGGTAAGCCCGCACAGGTCACCCACGCGGACGCAGGCGGAATCTGGCACGCGGGCCAACCGAACGACAGACCGGTCCGTGTATACTATGTGCACACTCGGGGGGGCGGCCCCCGGCGAGGAAGAAGCCCGTTTGTCGGCGGCTTCTATTGTCGAAAGGCCACAACAATCCGACTGAGGAGGCATCAATGAGCACCGCGCGTATCGCCCACGTCGTCCTGGCGGCTGCCCTGCTCGCGCTGATCACGTGCACCGCATGCGACTCCAATTCCCCACCGAAGCCTGCGCCCGGCGCATCCAGCCAGCAACAAGCGACGGCTTCGGCCGCTGCCGAGACACCAGCGCCGCCTGCAACCGACAATGCCCCCAGCGCCAGCCCCACCACCACGTCCGCTCCCACCTCGTCCACGGAAGACGCGACGCCCACCAGCGCGTGGCTCGACGATCCCGACCGGCGGGCCCGCTTCCTGAGTTCCCGCCGCCGGTCCCCCATGATGATGGGGTCGTTCGACGCGATGGTGAGCTTCTGGCTCGCCGTGCACGATGTACCGGTATCGTGCGAGACCGAAGAAGTGGCCGAAACCGAGATGTGGACGAACTTCCCCGAGTTCTACCAGCCCACCTGGACGGAGTACTTCAACGCCGTGGCTCGTCAGACCTACACGCATTGGTACTACAAGGACGCGCGTCTCGGCTTCATGTTCGTCGAGCCGTCGCTGCCGCTTCCGTTCTTTCTGGAGGTGGCCGACGGGTGGGAGGTGGAGAACTATGGCCACTGGATCAAGTTCGTTCCACCGCAGGCTCCGGTCGGCATGGACGTCTATATGCTCGGCGAGTATTCGGCCGAGCCGGGCGAGGATGAGGCGGCGCTCTTCGAGCGTGTTCGCCGCGAATGGGCCCTCTCCTGGGCGCACATGCTCGATCCGCAGTGCACGGTCGACGCCATGACGACGGTCCAGGTGGACGGCGCGGACGCGCTGTTCTGGGAAGGGCAACATCCGGAGACGCACGTGATCCTGCGGCAGTGGGTCTTCCTGAAGCACGGCATGTGCTTCGCGATCTTCACTGCGATGGCCCCGGAATTGGAGGATGCGATCTGGCCGGACGTGCAGGCCATGGTGAAGAGCTTCACCGTGACGATCGCACCGCCCACGACACAGCCCGCCGACGATGACGCCGGCGACTAGCGCGGAGCGGTATGCTCGGTCGCCGGCTTGACGTGGCTCAGGCGGGCCGGCAGTTGACGTAGCGGCCGGATCTGGCGCGAACGGCCGTGCACCTCATTGCGATGCGACGGAGTCCAAGCGATGCCCGCAGACAGCTCGGACCAACCTGCGAATCAGCGAGAGCGACTGCGCCGGCACTGGGCTCGCATCTGCGAAGGGCTCGACCTGACCGGCGACACCGAGGCGGTCTGCGAAGAGCTGTACCGCCGGCACACCGAGCCTTGGCGCGCCTACCACAATCTGGCGCACGTTGAGGATTGCCTCGACATCCTGCGCCGCGACACAGCCCTCGAAGAGCCACTGGACATCGAGGCGGCCATTCTCTTCCACGATGCGGTGTACGCGATCGGCGCCAAGGACAGCGAAGAGCGCAGCGCCGAGCTGGCTCGCACCGCGCTGACGTCGCTCGGGGCCGCTCCCGAGTTCGTAACCGGCGTCGTGCATCTGATTCTGGCCACGGACCACCGCCGTCCGCTACACGACGACCGCGAGCGAATCATCTGCGACATCGACCTCAGCATCCTGGGTCGCGAGCCGGCGGTCTACGACCGCTACGCCGACGCGATCCGCCGCGAGGTCGGCCTCCCCGACCAGGAACTCGGACCACACCGCCAGGCGTTCCTGCGCAGCATGCTCGCCAAGGACCACATCTTCCACACGGCCCGATTCCGGGAGAAGTACGAAGCGGCCGCCCGAACAAACATGCAACGCGAGCTCCAGGACTGGGGGGCGAGGTTGAGGCGATGACACCAGCGTCGTCGAGGGAGCCCCCGTTGCCTCCGCCCCGCCGCGGACGACAATAGCGCACCACCCGCACAGACAGGAGTACCCCCTTGCCCCGCAGGATCGCTTACGACCCGAACGCCATCGTCCCGCCCGGGACGCAGGTCGTCAGCCGCATCGGCGTCCAGGCCGCCGGCAGCGACGTGCAGCATCCGCCCGGCGCGGTCGGCCTCATCGTCAAGTCGCCGGCGGACCACACGCACTCCTACCGCGTCCGCTTCGCCGACGGCAGCGAGGCCACCCTGCGCCGCAACCAGTTCGCCGTCCTCAAGCAGTTATTGCGCGAACAGATCTGGTCCGCCGCCAACGTCCTCGACGACTACGACCTGCTCGACTGCGTCATCTACCGCTGCGTGGTCGGCTCGCGGGCGTATGGCCTCGACCACGAAGGCTCCGACGTCGACCGCCGCGGCGTCTACCTCCCGCCGGCGGAGATGCACTGGTCGCTCTACGGCGTACCGGAGCAGCTCGAAAACGCCCAGTCGCAGGAGTGCTACTGGGAATTGCAGAAGTTCCTCACGCTCGCCCTGAAGGCCAACCCGAACGTCCTCGAGTGCCTCTACACGCCGCTCGTCGAGCATGCCACGCCGCTGGCCCGCGAACTGCTCGACTTGCGCACCGCGTTCCTCTCGAAGCTCATCTACCAGACCTACGGCGGCTACGTGCTCAGCCAGTTCCGCAAGCTCTCCGCCCGCCTCAACAGCCAGCGCGACATCAAATGGAAGCACGCCATGCACCTGATCCGGCTGCTGCTGGCGGGAATCGTCGCCCTGCGCGAAGCGACGGTCCCCGTGGCCGTCGACGAGCATCGCGACCGCCTGCTGGCCATCCGCCGCGGCGAGGTCCCCTGGCCCGACGTCGACGCCTGGCGGCTGGAGCTACATCGTCGATTCGATGCGGCGTACGAACGAACAACATTACCGGACCGCCCCGACTACACCCGCGTCAACGCCTTCCTCATCAAAGCCCGGCGGAGTTGCATCACGTGACCGCGACCGGAGAGCGTGCCATATCACGCCAGCCAACGAGTGTACGCGAGACATAACGCCAGCCGGCGACAATCTGGATCTCGCCGCCGACTACCTGCGCTCCGCCGAGCGTCTGGTCGTCTTCACCGGCGCGGGCGTCTCCGCCGAATGCGGCATCGACACCTTCCGCACTGCCGGCGGACTCTGGACAGAGTTCTCGCCCGACGAGTTCGCGACGTGGACCGGGTTGGTGCGAACGGCCCTGTGGCGTCCGCGGCGACTCGCCCACTTCCTGGCCCGGCTGCTGCGGCCGCTGGCGCAGGCGAAGCCCAACGCCGCCCACCAGGCCATCGCCCACGCCGAGAAGCACGTCAACGTGACCGTGGTCACGCAGAACGTCGACGGCCTGCATCAGGAAGCCGGGAGCACCACCGTCCGCGAGATCCACGGCTCGCTGCTGCGGGTCGTTACGCTGCGCAAGCGTTTCGTGCGGCTGCTAACCCGGGCCGGTCTGGCCAGGATCGTCCGCCGCCTGGAGGCCGCCGAGCTGAGCTGGATGGCGCTGCTGCGTGTGGCCCTGGCGATCCGCCCGCTGGCCGGTCTCTCCTGGCGCGGGTTGGTGCGTCCGAGCGCCGTGCTTTTCGGCGAGCCGCTGACCGAGCCGGACTGGAGCCAAGCCCTGTCCGACAGCCGGCGCTGCGACGTGATGCTGATCATCGGCACGTCCGGCGTCGTCCTGCCCGCGGCCATGTTGCCCGCCAGGGCCCGCGCCGCCGGCGCCAAGCTGATCGTGATCGATCCGGACGAACCCGGTGGCGGTGACGTGTGGTTGCGCGGCACCGCCGGCGAAATCGTCCCGGCCCTGTTCCAGCGGACGTTCGGAAACGACAATATGTAGCACCGGCGATTCGACGGACCCTGCGGAAACAGGGCCGCGGTCGCCCAGGGAGGCCCAGCATGCACACGGCGGAACTGACCTTCACCTGGCAGAAACGAAAGGCGGACCCGGAAGAGGTGCGCTGGGCGATCGACGAGTTGTTGTTCTCACTCCGGCGAAACGGGCAGTTGATCGAGCAGGACGCCCCCGTTGTGGAGATCCGCGGCGGCTGGCGCTGGTACGTGTCGTTGCCGGACGCCGACTCGCTGCACCCCAAACATCGCAGCAAGCGGGTTCGCGATGCCATACGCGCTCTGCGCAAAGCCGGCGTCGAATGGCGTTCGACACGCGTGCTCGGCCCTGACCCCGAGTCGGACCCGGTCTGCACCTGCCGCAAGCCGCCGGCGCTGATCCTCTCCACGGACTTCCTCTCGTGCGAGACGCCGCTGCGTTGCGGCGGATGCGGCGGCGTCGTGCCGCTGTACCGCATCCCGCCGACGAGCGAGTACGGCAACTTCGAGGACCTGCGATTCTGGGCCTACCACTACCGCGACCTCGACTCAATCTGGATCGCCAGCGGCGCCGGGGAACGGTTGGCCTATCGACAGTTGTCGGAACCGCACAGCGAACTGGCGGAGGAGGGCCGCGACGTCTGCCGACTAATCGAAGCCAACACCGGCGTGCCGACGTATTACGACCTGATGCGTTACTACGGGCGCAGCCGCCGGGCCGAGCTTCAGCGTCGCTGTCCGGACTGCGGCGGAGCCTGGAAGCTCGACGAGCAGTGGCTCGACCGCTATGACTTCCGCTGCGAGAAGTGCCGATTGGTCTCGAATATCGCCAGCGACCTTGACTAACGCAAGCGCGACCGATCACGCGGTTGAAGAAGCGGACTGCCTCCGAGCCGAAGGCGCCGCACACAGCCGGCAACCACAACCGGGTAGGGCGGGTTTCACCCGCCGCACAATCGAACGCCGAGAAACGCCATGAACGGGATGTGAGCGCGAACTGACAATCGAGCCGCGTAGGCCGGGTTCCACCCGCCGCACGACCGAACGCCGAGAAACGCCAGCGTGATCGAGCGAAACGCCCCCAAGGACTCATCCACATGCCGGCCCCGCCACAACTTCAAAGCGTGATCGCCGCCCAGCCCTACCCGCTCCTCTTCGTCACCATCAGCGGCGCCCACCTTTACGGCTTCCCGTCGGCGGACTCCGACTACGACCTTCGCGGCGTCCACGTGCTGCCGCTCCGCGAAGTTATCGGTCTAACGCCGCCGCCCGAGACGATCGAGTGCACCACGGGCCCCGCCGGCGTCGATCTCGACCTCGTCACGCACGACGTCCGCAAGTTCTTCCGCCTGCTGCTCCGCCCGAACGGGTACGTGCTCGAGCAGCTCTACTCGCCGCTCGTGTTGCACACGACGCCCGTCCACGACGAGTTGAAGGCCATCGCCCGCGGCTGCGTCACGAAGCAGCACGCGCTGCATTACCTCGGCTTCGCCCGCACGCAGTGGCGGCTCGTCGAGCAGCACCGCCGCCTCAAGCCGCTGCTCTACACGTACCGCGTGCTGCTGGCCGGCCTGCACCTAATGCGTACCGGCGAGATCGAGGCGAACCTCCCCCGTCTGAACGAGGCCCACCGCCTCCCGCACGTCGACGACCTCATCGCCCGCAAGACCGCCGGCGGCGAGCACGACCCCCTGGCCGACACCGATCTCGCCTTCCACGAGCACGAATACCGCCGCCTGACCGCCACCCTCGAAGCCGCCTCCGCCACCAGCCCCCTACCACCCGACCCCACCGCCGCCCCCGCCCTCAACGACCTCCTCCTCCGCCTGCGTCTCAGCAGCACCGAGCCCCGGCCATGAACACCACGCCACGTCGCCACTCCCACCCCGCCGATCACACCGCACGTAGGGCGGGTCTCACCCGCCGCACAATCGAACGCCCAGAAACGCCATCGACGCGGCGTGACCGCGAACTGACAATCGAACGATCGCCGGGCGAGGCTCGCCCTGCGGCTGCTATACCGGTGGAACCGTGAAGATCAGATTGCCGAAACTGTCCAGCCCCCGCTGGCGCCAGCCGCCGCAGCCGCACGAATACGGCGACCTCTGGTATCGCGAGCAGACCACGGGGCCCATGCGCCTCGTTATCGGTCCGTCGCGCGACCACATCAACCTGATCCTGGCCCTGCTCGACCTGCTCCCTGGCCCGTTCGGCGTCCTGTACGTCCTGCTCACTCCCCGCCGGGAGGAACGGCCACCAGGACGATACGCGGCCGCCGACATCTCGCCGGCGGCGGTCCGCGGCTTCCTCGAAACATACCGCACGTTCTTCGAGCAGGACGGTCGGCACCACGTCTGGGTGGAGTCCTTCAGCGGCCCCGGCCTGCTCGTCTACGACCAGCACAACGTGATCTACGCCTACGGCCCGCTGGACGAGTTCGAGGCAACCCTCCGCCTGCGCGGCTTCACGCAACAGGAATTCCGCTTCCCCTGCCCGCACGCACATCACTACCACGCCAGCCTCGACGAAGACGAAGCAGCGGTCATGAGCTACTGGCCCTGGCACCACTCCCCCCTGCAACCCGACGACGAGCTGTAGCGCCCCGCGGCGCAACGTACCCCTTTCGCCTGCTGAGAAGCAAAACAGCGCCGCAGCCAACACGCTGCCGCCCGGCCGTGCCCCCTCCGCAGCCCACCCGCCGCGCCATACCCGCGATCGCCTTGGCCCGAGTTCTCCTCCGCCGCGTGCACGAATGCGTCTACGGCGTCCTGACGCCGGAAAGCGAGGGAGTTGACCCGCAGCCGTGTACGCTGCAGGACCACCACACCGCGCAATCGGTGCAGCGAGGTGATCGTCCGAAAAAGAGAAAATTATTTAACCAAAGTTGACTCCATTTTACTTGTGTGGTATAATACCCGCAGTTTAGTGGGCCACCGGCTTGTCCGCGCCCAGTTGAAAACTGAATAACCGATCGCACCAAGCCTCCAAACCCCTCACCTGCCCCGGGATCTCGTGTCGCGGGGAGGTTGCCCGGCTCGTCCGGGAGCGGCGCTAGCCGCGGGAGCCTGGCCCCTGCCAGGCCTGCCGATCGTGAGTCCGGGGACTGTCCCCGGCTGGTCGGACCCCGACGGGAAGCGATGCTCTTCCCGCCAAACCCAATGGAGGCTGCGTATGCAGCATCATGAGTTGGTGTGGTCGGGGAGTTCCTCCAGGCCCTGCGAGTTCTTTCGCGTCGTTGAAGATGGCGCCATCCGGATTCGCAAGCTCCTCTCGTCAGAAATGGCGCGGCGGAGAGCCTCGGGGACTTCGGGGTCGATGGATGACGCGGTCGCTCTGGCCACGCTGATCGAAGAACTCGGTCGGTACGGTCGGACCCTGGCCGCGGCGGAGGCTATGGACCTCGCGGAGAAGCTCGAACTGCTGTTCGATCAACTCCAGGCAGAGGTCGATACACTCCTCGCATCCTGATATCAGCGCGCGATGGGTAACGCGTGTGCTCACAGATCGAACTCAAGGGACTGCCAATGCTAGAGCTTGGCAAGGCCATTCGTATAGTGCGGGCTGCAAAAGGGATGCGGCTGTCTACGCTCGCCGACAATGCAGGCGTCAGCATTCCGTTTCTAAGCCTCGTCGAAAACGGCGAGCGGCAGCCGTCACTGGATGTGTTGCGACGGCTCGCGAATGCCCTGCGGATTCCGCCGGAGGTGCTCATCATTCTCGCGCAACCTGCTAACGGACGTTTGCAGAGCGAAGACCAAGTGAGCCAGGCACTTGTCGCAATGATTCAGAAGATGCTGTCTGTCGAGGACGAGCTGAGATCAACGTTGTCGTCGGAGACGGAGACGGATGAAACCAGAAGCGATGAGGGGCGCTGACATAGCCAAAGCTGTCGGCATGTCCGAGGCGAGACTGTGGACGCTAGCCAAGAACATGGACGCCGCGTTTCTACCGACGCGTCAGAAGCGCGTGTGCGGGAAGATCAGGGAGATCGACGCACCCAAGCCTCAGACCAAGTCGATACTCCGAAAGCTACACCGATTCCTGGTTCGGGCCGTTCCACCCCACCCATGTGCCCACGGCGGCGCAAAGTCGCGATCATGCTTCACGAGTGCTCGGCGGCACCTCGGCCGACGCTACGTGGTCACACGAGACGTACGAGACTGCTACCCGTCGATCTCCCAGCTTGAATTGAAGAAACGACTGCTGGGCATGGGTTTTGGATCGGACGTGGCGCTGCTCCTGTCATTCTTGTGCACCGTGCGTGGTCGTATGGCACAAGGTTCACCGGTAAGCTCTGATGCGCTGAACCTCTTCCTTTACGACGCCGATCGTGCGCTGTCGGCCGCGTGCGGGCGGAACGGTTCGCGGTACTCGCGCACCTATGACGACATGGTGATCTCGGTCCAATCGCCGAGCCTAGCTGAATGGCCAGGCGACGCGATGCGGAGGCAAATCGAAGGTCACGGTCTGTCGATCAACGCCCGAAAGCTACGGATGAACGGATTCGCGGCCCAGCACCGCGAGCAACGAGTGCACAACCTGCGCGTGAACAACCGGCGCGGCGTGAAGATCGTGGCAGAGCAGACCGCGAAGGCCCTTGCGCTGGCCGAAGCATACCTCCGTGGGGCGAAGGTGGTCAGCGCGGATTCCCTCGAAGGGCTTGCACGCAAACGAGCGCAGGTGGCGGGCTGGATGTACTACACCCGGCAGGCCGATTTCGGTCCCGCCCGTCACATCAAGCGACTACTTGAAGCCGGTGACCGACACGTGATGCGCGCGCTGGCCAGCCGAGGATTGTCTGCCCGCCGAGGCAAGTGGTGGATTACCTCGAAGAAGCGAAACGAGCCGCGACGCTTGGCGCAAGCCTGGGACACGCGCATGACCGCGTGAAGTGACTTCGTCGGAGAACGTCGCCCGACACTCGTCGGAATCGCTCAGGACTGGTGGCCCCCCGCACTTCTCAAGTCTCCCAGCCAACGCCGCGGCAAGAGAGTCCACGCGCGTCCGCATCCCAACTGCCTGCGCCGGTGACTTCCCGTATAATCCCCCCATGCCCCCACTCACCCGCTCATCGCCGGCGAAGATCAATCTGACGCTCCGCGTCGTTGGTTTGCGGCCGGATGGGTTTCACGAGATCGAGTCGCTCGTCGCCCGGGTCTCGCTGCACGACACGATCACCGCTCACCCGGCTCCGGACGGCCGCCGGACGCTCTCCTGCGACGACCCGAGCCTGCCGACCGACCGGGGGAACCTGGCCCTTCGGGCCGCCGATGAGCTGGCCCGGGCCACGGGCAGCGACTTCGGCGTGCACCTGGAACTCGCCAAGCGGATCCCCGCCGGCGCGGGGCTCGGCGGCGGGAGCTCGAACGCCGCCACGACGCTCGCCCTGCTCAACGACCTGTGGTCGCTCGGCGTCGCCGACCTCGCTCGCATCGGCGCCGCCCTCGGCTCGGACGTGCCACTCTTCTTCCACAGCCCGCTCTGTATCCTCCGCGGCCGCGGCGACCAGATCGAGGACGTCTTCGCCGGTCAGGCACGAGGCGACGCGGGCGTCGACCGGACCGACAGTGAGTCCGGCGCCGACCGAAGCCGACCTGCCGCTGCCGGCGAGCAGCTTGAGCGCCCGCCGGCAAGCGTGCCCGCCGCCGAACCAAGCCAGCGCGCCGGCGATCGTGACGTCCCCGACAAACGGTCGGAAGAGGGGACAGGCACCTCGCCCGCGGCGGCAACTGAGCACAGCGAGGCCCCCCGGCTCGGCGCCAGTCCCCTTCTTCGACCTGCCGCCCCAGCCGCCGACCCCCTCACCACCCACGCCATACTGCTGCTCGGTGGCGGATTCTGTCGCACGCCGGCGGTCTATGCCGCCTGGGACCGCGACCCGCCGACCGAGCCCCGCCCGCCCCTCGCCAACGTCCTCGCCCGCCTCGCCGACCCGCCCGCCCTGTCGGCGATCCTCTTCAACGACCTCGAAGAGCCCGCCCTGGCCACCTACCCCGACCTGCGGGTCTGGATAACTGCCATCCGCCGACTCTGCCCCGGCCCCGTCCGCATGACCGGCTCCGGGTCGGCGTTCTTCACGCTGTGCACGTCGGCGGAGGAGGCCCGCGACCTCGCCGACCGACTCGCCGCCGACGGACCGCAGCCCCTGCAAGCGGTCTCGGTCACGTTCCGCGCGTAACGGCATTCTGGCCACCGCCGATGGGGAAAATCCCCCAGCCGAGGCCGGATATCCCGGGGTCGCCGGCGCTAAACCCCCATTCCCGGTGGCACGGTTCTTGCTCACCCTCCGCCGTCGGCGGGCTCTTGGACTGCGCCCTGACGAGATCCGTGCCCAGCCCGCCCGGGAGCAGCCTATGTTCAAGATCCTCGACGCCAGGCAACTGGCCTCTGACGTCAAATGGTACCGTATCGATGCCCCCCTGGTGGCCAAGCACCGCAAGCCCGGCCAGTTCGTCATCATCCGCCTCGGCGAGACCGGCGAGCGCATCCCCCTGACCATGGCTCACGCCGACCCCCAAGCCGGCACCATCGAGCTCATCGTCAAGGCCATCGGCAAGACCACCCGCGAGCTCTTCCTCAAGAACACCGGCGATTTCATCAATGACGTCATGGGCCCCCTCGGCCAGCCCACCGAGATCGAGAAGGTCGGGCATGCCGTCCTCGTCGGCGGCGGCGTCGGCACCGCGGTCATCTACCCCCTGGCCCGCGCCCTCCGCGAGATCGGCTGCTACGTCTCCTCCATCACCGGCGGCCGCACCAAGGAGCTGGTCGTCCTCGAAGACGAGCTCCGCGAAGTCTCCGACGTCGTCTACGCCACCACCGACGACGGCAGCTACGGCTACAAGGGCACCGTCGCCGACAAGCTCCGCGACATGATGGCCGACAAATCGCGGCCCATCGAGATCATCTACTGTGCCGGCCCCGTGCCCATGATGCGGGCCATCTGCGACCTGACCCGCGAGTCCGGCATCAAAACCATCGTCTCGCTCAACCCCATCATGATCGACGGCACCGGCATGTGCGGCGGCTGTCGCGTCACGATCGGCGACGAAACCAAGTACGCCTGCGTCGACGGGCCCGAGTTCGACGGCCACCTCGTCAATTTCGCCGAGTTGGCCGACCGTCTCACCGCCTACCGCAGGCAGGAGAAGGAAGCCCTCGACCGCGCCGAGCACAAGTGCAGGCTCGGCGCCGCGGCGGGGCGCTGACCACGGCCACGACCGTCAACGCTAACAGGTGACTCCATCATGGCAATGACCCCCAAAGAGCGGATGGCCATCGAGCGGCAGCACATGCCCGAACGTGAAGCCACGGTGCGCAACCGCGATTTCCAGGAAGTCAACCTCGGCTTCCAGCAGAGCATCGCCAAGCTCGAGGCGGACCGCTGCCTCCGTTGCAAGGACGGCAAGTGCGTCTACGGCTGCCCCGTCGGTATCGACATCCCCGGCTTCCTCGAGCAGATCGCCGAGGGCAACCTCGAAGGTGCCGCCCGCATCCTGCTCGACGCCAACGCCCTGCCCGGCATCACCGGCCGCGTCTGCCCCCAGGAGGAGCAGTGCGAGCAGGTCTGCATCCGCGGCAAGAAGGGCACGCCGGTCGCCGTCGGCCACCTCGAGCGCTTCGTTGCCGACTGGGCCCGCGAAAACCTCGACATCAAAACCATCCTCGCCGCCTCCACCGGCTATCGCGTCGCCGTCGTCGGCTCCGGACCGGCGGGGCTGACCTGTGCCGGCGAGCTCGCCAAGAAGGGCCACGACGTCACCATCTTCGAGGCCCTGCATCAGCCCGGCGGCGTGCTCACCTACGGCATCCCCGAGTTCCGCCTGCCCAACAAGATCATCGACGCCGAGGTCGGCCGCCTGCGCGAGATGGGCGTCAAGATCATCTGCAACGTCGTCGTCGGCCGCACGTTCACCGTCCAGGAGCTGCTGGGCGAGGAGGGCTTCGACGCCCTCTTCATCGCCAACGGCGCCGGCCTGCCCGTCTTCATGAACATCCCCGGCGAGAACCTCAAGGGCGTCTACTCGGCGAACGAGTACCTCACCCGCTCGAACCTCATGCGGGCCTACGAGTTCCCCGACTTCGACACGCCCATCATCCGCCCGAAGAACGCCGTCGTCATCGGCGGCGGCAACGTGGCCATGGACTCCGTCCGCACCGCCAAGCGCCTCGGCGCCGAGACGGCCACGCTCGTCTACCGCCGCAGCCGCACCGAAATGCCCGCCCGTGCCGAAGAGGTGAAGCACGCCGAGGAAGAGGGCATCATCTTCAAGTTGCTGACGAACCCGATCCGCTACGTCGGCGACGAATCCGGTTGGGTCACCGGCGTCGAGTGCATCCAGATGGAGCTCGGCGAACCCGACGACTCCGGCCGCCGGCGGCCGGTCCCCATCAAGGGCTCCGAGTTCATCGTCCCCTGCGACGTCGCCATCCCGGCGATCGGCACCAAGGCCAACCCCCTGCTGACCGCCGCCACCCCCGAACTGAAGACGAACAAGTGGGGCTATATCGAGGCCGACGACAAGCTCGCCACGAGCATGCCCGGCGTCTTCGCCGGCGGCGACATTGTCCGCGGCGCGGCGACGGTCATTCTGGCCATGGGCGACGGCAAGAAAGCCGCCGGCTCAATGCACGAATGGCTGCTCACGCAAACCCCCAAAGCCAAAGCCGCCGCGGCCTCCTAAGCCCCGGCACACGACCAGTAACACCACCCGGCCCGCGCGGCGACGGCCGCCCGGGCCGGTTTGTTGCTACGCGCCAAGCACGCCAAGCCGCCGAGTGTGTAGGGTGGGTTCCACCCACCGATTCGTTCTGCAGTTCATCTCGGAGGGTGAGACCCGCCCTACGTTGGCTGCCTCCCCTCCCTCACGGTGGACCGCCGGACGTGCTCCCGCCGAGCAATAGACCGCACAAGCACAGCAGAGGAGATTGCGAATGGAACGGTGACCCTTTCACGGCTCCGCAGAACGCGACATGTCTGCTCTGCGCTGGCCGAGCAACTGGAGCAAGCGTTCAACGCCGTGTGGTTGGGAAGAACGTACCGTAATCACGGGCACGTCCGATTCACGAATCAGCCCGACCAACCGGTCTGCCGACCGGTCGCGGGACCGTCTGACCGCCCTCGTCAACTCGGCGTAGGCATCCGTCTCCCAGTCTCCACACCGCATATTGTCGATGATGAGCGGGCAATCCTCAGCCAGCCAATCTGGGGCGCCAATGCTGCCGACGATTATCAGCGGCCGAAAACGCTGTATATCTCTGAGCCCCGGTAGAGCATCGGCGCTCGGCGCGCACACCAAGAACGACACGCTTTCTGCCGACCTATCAATACGATTGGTCGCCATTCCGTCCAAGACAAATACAAGATGATCCCCATCGCTCAGGATCTGCCTGACTCCTCCTGCCACCACATAGAGAGACAGCGTTGCGCTCGCTACTCGCCTATGCACTTCCATCACATGACGATTCAGCTCGCCCAGATTGATCGCTACGATCTGTGCGACTTCGCCGTGCAAGGCGAGTGTATCCGCTTCGAGGCCCCATGGGTTCAGCGAAACGCCCAGCACCGCCGAGGCGCGCCGTACAGCAATGGCGAAATCGGCGTCGCTTTCCATTCGCTGTTGCATGCGCTCCAAATACTCGGTCGTTACGTCCCACACGGCGAACGGTAAGCCGAACAGCACGTGCATGAGGAAATCATCCAACTCCGTGAGATCGAGGACGCGACCGCGTCCGCCGCAGAAGTCGCATGGAACCAGTAGCGGCCGCGCCGGGTCCGTATTCCTCACTCTTCCCGTGCCTTCGCAGACCGGACACGGTCCGTATCGCAGGTCGAAGTACGCTCTTGTCTCCTGGAGCGCGTCGGCCCACGCCTGCAGCCCGTCAAGGTCGGCTGCATAGCTGCGCTCTCCGTGCAACTGCTCCGTGCCGCGCCTTTCTGCTTCCGGATTGCCGCGCGCCGATCTCACCGTTTCACTACGCCCGGATGCGGAGCGATCCCCCACTGGACTCGCAGAACAACCATATGCCACGAGTAGGACCAATGGCACATACCGCCGCCCCGTCATCAGAGGCCTCCTCACTCCAACTGGACTCGCGCTCATCTGCGGCTCGATGTGTCGACCGCGCCGCACCTTGAGAACCCTTACCAGTCTCCTTGTCCATCATACAATATCGTAGCCCGTTGATCGAGTTGCACCTGCCCGAGTTGTCTCGGGCCTACGCCGTACCCCCCCAGCCTTCCGGCGAAGGGGCTTCGCCGTATGGACGGAAGTGCAGGAACGCGCCGCATTCTCCGAGATCCGTTCTCCACGGCGCCTCCGGCGGAGGAACCTGATCCCTTAAGCTGGCACTGGATGTGCTCCAAGCAGACCTTCGCTCATCATTCCGCAAAGCGCAGCAGCGGATTTGATTGCGTAATAGGCGGTTTGGGCGGTGGCAGGCTTATCGCCATGCACGTCTCCGAGGGTCCTGCGCATGATCTGCAGTGCGTTCGACGACGACGTACAGCTGCCTCGCAGGCACTTCACCAGATCGGCCGCATCGCTCTGACTCATGCCGATTTCATCGACGAGTCGCGAAACAAGTCCGCTCCAAAGGGGCTTGAGCACTGAGCACACCTTCCCTTGAAAACCATCAGGAACTGGTCTTCCCGCAGCCGCGTAGATTCTCTGTGTGACCGAATCGACAGCACCACATGCCGCGCCGATCGCACCGCTGTAGTCGTGGTCAGCAAGCCGGGTCAGTGCTTTGGAAAGATCCGGGATAGCGCTTTCGGGAACGAACGGGCGGTCTCGTTCGTCGAATAGCTCCACATACGAGAACACGCCGTCGAAGTAGTCGAAGCCATGCCTTTCCAACGCAGTTCGAGACTCCTGGAGCAGCCCGTCGTCCCCTTTCGTGAGTTCCTCCGCGAGGATCGACAGCGCGGCGGCCTTCTCACGCTCCGACATCTTCTCAAACGCTGCGTCGACCTTTGCGAAGATCTTCGCGCGATCATCGTCGCGAGGCAGCGCCACTATATCGAAGCCGGCTTTGCCCAACACGGCGCGCAGTTCCTGCACTGAAAACCGTTTCCTGAGCGGGTCACGAATGACGCCGTACACGGTCCGCCAGCCGCGATCGGTCATTTCTCTTCCCCTGCATACGAGACCACTGGAAGACCAACATCGACGTGCTTCTGACGAGCATCCGCTGTCGCAATCGTGGCAACTCGTATCCGGCTGCCACGACGGGCGTTGCCTGGACGGTCCCCAACGGACCCGGACAACCTGAACGCTGCGCGTGCAGCCGACGCCCAAGCACCGTCGCAACGCCTCGACTTGCCTTGCCCACTGCCTGATACTAGCAGGCGCCCCTCACGATGACAATCCCGGCGCCTGCACCGCAGGCGAACGTCACGCCTGTAGCGGTCAGGAGCCCGCTAACTCGTTCGTCAGCCGCGCGTTCGTCATCCGGTCCCTGTAAAGAGTTCGTGCCAGACCGGCGACATCGTCCGCAGTGCGGCGACCGCCGTCTTGGCCGCGGGCGACGCCAGGAAGGCCGCCGTCTCGCTCCACGAGTGCCCGCTCACGCGAACTGCCACCCGCCGCGATTGAAGAGCAAGCGAACCGAGGGGCCAGGAGTCAGACCGCCGCCCTATCTCCTCCGCATGAGCCCCATGCCCGCCAGGGCCAGCATCACTATCGACGCGGGCTCAGGAACCTCGGCGACACGGAACCCGCAGGCGGAGGACTCGTCCGCCGGGATCTGCAGGTCGCGGCGCCGCGCGGATAGGTAGCGGTCCTCGTTGAAGTAGCACCCACCCCGCACGCCGCGCCGTGTATAGTCGAATGCCGTGACTATGATCGCCTCGTTCCACTCCATGACGTTCCCGCCCTGGTCGAAGGTGCCGTACATGCTGCCGGAGTTCTCGTGGGCCCCCACTTCCGTGCGGTAGTAGGGACTGCCGATCGTCTGGCCATCGTCGTAGTACGTCGCGTTGTGGCCGGGATCAGGGTCGACCAGGTCGTTGCACGGAGGAGCATTGCGGCGCGTTGGGAATTTGTAGAAGTTGCCCGTCACCCCGTCGTTCTTGTGATACGCCGCCTTGTACCACTCGTCCTCGCTCGGCACCGCCCAGGTGGCCTCGCCGTTGCGGTGGATCTCCCGCCCGTCTATGCCGTTGTAGCCGTCGAGTGTGTAGGCCCCCGTCTCCGTCGTGCCATCGCCCTGCGCCCCCGTCGGCTGCCCGTTGTGCAGCCAGTTCGCAAACCGGCAGGCATCCCAGTAGCTCACGTAATTCACCGGGCGGTTCGCCCAGTCGTCCGCCACGCGATACTGGTACGGGTCGCCGGGAGTGCCGCTGCCGGCGTAGCGCTCGATCTTGCAGCCGCTACCGTTCGACCACATGTTCGTGTTGTACAAGCCGTACGTGTCGGTCGCAGCCACGGCGTTGAGGAACTCGGTGTACTGCGCTGCCGTCACCTCGTACTTACCCATGTTGTACGTGTAATACACCGAGCCGCAGGTTCGACTCGGGCCAACTCCGCCCGAGCCGCCGCCGGAGAGCTCGCCAGCGTTGCGCGGGTTGCCGACGGGTACGGTTTCGATCACCACGGCCGCCTGCACCACAACGGCGCAGGCGCAAACCGCCACCACGGCCAATAGGCTGAAAGTCCCCTTCAACATGTCGATCTCCTGTTTCTCGGCCTGAGCCGAAGGCCCTCCTGTGCCGATCGTGTCCACGGAACCCACGCCGTGGAACCCCTCAGATAGGTCTTCACTAGTAATATGCCCTGCCGCCCCCGCGTTGTACAGCCGTTTTTCTGCCCGGGCAGACGAATCCGCAGTGGCGTCCGGACGGCGCCGCGACCCCGTCACTGCCGGCTATTCCGCCCCATCGGCACCGTCGCCCGAAACCTCGCCGAGCTGTCCCGACGCCCGCAGATGCCGACGGCGAAACACCCGCAGCACCAGCACTTGCAGCAACGCCGCCAATACCAGCACGGGAACCAGCAGCACAACGGCGAAGTACAGACCCGCGTACACACCAGCCTTCACGATCTGCGTGTCGACCGAACCCGCCGTCGTCGAGTACGTCCCCGAGATGACGCCCACATACTCCCGCCAGCCGGCGGCGTGACAGACCGCATAGGCCGCCATCAGCAGCGCCGCCACCATGAGCAGGCTGACCGGCGACAGCAACCCCGCCAGTGACAGCTTCTTCATGGCCGCCCCTCCGACAGGGCCCAATCCCACAGCGGCCCCAGCACCGTCGCATAGAGCGTGACCGCGTCGCCCAACTCGTTACTCGCACAGTAGCGCAGCGTACGCTCGTCCTCCTGGGGGAAGCCGGCGAAATCCAGCGTCGTGAACAGCTCCGCCAGGTACACCGTATCGTCGAACGCGCTCGCCGCGATCAGGGCGGTTCCGCTGGACCCCGCACTGACGCCGAGCCCCGGAATCGGCGGTCCGCTGTCCACATCCGCCGGCCCGACCCACGAGTCCGGCCACTCCCGCGCATAGCCGAAGCCGAGCAGCGTCCGCGACAGTTCCCGTCGGGCCAGCCGGTACTGCTCGCGAGCCAGATCCGCATCCACAAGCTGAAGCGCATGCGCGACCATCCAGATCGTCGATCCCTCCGGCCCGTCCAACGCCGTCCCCGAACACGTGAAGCTCGAGATGAGCAGCTTCGAGCCCGGATCGCTCAGCCGCGGCGGCGCCACCTCGCGCCACCGCTTCAGGAAGTCCGCGTGGTCAGTCCCGAACAGCACATCGGACAGCCGCATCACCGCCAGAGCGTTGACGTTGTCGTACATCCAGCACTCGTCGGGGTAGCTCTCCGCGGCCAGCACCGGACTGGCTTCCATGCGTTGCTGCATGATCTCGACCCGCTCGCGCAGGAGTTCACCATAACTCTCGCTACGTTTCAGCACGCAGCGCGCCGCCAGCATCAGCCCAATCTGGCTGTCCACATGCTGACTGCGGGCCGGCCGGAGCACGAACGGCCGCGCGTGCGCATAAGGCAGCAGGAAATGACCGTGGCCGTGTTCCCGCTCGGCGGCGAGCGTGTCGTCGATGATCTGATCGATGGTGGCCAGATCCGCCTCCTGCCTGGCCGGCTCACGCAGCGACATGTTGGCCAGCGACAGCACGAGGTAGCCGCGCGACATGAGGTCCCATTCAGGATTGCACGCCCGCAGCACGTCCGTAGCACGCCGGCGCTGTGCGGGATCATCCCACAGGCGCACGTGCCGCGCCGCCAGCTTGACGGCCCGAGGCGGGACATCGGCGACCGACCGGTACTCCGCGGGATCGCACCGGAAGAGGTAGTGCACCAGCGGCAGCCAGATCACCGCCGCCACGACGAGACTGGCCACGCCGAGCCACAGCCGCGGCCAACTCCCCACGATACGCGAACCAAGAGCCATCACGCGTCACCACCCTCCGCCGTCACCCGGCGACCTCGCCGGCGACCGCGCCTTCTCGACTAACCACCCGTGATCGTACCCAGAATATACAGCTCGAATCAACGCCCGGATGCCGAGCACCCATCAAGTACCGCCACGCAACGAGGCCGCAGTAGCACATCTGCCACGAGCGGCGTCCGACGCGCGGCCCCCTCTGCCTCCCCGCCCGCCCCCTGCTATAATCACCGCAACTGAGCCGGGCCGCGTGGTGCCGCCGCCGGCGGTACCACTATCACGGAGCAACCTGCATGTCGCATTACATCGCCGAGCCGTGCCGTGGTGTGAAGGACGCCTCGTGCGTCGAGGTCTGTCCGGTCGACTGCATCCACCCGCGACCCGACGAGCCCGACTTCGACGCCGCCGAGCAGCTCTTCATCAACCCCGACATCTGCATCGACTGCGGCCTCTGCGTCGACGAGTGCCCCGTGAAGGCCATCTTCGCCGAGGACGAGCTGCCCGAGAAATGGCGGCGTTTCATGGAAATCAACGCCGACCACTTCCGCCGGCCGGCCTGATCCGCCCACCCACCGTGACGGCCGCCCCTCTCACTCCGCAACCCGCCGAACCCGGTGGATCGGCAGCAGATCGCGCACGTGATCGTTCAGACCGGCGAAGCCCGGCCGTAGCAGGAAGTTCCCCCGCCGATGAAAGACCGTAATGATCGGTACGCCCTCGGTGCAGAGGATGCGTTCCGCCTCGGCCAGTTGCTCGTAACGGCGTTCGTTGTCCGGCTCCCGCGCCGCGGCGGCGATCAGCTCGTCGTAGCGCAAGTCCGACCACCCCGTACGATTCTGCCCGTCGCCGGTAGCGAACATGTTCAGGAACGTGCTCGGGTCGAGGTAGTCGCCGTACCAGTTGCTGCGAGCCAGGTCATAATCCAACTCGCGAATGCGCGTGCTCAGCACCTTGCCCTCGATCGCCCGCAGATCCACGCGAATACCGAGCGCGCTCACCCACATCTGCTGCACAGCCTCGGCGACGCGGCGTTGCTCCGGGTCCGCTCCGAAGGCCAGCTCCAACGGCCGCAGCGCCCCCGGCCCGTCCAGCCCCGCCCGCCGCAGGTGCCGCTCCAGGTACTCGCGCGCCAGCACCTCACGCTGCGCCTGACTCAACCCCTCACCCAGCCCCGCCGGCGGCGCGTAGTAAACCGTCCTCCCGTCCGGCGTCTGCCGCGGCATGAGCGGCACCGCTCCCGGCGGCACGTACGTCCGCGCCGGCGCCTCCCCCAACCCCATCACATGCGCACAAATCGCCTCCCGGTCGATTGCCAGCGACAACGCCCGCCGCAAATCCGCATCATCCAGCGGCGGCCGGCGACAATTCACGCGATAGAAAAAC
This sequence comes from Phycisphaerae bacterium, assembly GCA_050115495.1. Taxonomy (GTDB): domain Bacteria; phylum Planctomycetota; class Phycisphaerae; order UBA1845; family Fen-1342; genus JAAYXS01. The sequence continues at coordinate 68,031 of JASFQK010000008.1, read as the reverse complement.
GTCGCGAACCGATCGCCGATGTGAAAGTCGTTCCGCTGCCCCGCCTGCTGTGCCGCCAGCAGAGCCCGCGCCACCGGCGTTTCCATGCCGCGGATCAAATCCACCCGCCCCGCCTCGTACGCCATCAGCGCCGCATTCGGATCGTTCGAGATGTACACCTCGATCGTGTTGACGTTGGTGCCCGCCGGGTCCCAGTAGAACGGATTGCGTTCCAGCAGTATCCGCTTCTTGAACGTCCAGCGGGCCAGCACGAACGCCCCGTTACAGACCATATTCTCCGGCCGCGTCCAGAGATGTTGCGTTACCGTCAGCACGCGCCCGTCGCGGTACGCCCAGCGCTCGATCGTCGGCCGATGCACCGGAGCCAACGTCGGAAACGACGTCAGGTCCAGGAAGTACGAACACGGCGCCGCCAGCGTCACGCGCAACGTCTGCGCGTCGTCGACGCTCACGCCCACCTCGCCCGCAGGCACATCGTTGCCCGGATCATCATCCGCCCGCGAGCGGTAGTATGCCTCGGCACCGCGCACGACGAACAGCAGGCTCGCGTACTGCGCAGCCACGTGCGGGTCGAGCACGCGCAGCCAGGCGAACCGGAAGTCCTCCGCCGTCACCGGATCGCCGTTCGACCAGCGGGCCTCCGGCCGCAGGTGAAACGTCCACTCGGTTTGGTCCGGGCTGACCTCCCACGACTCGGCGACCGCCGGCTCCGGCAGGAACGTCTCCGCCCCCGCCCGCGTCAGCCCCTCGAACAGGGCGTTGGCGATCTGGATTTCGGGAATCCAGCTCACGCCATGCGGGTCCAGCGTGCGCGGCTCGTCGGACGTGAGCACGAAGTCGGCACGCTCGGGAGCCGGGCCAAGCCCCAGCCAGACGAGTAGTGCCGCCATCGGCACAAGAACCAGGATAGCCAGCAGACGCAGCACGGCGATCGGCCTCGCAGAATGCAGGTTATCGGCAACAACCGGCGCCCAGCATAGGAAGCCCGGCGGAGCGCGGTCAATCGCACGCCGCCACGCCACCACAGCTTTCCTTGACAGCCCCCGGCGGCAGGGATAGCTTGCGGTTCGGCCCAAGGTGAGGCGGCGTATGGAAGTCCGGATGGACCTGGCCAGGATCGTGATCTGCGAGACGCGCGAGCGTCAGCTAATCGTCCTGCGCGAACGCAACGGCTCCCGGACACTACACATCGTCATCGGCCTGACCGAAGCCCTCGCCATCGACCGGCGTCTCAAGGGCCTGCGCACGCAGCGGCCCATGACGCACGACCTCCTGGCCAACGTCATTGACACCCTCTCCGCCGAACTGGAGAAGATCGTCGTCAACGACCTGCACGAAGGCACCTTCTACGCCCAACTGATCCTCCGCAGTCACGGCGAGCTCGTGGACGTCGACAGTCGCCCGTCCGACGCCATCGCCCTCGGGGTGGCCAGCGACGTGCCCATCTACGTCGAAGACGAGGTGCTGGACGCCGCCGGACCCTGATCCACCGACTCGGCCGACGGTCCCCGGATCGCTGACCGGAACCGTCCACGGGAGGTTTCACTCTGTGTTGTTGAGGTGCGTTCGCCACAGGCTGGCGGGGTGGTTCACCCTCCTGCTTTGCGCCGGTCTCTGCTGCCTGACCGGCTGCACCTGGATCACCTATCTCGGCACCGACGCCACGGGCAGCGAGCACGGCCGCACCTACTACGTCGGCGGCGCCGGGCCCTTCGGCCACATCGGCACGATCGACGTGCCGCACGGCCTGCGCCAAGCCGGCTACGAGGGCTCGCTCGAAGTCTTCGGCTGGCAGGGTCTCATCCCCAGCCACCTGCGCGACCAGATTGACCGTTCGCGCAACGAGGAGCAGGCGCACCGGCTGGCCCAACGCGTCGAAGCCTATCTGCGCCATCATCCGGCGTGCCCGGTGAACATCATCGCCCTGTCCGCGGGAACAGGAATCACGACCTGGGCCCTCGAAAATCTGCCCGACGAACTCCAGGTGAACAACGTCGTCTTCCTCGGCAGCAGCATGTCCCGCGACTACGACCTGCGACCGGCCCTGCGGCACGTGCGCGGCCGCCTATACAACTTCTATTCTCCCGATGACCCCGTCCTCCTTCACGCCGTGCCGATCACCGGCTCGGTCGATCGGCGGACGCGCGGCATCAACGTCGCCGGCCTCTTCGGCTTCGCCGCGCCCACCGGCGAAGACACGCCGGTCGCCGAAGTGTACGGCCCGCGCCTGCGCAACATGCCCTATCGCAAGCACTACCGGGATTACGGCTACGACGGCATGCACACGGACGGCACCTCGGCGGCGTTCGTCGAGCACATCCTGGCCCCCCTGCTCCTTTCGCCGGAAGATACACCGTCGCCGTAGCCGCCCGCGGCGCCGGGCGGCCGGCGCCTCCGGAGGTTGGCCATGCACGTACACTGCCCACACTGCGGCGCGCAGATTCCGGCGGACGACCTGAACGTCGACTCGGCCATCGCCCGCTGCCGCACCTGCAACGCCGTCTTCAGCTTCGCCGACGCCCTGGACCGGGAGCGCGGCGGCCCGGTGACCCGGTCAGCGGCGTCTGACGAGGTGCCCGTCCCCCAACCCCGCGGCCTGCACGTCGAAGACTGGGACGGCAACCTCCGCATCACTCGCCGTTGGTTCTCGCCAGCCTTCATCTTCCTCGTTTTCTTCTGCGCCTTCTGGGACGAGTTTCTCGTGTTCTGGTACTCGATAGCCTTCGGCGGAGACGCCCCCTGGATCATGGCCGTCTTCCCCATCTTGCACGTCGCGGTCGGCATTGGGCTGACCTACTTCACCCTCTGCGGCTTTGTGAACCGCACGGTCATCACGGTCGACGCCGGGCAACTGGCCATCCGCCACGGTCCGTTACCCTGGCCGGGCAACCGCGTCGTGCCCACCGGCGATCTCGAACAGCTCTATTGCCGTGAGCGCCTGCGGCACAGCAACCGCGGCAGAACCAGCGTGCAGTACGAACTGCATGCCGCCACCGTCGGCGGCGGGCGAATCAAGCTACTCGGCATGCTCGATGACCCTGAACACGCCCTCTTCCTCGAACAACGCATCGAGCAGTATCTCGGCATCACCGACCGCCCCGTCCGTGGCGAATACCGCGGTTGACCCGACGACGGATGGCCCCATAATGACGGTCCGTGGGGAGGTGCCGGGGTCATTCTGGTAAGAGGTGACCATGGACAACATCACGGACCATCTGGTGGAGCTCATCAAATCCACCTCCACCGATCTATCGCCCGACGTCGAGCAGGCCCTTCGCGACGCCTGTGCTGCTGAAGCGCCCGACTCGGCGGCCCGCGGCGCCCTCGAAACCATCCTGGAAAACGTGCGCCTGTCGCGGGAGACCGGCCGGCCCATCTGCCAGGACACCGGCACGCCCAACTTTCACATCTGGCACCCGGAGGGGTTTTCCCAACGACAAATGGCCGTCCAGATCCAGGACGCCCTGCGCATCGCGACCAAAGCCGCCTACCTGCGGCCCAACGCTGTCGCCGCCCTGTCGGGCAAGAACTCCGGCGACAACACGGGCATCGACTTCCCCACCATCCACTTCCACGAACACGAGCACGCCTGGCTGCGCATCGGCCTGATGCTCAAGGGTGGCGGTTCGGAGAACTGCGGGGCCCAGTACAGCATTCCCTCGCCCCAGTTCGCTGCCAGTCGCGACCTCAAGGGGGTCCGCCAGGCCATCCTCGACGCCGCCTTCCAGGCCCAGGGCTTCGGTTGTGCCCCGGGCATTCTCGGCGTCGGCATCGGCGGCGATCGCGGCACCAGTATGGTCAAGGCCAAGGAGCAACTCTTCCGTCCCCTCGGCGACCACAACGCCGACCTCCAACTGGACGAGCTCGAGAAGCAGCTTCACCGCGAAATCAACGCGCTTGGCATCGGCCCCATGGGCTTCGGCGGCCGCACGACGGTCCTCAGCGTCAAGGTGGCCGAGCTGCACCGCCTGCCAGCATCATTCTTCGTCTCGATCGCTTACATGTGCTGGGCCGATCGCCGAAAGATCATGACGATCAACGACGGCCAGGTCGAGATCACCGCGCCGTAGGCGCGGGCGCCGGACAGAAGCAACCCGCGCGATGCCTCGGGCAAGCCGGGTCACGGAGTGGAACGCATGGCGACTAAATTCACCGTCCCCATTAGCGAAGAGCAGATTCGCAGCCTCAAGATCGGCGACCAGGTCCTGCTGAGCGGCGTGGTCTTCACCGGCCGTGACGCCGCCCACAAGTACATGGTCGAAAGCTTCATACGCGGCAAGTGTCCGCCCACCGAGCGACCGCTCTACGACATACTGCGCGCCGGGCTGACCGGCGGCGTCATATATCACTGCGGCCCCGTCGTCCGTAAGCGCGACGACGGCAAGTACGAGTTCGTCGCCGCCGGCCCCACGACCAGCATCCGCGAGGAGCCCTACGAGGCCGACGTCATCCAGCACTTCGGCCTGCGGGCCGTTATCGGCAAGGGTGGCATGGGCGCCCGCACGCTCGCCGCCTGCCAGCAGTACGGCGCCGCCTACCTGCACGCCATCGGCGGCGCGGCCACACTCATCGCCGAGAGCTGCAAAGAGGTCCTCGCCGTGCACAAGCTCGACTTCGGCGTACCCGAGGCCTTCTGGCAAATCCGCGTCGAGGACTTCCCCTGCGTGGTTACGATGGATTCACACGGCCAGAGCCTGCACGACGCGGTGATGGACAAGTCCCGCCACGCGTTGCAGGCCCTGCTCGCCCAGTAGCCCGTAGCCGCTTCACACCGGCAGTTCGTCTTATCGCCGGCGCAGCGCGCCCGCGGCCAGCGCTGCGAGTAGCAGGCTGATCGCCGACGGCTCCGGGATGTACGCCACCCATCCTTCGTGCCGGCCGGAGGGGTTGATGCCCCAGCCCACGATAGCCGTGCCATCCGCCGAGATCGCCGTCGCCTCGCGAAGCTGCCACGTGCTCAGCTCCATCCCGTGCTCGTCGACGAGAAACGACCTCAAGGTCCGTGCGCCCAGATCCGCGGTCCAGATCATGGCTTCGCCGTAGTAGTCCTCGCCGTCGCCGCAACCGACGATGACCAAGCCATCCGCCGACACGCCGTTGGCCCAGCTATGGAACGAGTCACCCTCCAGATCACCGAGCCCGACCATCCCCGTGCTTTGCGTCCAGCGAAACGCCTCCATGCCGTTCTCGGACGAGCTCATCCCCACGATGCACGATCCGTCGGCGGAGACACCGTACGCCTTGCTGTACGTCGACCCGCCGGGCAGATCGCCGAGGAACTGCGCGTTCAGGCCGTTGCGACTGCGAAACGCGCGGCAGATCTCCGGCCCGCTGTAGCCGACCACCGTCGTGCCATCCGTCGAAATGGCCAGCGCCTCCCGGTAGGTGTCGCCGCTGGGAAGACCGGGGACAGGCTGCAACCCGTCGGCCTCCGTCCAGCGAAAGGCCATCCGGCCCGCGCTGCTCTGGCTGGACCCGACGACAACTGAGCCGTCGCCGGAGATCCCGTACGCCCTGCTGTCGTAGGTGCCGCCCCCGAAGTCTCCCAGCCCGACCATGCCGGCACCAGCGGACCAGCGGAAGGCCTCGTCGTACGGCAACGACTCGGGAGATTGCGAGAAGCCGGCGGCCCATGAACCGTCGGCGCTGGCGCCGTACGCCGCCGAGTGCGGGAACGAGCCGCCGCCGAGGCTGCCCAGGTTGATCATGCCCTCCGACGGGCGCCAGCGGAACGCGTTGCCGTCGCCGCTGATGATGTGCATGTTGCAGATGCCGACCACGGTCGAGCCGTCGGCGGAGATGCCCAGGGCTTTGCTGTTCTCCTGGCCACCGGGCAGATCACCGATGCCGATGAACAGCCCGTCAGCCGGAGCCAGCACAGCCAGGCCGGCCGTCACGAGCGCAGTCACGAAGATCGGAAATGGGCGCAGTCGCTCCACGGATCTCCTCCTCTGCAAGTCCTGAAATGCGCGTAAGTTGCGGACGGTGGCGCGAATCGCCGCGTGGCGCCACGGAGTCCTCCTCGAAACCCAGTATAGGCCATTGCCCGACTGTCCCTCAACGGCAAACTGCCCCGCCGCCGGCGGATCGCGACCCTGGTTTTGCCCCCGCCAACTCGCCGACTACACTCCTACTGGTGGAATGGCGCGGATCGGGCCGGGCCTGTGACACATCCGAGGCACAGAAGGGCAGACCATGTCAGCGACACGCATCGAACGAGACTCGATGGGCGAAATGGAAGTGCCGGCCGAGGCGTTCTACGGGGCCTCGACACAACGGGCTGTGCTCAACTTCCCCGTCAGCGGCTACCGCTTCGGCCGCCGGTTCATCCGGGCCCTCGGCCTGATCAAGCACGCGGCGGCGACGGCCAACGAGGATCTCGGCCGGCTCGACAGCGCCCGGGCCGCCGCCATCCGTCAGGCGGCGCAGGAGATCGTCGACGGCCAACTCGACGAGCACTTCGTCCTCGACGTGTTCCAGACGGGCTCGGGCACCAGTACGAACATGAACGCCAACGAGGTGATCGCCCACCGCTGCCGTCAGCTCACCAGCGAGACTGTTCACCCCAACGACCATGTCAACATGGGACAATCCTCGAACGATGTCATCCCCACGGCGATTCACGTCGCCGGCGTTGAGGCGTTGCGCGGGGACCTGCTGCCGGCACTGGAGACGCTGCAACAGGCGCTGGCGGCGAAGGCGGAGGAGTTCGCCGACGTCATCAAGATCGGGCGGACACACCTCATGGACGCCACACCGATCCGCCTCGGCCAGGAGTTCAGCGGCTACGCCACACAGATCACGCACGCCATCCACCGCCTGCAGTGCCCGCTGGCCATGCTGCGCGACCTGCCCATCGGCGGGACAGCCGTCGGCACCGGCCTGAACACACACCCCGAGTTCGCCGCCCGCGTCTGCACGCTGCTCAGCACGCTGACCGGCGAAGCCTTCCGCGAGACGCCGAACCACTTCGAGGCCCAGGCCGCCCGCGACGGCCTGATCGGCCTGGCCGGCACACTCAAGACCATCGCCCTCAGCCTCACCAAGATCGCCAACGACATCCGCTGGCTCGGCAGCGGGCCACGCTGCGGCTTCGGCGAACTGCTCCTGCCGGCGACGCAGCCCGGCAGCTCCATCATGCCCGGCAAGGTGAACCCGGTCATCTGCGAGGCCGTGCTCCAGGTCTGCGCCCAGGTCATCGGGGCCGAGGCGGCGGTCGCCCACGCCGGCGCGGTGCTGGGCAATTTCGACCTGCACGTGGGCATGCCCGTGATGGCCCACAACGTGCTCGAGGCGATGCGGCTGCTCAGCAACGTCTGCCGCGTGTTCGTGGACAAATGCATCGCCGGCTTGCAGGCCGATCGGCAGCGCTGCGCGGCGACGATCGAACAATCGCTGGCCATGTGCACCAGTCTGGCTCCACTGATCGGCTACGACGCGGCGGCGGCGATCGCCAAGGAAGCCTACCGCACCGGCCGCACCGTCCGCGAAATCGCCCGCGAGCGCAACGTGCTGGATGAAGCGCGTCTCAACGAGGCGCTCGATCCGCAGCGCATGACCGCGCCGTCGGCAGACGTGTAGCGTCCGGGCTCCGTACCGCACGTCTTCGTAGCGTCGGCCCCCCGTGGCCGACGTCGAAAGCCGGGAGAAGACAACGAGGCACAGACGCCGACGACGGCGTGTTCGCGGGGGCAAGGGTCTCAAGCGTCTCCTCTCTGCGCGCGACGTAAATGAGATTCTTGGCGGTGCACATGCGCACAAGGAACATAGACGCGCGATGGGGGCGGGGCAAAGCAAGACTGTGAGATTGTCGCAAGCTGGCGGAGCCTGTTGGATTCTGGCGGATTCTGCGCCGGCAGACAGGAGGGCACCCACCCGCGTTTGCCCGCAGGCCCTGGTGCGGTTTAGGATGTCAGCATTATGCCTCGACGGACAAACGCCTTTCAAGCGTTGATAGGTTGGCTTCAGCGCTGGTCCAGCGACCCGAACGTGCGCGTCACAGAGTCCGCGATGGTCTTCAATCGCGTAACAGAGAAAGAGACCGAGGTCGACGTACTTGTGGAGGCTACCGGCGCCGAGGAGTACCGTTGCGCATTCGAGTGCCGAGATCATAAGCGCAGGGCTGGACCGGAGTGGATCGACCACCTCTGCGGGAAGCGAGAGCAATGCGGACTGGACAGGGTGGTCGCGGTTCACTCACGTGGGTTCACGGCGTCAGCCATCAAGCTCGCCCAGGCACAAGGTGTTGCTACGCTAACCGTGGACGAGCTTCGCAAGGACACTCCAACACGCCACACGGCGATCGACATCTTGCGCGCAGTGGCCGATACCCCCAGGCCCTTGATTAGTGAGGTGCGTCTGGTGGCGGCGCAAGACGTGGGCCTGGCCCAAGTATCGGCCCATACGCAGATAATGGACACCGAGACAGGCGGACATATAACACTTGAGGTGTTTGCGCGACTCGTGCTGGAGAAGTGCCCTCCGCCGGAGACGGCGGAAGGCGGTCGGCGCTGCGGCCGCTTCAAATTGCCGCCCGGACGGTACGTCGCGACAGTGGGCAACCAGAGCGTGGAGTGCGCGGCAGTCGAGATTGCAGTGTCGTTCGCGTCCGGACACTGCTCTCCCGTCCAGCGATTGTTGGATCTAGAGAGCAATGCAGCTCGCCAAGTATTCGCGCAAAGCACGATCATTACTCAGGTGGGAGAGCTTGAGGCCTTTGCTGGTCATGATCTTGAGACGGGTAAGGACTTGATCATGATCGCGGGGCCTCACAGTCGTGAGCCGTACGTGATTGCCGGCACGCTACAAGTAACAACCGTGGACCCCAAGACTGGCAAGCAAACGGAGCACATCGTGGAGGGCGTGGCTGGCACGAGACGTCTCAGTATCAGCATACTGGATATCACACTGGAACTGGTGGATTCCGGAGGCGTCCGACGTGAACCAGGGCACCTGGACGATACCGTCTTGCAGAACGGAGCACGCGGGCGCCTCGATGACTTGCTGGTTGGGGAGATCCATAAGGGAATATCAATGCATGCGTGGTTTCGCGGGCCGCATGACCGAGAGAAGAGGAGGGGTGCCTTTAGTGTACCGGATCTGTACATCGATCGCGGCGGGGAGTGGGTGTCAGTCAGTTCAATCGAAGTATCTTGGGCCATATCGGCGGGACGCCCAGCAGAGGAAGAACAAGATTGTGGCGAGGGTGAGTGCTGACGGCCCGTCGAGGGACATATCGGCTCATTGTCCCGAATAGTCGGTGCACGCCCGACGAACGCCGGGAACTGCAGTATGCGTGCGTGCAGAGACTGAAGCAGCAATTTCTTCAAGACCTACAGAAAGCGCACGGCATCAGTCAGGCCACGTTAGAGGCAATCAGTGACGAAGGTTAGGAGAAGCAGTGGCCGTATTGAGTGAGCGCACAGAGAGCGAACGGCAGGCGCAACCACAGAGGCGACGTCGACCGCCGGACTGGTTGCGGCGGGTGAAGTGGTTCTGCACCGTCGCTTTTCTCCTGTTCGCGGCGGTCTACGCCGGTTCGTTCGGCGTTTCGGTGAAGTACACTGATTCATGCAACCGGGTCCGATTTCTGCTGTGGGAGGGCAACGTGTGGGTCGTGCCGGGCTTCTGGATGCCCAGCAGCGTCAACCCACTGCTCCAATCCGGCGGCAACGGCTCTGGCGTAGTCGTCACGCCGCCGGTGATTGAGCAAATCACGGCTGCCCTGCTGCGAGCGGGGGTCTTCGGCTACCCCATCCGCGTTCCGCTGTGGATGTTCCTCGTGCTGTTCGGGCTCGTCGGCGGGCGGCTGTGGCTCGTACGATCGCGTGATCCGTACGCCTGCAAAGAGTGCGGGTACAACCTGACGGGCAATACGAGCGGAGTCTGCCCCGAGTGTGGCTACGCCTGCATGCCAGACAAGCGGCGGCCCGAGGACATCGAGGCGGCCCGCCGGCCTTGATGCGGCGAGCCACCAGGAACGTAGCACGCCCGAGGCTGGTGCGCGGGTCTGGCCGCCTTGAGATCCTTCATGCCGGCGCCTAAGGCTTCAGCATGCCACACTCCTCCCTTCAGCATGCAACACTGCTGACCCCAGCTTGCCACACGCGCTGCGCGAGAAAGGCGAGCAGGAGAGAGTGGAGCAGGAGACATGCCGCGCGCGGCGCGTGAGTCGCGGTAAGGCCGGGTCCGCCACTGTGAGGAGAATAGGAGTGCGCCGGCGGGGGATGAAGCTGGAGGCGCCGGCGCGGAGGGTTCGACACGGAGGTGTCGTTTACGAAGAGAAGGGCACGAAGGCGGCTCCGCCCCCCACGGTTCGGAGCCGCGGATGAGAACTGCGCCGCCGCGGGGGCAGGGCCCGATCGTTCCGCCGACGGGCCCGGAGGAGGCATGACCCGTAGCGGTGATGTGGCCACTGCCCCCGGCGGCGCGAGAAACACGCTGCACGTCGCGGGGTCCGCGTCCGGCACCCCGCGGCGCACCTGGGATGGCTTACTTCGTCAGCAGCGTGATGAACGGCGAGATGTCGAAGTTATTGACGTCACCGTCGCCGTTGATATCGCAATTGACCAAGCAGTCGTACTGCCCTGCGTATCCCTCGGGATTCGTCACCGCGAGGATGAACGCGGAGATGTCGAAGTTGTCGACGGCGCCGTCGCAATTGGCATCGCCGGGCTGCACGCTTCCCGCGGGCTCCACCCACAGGAGGAACCGCTTCTCGTCGTAGCGCCCGCAGGCGTCGGTTACCTTGACCGGAATCGGCCACGGACCGGCGTCGCGCGGATCGGGCGTGCCGCCGAGGACGCCGTCGGGCGAAATCGACATACCGCGTGGGATCGACAGCAGCGGCCTGTAGTCCAGCGAGTTCGCATAGGTGAGCGTGGTGAGTTCATTATAGGTACTGCGATGTCGGTAGTAACCGACCGTTGGACTGAAGCCAGTGTTACCGGGGCCGTAGTCGAACCGCATGTGGCCGTCGCTGAACAGCGTGCAGGAAAACTCCACCGGCTCGCCGTAATGCCAGCGTTCGCCGACCCAGCGGATGGTGATCTGGCCGGCCACGGACTCATCGATGAAGATGTCGCCGCCGAGATCGGTACGGAGATCCGCCCAAAGCGGGGCGATGCGGGTTTCCGATTCCAACAGCGTATCGATGTCGTTGTACGGATCGCTAACCGTGTTAGCGAAATCCAGGTACCCGTTGGCGGCCACGACGACGCCGACGAACGTGGTCCCCGCGAACGGGAACACGAAGTCGGATGGGAAGTAGTAGACCCAGGTCTGTTCGTCGCCCTGCCATCCCATGGGCTGGCCCACCGGCCGGTAGAGACACTCTCCCAGGTTTTCCTCCCGCAGCGCCCAACCATTACCCGCCATGTTCACCTTCCAGGCGAGCGGCGGCTCGCCGTACTGCGAGGCGATCTGAAGCGGCGTATACGGTACGCCGGCTCGGGCGTCGGGCAATACGATGTCTTGAGTGATCCTTGGCGACAGGAAACGCACCAGGACGGTGATCGTCGCAACCTCTGAATATCCGCCTTCGGGGGGCGTGCCGCCGTCCGTCGCCCAGAACGTGAACTCCGTTGTCCCGTGGTATCCGGTTTCGGGTTCGTACTCCACCGACACACCATGATTGACCAGTGTGTAGGGCAGATCGGACGACGTAATCGCGGAGCCGTTCCCGACGTCACGCAGCACGCCGTCCGTCGGCAAGCTGAGAATCTCGACCGTCAGGTCATCAGGGCGGTGGTCGTAATCCCGAACGGGAAGGTCAAGCGTGCCCACTTCGTTGGCGGTCACAAACCAGGTCTTGTTCCGTACGTACGGCGCCGCGGGATCCAGCAGCTCCATGGCCAGGTTCACCGCGGCGTAGGCGTCGATCATGCCCCAACCATACTCGTTGTCCTTGCCCGTCGTCCCCAGATCGCGGGCCGTGTCGTACAAGATCTGTTTGGCGTCTTCAATACCTAGTTCCGGATTGGCCTGGAACATCAGCGCAAAGGCGCCGGCCACGTGCGGCGTGGCCATCGACGTGCCGCTGAGAAACTGGTAGTCGCCGCCCGGGGCGGCGGACCACACCTTCACACCGGGCGCGGCCAGATCGGGCTTGATCGCGGCACTGCCATCGGGCGTGCAATAACTGGGCCCCATCGAGGAGGAGCCAGCTCGCGGCCACGGATAACTGTAGTCTGTGGCATCCACGGCGCCGATGGCGAGGGTACTATAGTCGTCCATCGCATTATTGGCGGGACTGCCGATCGTCTCCGTCCCGTGGTCACCGTCGTTGCCGGCGGAAAATACGACGAGAACACCGGCCGCCTCGCACGCATTGATCGACGTATTGAAGACATCCCTGCAGCCATAGAGGTAGGATCCGCTCCAGGAATTAGAGCACACTCGGGGAACATCCCAACTTGTGCTGGGATCGCCGTCCGGATCCATCAACCACTGAAAGGCTTCCAGGATATACTCCGTCTCCAAATCCGGGATTCCCGCGGCGATCCAGGTCGCGCCCGGAGCGACGCCGATCTGCTCGCCCGGCGCCCCGCCGCAAATCGTTCCCATCGTGTGTGTGCCGTGATAGTCACCGTCCACCGGGAAGTCGTCGTTAGCGCTGCCGGAACGCCACATCCAGGCCCAATCGGGGTGACCGGCATACTGGGGCAGCAAACCCGCCCAACGATTGGCCAGCGCGGGGTGATCGCCATCCACGCCTGTGTCAATCGTCGCGACGAGCACGCCGTCGCCGTCGATGTTCTCCGCCCAGGCCATCGGGGCATTGACCGCCTGCAGGCCCGGTGTGATGTCGCGCGAAGTCCGTGCCGTTCCGTCCGATTTCTCCGGGGTCGGCAGCGAGAACATGTGGTTGGAGTACACCATGGCGACATCAGGCCGCAGCGCCAGTTCGCGGATCACATCCGGCGTCGCTTCGACCACGACGGAGTTCAGAATCCAGAACGGCCGCGACCGGATCACCGGTTTCGCGGCCGAGCGCCCGTCCACGTCGGCAATGAACTGATCCTGCCCCTTGGCGGCGCCCTGAAGCGCCAGCACGACGGCTTGGTGCCGCTGGTCGCGCGTGGCCTTCGCCGCGCGCAGAGTGTTGCTCAATTGTCTGACGTCGACCTGATCGTTCAGAACAAACAAGGCGGTAACCGGCTCGCCAGGCGCAGCATTGTACAGCTCATCCTCCAACCGCGGATCAATTCCGCCGGCCAAGCCCGCGGATACTGCCAGAGCCCCGTATAGTACGACGGCCCGCAAGAGCGAAGTTCCCTGGGTTCTTTTCACAAATCACCTTTATCTCGTTAAGCCGGCGCCCGCAGTGTGACGCCAGCTCTGCCATTATCGACTCACTCTTTGCCTCTGGATTCCCGGGCGGAAGCCGCTTCGAGGGACAGGTGTGGGTTGGCGGAAGAATCGGGCGCCCGGCCCTCCGCCTCGCTGCTCGCGCTTGTTTTCCGGCTAACTCTGGAATTCAAGGACTCAGCCTTGGTCGCCGTGTCTTCTGAAGTCTTGGAACGCGCCGTGTCACGCTTGCACGCCCGGACGCCCGCATCGTCGGGAAGGTGGACCAATCCGCCCCAATACTCGCCGCTCGGGGGGAGGCCAAACTCGCCAAGCAACGTCACTTCGCCGTTGCGCGGCTCGATTTGGCAGAATTTCCCTCCAAGACTAATTGCGTAGAGCCCCTTGGTTTCCGGATCGTAGGCCATGTCAGACATCCATCGATAGGTGTATTCCCAAGAAATCCGAATGGCCAACCCCGTCTGTCGATTGACGCGATAGAACGCCTGCTGGTTGCCGGCAATCAATCCACCCGACGTAAACATGAACAACGTGTCCAGATCAGGCATGTAAGCGAACGATTCGCAATCGGTGTCGGTCGAAATCTCATTGAAACCCCACCAAGTCAACGCGCCAGTCTCGGGATTGAGCGTCGAGAAGATGGGGTTGTGCAGGGTGTTGGCATGGTAAATCGTGCCGGTGCTGGGGTCATACTCGATGGCGAATGCCCCTTGACCGATGTTCACTTGGTCAACGACCGTCCACGTTTTCGGGTCGATCGTATATAGGGTGCGGATGACTCCGGGTTCCTGCCCGGTGAGATAGAGCGCGTCGCGGCCGCCGTCATAAGTCAGCGTATAGCCGGCATGGTTGTCTCCCCAGTCCAATTGGCCAACCTGTGTCGCCGTCCCGTCGTTCACGTCCACCTCGAACACGGCACCGTATCGAGTCATGGCGATCATGCGGCCCGCCATGACGGGCACCGCCATAGTGGCCACGCTCAGCGCCATTGCCCAGATTCTGGTTGTGTTTGCCACGTTCAGAACTCCTATCCATGTGGGCCGGTCCAGCTTACCCTTGTATCTGGACACCGCCGCCGAATGATCAACCGAAAGGACCTATTGCAGAGAGCGCGTTCTGCGACGGTGCAGAACTGCCAGGGCGCCCGTCGCTAATGCTGCGAAGCTCGCCGGCTCCGGGATGTGTACCAGGGACCGCATGTTCAAAGCCGTGCCCATGCTACCCACGAGGGTACGAGCTCCGGTCTCCAAGTCGATCGTCTCTAGGTAGTTGGTGCCCCCCTGCTGTGAGAGCAGGAACATCGTGCGTGTGTCCCAATCATACGTCAGCTCCAGCGGCCGCCTTGTGGCGACACCGCTATCACCGACAAACGTCGCGGCGGCCGTCTCGCAATCGATCGTGTACAAGCCGCGTGGCGCTGCTATTCCCGTCGCGTACATCGTGTTCGTCGTCGTCTCGTAACCGATGGCCGGTTGACACAGCTCGTTCGTTCCGATTAACGAGGCCAAGCCGGTCGTGGTGTTGACCTCATAAAGGGTGCTCACGAAATCGGTATTCTGGCTGGCGTACAGCTTCCCTGTCGCCGAGTTGTAGGCGAGATCGACAAAATAGCAATCTGCGCCCGGGAACGGAGTGCCGACGACGGTGGTTTTGCCCGTGTCCGGATTCAACGTGCGGATGACGTTGTTGCTCGTATCGTTAAGATAGACCGTGTCGCTCGTGGGATCGTAAGCCAGTGCGTTGGAAACGATGGCGCCGACATCAAGGGTACTGATCGCGAGCGTGCGACCGGTGGCCGCGTCGACTTCACAGACCTCACCCCGGTTGTTGATCGTGACCAGCCGCCCCGCTGTAGCCGGCGCGACCATCATCGCCCACGCCAATGCCGCCAACAGCCATCCATTCGCTTCTCTCATCTTCCTAATCCTCACTTGAAGTGCCCTGAACAAGCTGGCGACACGCGCGTGCCACCCATGACGCTCCTTCGCCTCCGTCACCCGCCGTCAGCGGCGGGTCCCCTGAGCGACCGAGCACGCACGGGTGTGCCAGTCGCCTGCCACATCGCCGAAACCGGTCCCAGCGGGTCTACGACTCGATCGCCCCAGTCACTTCGAGTATCGCGATCCGAAACCTAGCACCGCGTAGCGTGTATTGTACTACGATCATCACGCAGAATCAATCATATGCGCTCAATTCGTAACCAGAATATTCTGAGTTCATACCGCGAATATCGGACGAATGAAATGGAATAATACAGCCTAGCTTGCCCAAAAACGCTGTTGACCGAAGATCAAGAAAGGATTACCGTGCAAAGATGAACGCAGATCATCTGTCACAATCAGGATCAACCGAGAACACCAGCCACGATCTGCGGCGGCGAGCGCAACTCCCGCGCACTGAGGGCACTGAGCACTTGATCGGCGGGCTGCACGATATGTCGCTGGCGGGAGACAATCAGACCGAATCCTCGCCGGACTCAACATCTGCGTCCGCAGGTGCGCGACGTCGAGCTTCCGTTCCCCTTTCCGCTGCCGAACACGCCGAAGTCACACAGATGTGCCAGCGTCTGCACGCCGACTTGCGGGCGCTTGTGCGGCTCGTGCCGCCGGAGGCGGCGTCGGGAGCCAGTCAGCTTTGCCGACATCTCGAAATCGACCGGGCCACGTGCCAGCGTGTGTTGAACACGATCCGCCGACCGGGTACCGGCGCGGATGTGCTACTCGGTCTGCCGGGCGTGCGCGGCATGCGGCTGTTCATCGCAGCGCTAAGCCGGATCGTGGGCGACAACGACGCGCTGGCTGCGGCTAGTGCCACCGTCGAGCGTTTCCGCACGATGGTGAAACGACTCGCCGGCAGCCAGGCGAAGCTCTGCCGCCGACTGCGCACGCCGCGGACTACAACGCCGCCGCCGCCAGCGGAAGAGACGACGAGCGCACGGGAATTGGTGAGCGAGCGGAATCTCGAGCCCACCGGCCGCCGGCGGCTATTCGAGCTGGCCAGCGGCGTGGTCGGACGTTCCTCGGAAACGTTCGTCGCGCTCCAGGCCATTCGCCCCGTACCGGACAACCCGCGACAGGTCGAGTACGTCAGCGCGTTTGGCTACATCGGCCATCGCGCAGGGCCGGAGGCCCTGCCGCTGGTGCTGTTCCACACGCGCTCGTTCTCCGCGCGTTTCGCCACGCTCCAGAACGAGCCGCTCGGGCCCGGCAATCCCCTGCTCCCCCAATTCAGCAGCGGCGATGCGATGCGGCTCACCCCCGTGCACGCGCAGAACCCTGACGAAACACACCTGTGGCAGGTCGTCGACCTGCCCCCCGGCGACGCCGTCGATATCGTCACGGCGAACCGGCCGACGGAGCCGGCACCGCACCCGGCGCTGCGCAGCCCCCAACTGGAAGAAGTCTGGATGATCATCACCATGCCCGCGCGGCATGGCTTGCTCGACGTCTACCTGCACCGCGACCTGGCCCGCATCTCGATCCAGACACTGGACGTGCATCTGTGGGGCCCCAACCTGTTCCAGACGATAGCCTATCGCTGGACGACGCGCCTGCCGCGCAGCCCGCAGCTTCAGATGCTCGGCTTCGGGACGGGGTCGGCCGCCTCGCCGGTCTATCCACGGCAGGCCGAACTGACCCGCTTCCTCTTCGAGGAGGCCGGCTGGAACGCGGACGAATTCATCGGCTACCGCTGCCACGAGGAATACCCGATCTGGCGCGCCGGTTATCGCATCGCCCTGGACTTCACCGGCAGTACGGCCCCCGACACGCCAGGTTAAGCGCCCATCACACCAACACACTCGGGTGGATCAGCGCAGAATGTGACCGACTTGGCGCTCGTCATGCCGGCGCCGAAGGCTTCAGCAGGCCACACACGGCCTCATTCGACGAGCAAGTTGCCGTCTTCGTCGCCCGCAGTCAGGAATCCCAAACCATCACGGTCTGCGAGCCGTACAGGGGGTATTCGACGCGGCAGCGGTAGCCGCGGAAGTCCTCGGAACTCCAACCGAGCTTGCGGCAGATAGTCTGGAGGATCTCGGCGTAACGCGGCTCCTCGCTGCTGCGGAACTTGTCCATTCCCCAGCCGAGCGGCTGGATGGTCTCCGACAGCTCCAGGCGGTCGGCATCCCGCGTCGGGTCGTTCGGATCGGCCACGCCCCAGTACGACGTGTCGTAGAAGAGCAGCGACGGATCCCGGCCCGCGAAGACGTCCTTGTGAACGAGGGCGTCAAACAGCAGCACTTTCGCCGGCACGGAGGCACCGGCGTAGACGTGCCGCTTGGGCTGGATCTCCCGCGGAATCGTCCGCCGCATTTCGCACATGTAGACTTCGACGAGCACCACGTCGTGTGCGTCGCGCGGGCCGAAGCCGTCTTCGGCGAGAACGTAGTGCACGCTCTCCCCGACACAGTCCACTTCGATGCGCGGCAACGGCTGGGAGCAGAAGGCATCCAGTCGCAGGCCGGTCAGACCGTCGAGCGGCTCGCCGTCCAGCGTCTGCGGCTGGCGGCGGTTGTCGTCGCGCGTGATCCGCCGGGTGGCGAAGCGCAGCTTGATGTTCGGGCGGAGGCGATGCAGGCCGATCAGCCCTCGGAGCCAGGCGACGTCGAGGTGCTCGCCGTCGGCGGAGGGGTGCAAGAGGGTGGTGCACATGTACAGATCGACTTCCGCGCCTTTGAGCTGGCTGATCGCCCGGAAAATGCTCTGCTTGCGCCGCAGCTCGAATGCGGCACGCCGCTCAGGCAGCCAGGTGCTGATCATGGCGTCGAGGGCGCTGCGGCCGCCGGCCTCCTTGCGGATGAAGTCGTCGAAGTCCTGGACGGCCTCTTCGGCGCTTTGAACGACGCCCGCCGGCACGCCGCGTTTTCGAGCGCCGCGAATGAACCGGCGGAGCGGATCGGGGCCCGGCATGAGGTGGAGGGCGGCGATGGGGTCCTTGTGGTGGGAGGCTTTGAGTACGCGGCTGGCAAGGACACGGTCGATGCCCAGGGCCCGGGCGAGCTCAGCCGGCCCGTGCGGGTCACCTGGGACGGCGTCGATCGCCGCCCCGATGGCGCGGACGAGGCCCTCACCGACGGACAGGAGACGTGGGTCTGGTCCTTGTCCGAAACTGGCGTCTTCTGGTTTCATGCCGACCTCCGGCGGCAGACGACGTCTCCCGCAGATGCTTATTTTGCAAGCCATTATAGCGGTCTACGCGATCGGCACAAGCTACAATCTACCGAACACTGAGCGTACCCGGAATGTGCCGGGAAACTTCCTTGACACTGCCCGGCGCGATTGATACGCTGGGGCCATGAGAGGTAGCCGTGGGCACCGTGCCCGCGGCGGAGTATGGCCGCCAGCACGGGACGGCGACGAGAACGGTGCACCACTCGCGTCCGCTCCGTCCCGCAAACTCGCGGCCGTGGAGGATTTGAGGAGCAAGGGGAAACACCCATGATCAATCGCACCCGGTACGCGGCGGCGGGTCTCGCCGCCTTGCTGATCGTGACGACGCCCATCGCCCTGGCGAACACGGCGCCCGTCTTCATCGGACTCGGTGACCTGCCCGGCGGCATCTTCGACAGCCAGGCCTACGGCGTCTCCGCCGACGGCTCGACCGTCATTGGCTTCGGCACCAGCGCGTCCGGCCCGGAGGCCTTCCGCTGGACCTGGACCGGCGGCATGGTCGGTCTTGGCGACCTCGCCGGCGGAGGCTTCCAGAGCCGAGGTTTCGGCGTGTCGGCGGACGGCTCGACCGTCGTGGGTCGCGGCAGCGGCCTGCTGGGCGACGAGGCGTTTGTCTGGACCGCGACTGGCGGCATGGTGGGCATCGGCGACCTGCCGGAAAGCGCCCCGATGAGCCAGGCCCACGCTTGCTCCGCTGACGGCTCAATCGTCGTGGGTCAGGGCTTCTCCATGTACGGCCCCGAGGCCTTCATGTGGACCGAGGCCGGTGGGATGGTGGGGCTGGGCGACCTGCCGGGCGGTGCCATGTCCAGCCGGGCGAGTGCCATCTCCGCCGACGGCCTCACCATCGCAGGCTTCGGCCAGGGCGATCAAGGGACGCAGGCCTTCATCTGGACCGCCGAAGACGGGATGACCGGTCTGGGGTACCTGGCGGGCGGCGGCACTTTCAGCCAGGCGAGCGGCATTTCCGCCGACGGCTCGACCATCGTGGGCCAGGCCGCCTTGGGCGACGGCTTGCAGGCCTTCGTCTGGACGGCGGCCGACGGCATGATCTCGCTCGGCGACTTCCCCGGCGGAGCCACCTCGAGCGACGCCAAGGCGGCCTCCGCCGACGGCTCCACGATCGTCGGCTTCGGCACCGGCCCGTCCGGCCCCGAAGCGTTCCTGTGGACCGCCGACGACGGCATGCGCTCAATACAAGACCTGCTCACCAACGACCTCGGTCTTGACTTGACCGGCTGGCAACTGAAATACGCCTATGGCATCTCCGCCGACGGCAGGACCATCTGCGGCGTGGGGTCCTACGAGGGCAACACGCAGGCGTGGGTCGCCACGATTCCGGAGCCGGCGACGCTCACGCTGCTGGCACTCGCCGGCCTGCTCGCGGCTCGCCGCCGCCGCTAACCGAACGCGCTGACGAAGTGACCACTCCGCCTCAGGGACGGCCGCCGGTCTCGCTACGCCGAGGCCGGCGGCTGTTTTGACTGGGCTGCACATGCCTTCGGCTTCGGCATGCCGCACTCGAACCTACGGCGTCCCTCCAGGAAGTGCGCTATACTCATGTGGTGTGCAACCAGGGGTCCTCTCCAAACGCAGGAGGCCGGGGATGATGACTCTCGGCAAACTGGCTGCCGTGTCTCTGGCGGTGGGTCTCGTCAGCAGTGCGAGCGCTGCCATCGACGTGTGCTTCGTGCCGGCCGACGCGACGTTCAGCGGACCAGACCAGACGACGGACGTGGACATCTGCGCGGACATTCCCGAGATGGAGGCCATCGTGGGTTGGGGCCTGGACGTGATCGTCGAGGACACGGGCGTGGCCGGCGTGGCGGGTGTATCGATCGGTCCGCTGTTCGATGCAGCGGTCCAGAACCCCGATGGCGACGGTCTCGCCGGTCTCGCACCGCTCGGCGGGAACGTCTGGGGCTGCGACGTCCTGCTGGCCACGGTCACCTACGAGTATCACGGCGTAGGTTTAACCATCACCATTCTCACCGACAGTCAGCCGGACGACCTCACCGAAGGCTTCGCCATCGACACCGACCTTGGCGGTGAGTTCGCGACGGTCCACTACGGCACCGGAACCATCTTCGTGCCCGAACCGGCGACGTTGTCGCTGCTGGCGCTCGCCGCGCCGCTGGCTGTTGGACGCCGGCGGTAGTAGGGACCCGGCAAGCGTCCCAGAGTGTGGCATGCCCAACCCCTGGGCACGGGCATGTAGCCCGTTGTCGCCAAGCCGACCTGCCGGCGTCTTTGCCCTCGGCATACCACACACCGGGAGGCGCGCCTCGTTGCCATCTGAGGCCGGTGCAGAACGCAGTCGGCGCGGCAGCGGCGGCCGCAGAGACCGCTACGCGCTACGGTTCCAGTCGGAGAGCGCCGTCACCAACAGCGCGTTCACCACCCAAGGGGTCTGCATGCGCGCGATTGATTCCCAGCTCTCACGAGGAGCGTGCCGGTCAAAGGGCTCACCGCGCACGTTCACTCGCGAGCCAGAGCCGACACAGTATTGCAGGGTCACACCGTTTCGATCGCCCTCGCCCTGCAAGACGGCGACGAACCGATCATCAGGCAAACGAAGCGAGTTCTCGTATTCAGGGCAAGCGGGTGAACGCCCACTCAACTCGGCCGCGCGTACTGCCGCCGCCCAGCCTTCAAGAAACGCCGCAACCTTCTCCCTCAGGATGCTCAGATTCTCGCGGTGGTCAATCGTGCGCATGGCATTGGCCCCTGCATGTGTTACGGATACGGAATCCGCCACACACGAGTCGTCACGCTCCGATACGATCATCGTGCCTATCACTATGCTCGGCCAATCGGGCGCGTCACCTCACATCGGCTCATGAACATCCCCCTTCAACTGTCACCCGGAAAGGCGGTATGTGCAGAGCGACGCGCACGGCCGGCGCGCGGACTCTCAACAGTAAACGCAACGAGCAAGAGGACTTCGAGAACAACCGATCGCCAGACTCCCCACCTCACTCGCTTGGAAGAACTGCGTCAGCCGGCTGTGAAGCTGGCCGCGCTGGCGGCGCGGGGCTCTCGATCCAGATCGCGTCGTTCATGTACGCGCGGGCGTACTCGTAGGTCATCCACCCTTCGGGCTGGCCCTTGCCCGAGTTGCGAATCAGGAACGCGCCGCCCCCGGCGAGGGCCGGATCGTCGCGATAGCCGACAAGAAGAACACTGTGCCCGTCGCGGACGCCTTCGGGCGGAGCCATATCGAGCACGCCGGCGGTCCAGTGCTCCTTCTTCGGCCAGCGCAAACCGCCGCAGACGGGCCAATTCTGCGACAGCGTGCGCTTAATCTCGACAAACTCGGCGTCGGTCAGCCCGGTGGTCACGTCCCACGGCTTGATCCAGTGCAGCCGCAGGCCGGCGTCCCGCCGACGCGCTGCCCGTTGCAGCGTTTCGTCGCTCGGGCGGAACTGCTGGTCGAACTTCTTCTGGTAGGGCTGGTCGGCCTCGTCGCAGACGCCGTAGGCTTCGAAGCCCTTCCACAGATCCGAGAAGAACGAGCCGTCGGCGGAGTTGTTCGTGGCGGCGTTGGACGCCCAGTTGAGGAACTCAACGCTCAGCCGCGTGCCGGTGCCGTCGTGGCGAGCGAGGGCGTACTCCATCGCCCCGACGACGGCGAAGACGGAGCACGTATTCCGCCCACCCTGCGCCCGCACCGTCAGCCCCGCCCCCGCAAACCGCGGCCGCAAGTCCACCGCCGGCGGCAGCTTCCCCCCGTCCACCGCTTTACTCGGCGGCGGCGCCTGCGCAGTGCCGAGCGCAGCCACTGCCGGCAGGATCGTGAGGACCAGACAACGGAGCCGGTTTGAACTGGCGATGGTTCCCGTCATATCACGCGCTCCCGTCCCGGTTTGCTTGTATGTTCCCATCACGTACGAGCGGCGTGAGGCAGTGTAACGGTGGTGGCCGCGTTCGAGAATCACTGACGACGACGGAGCTGACACAGGCGGATGCGTGCATCCCGGCTGTCGGCAGTGAACTGCCGAGGCGACGCGGCTTGAACGGCTTCCAGGCTCAGGTTGTCGGCCGCTATCGCCTTCGGCGCAGCGGCAACCACTCCCTCCCAAAGGCTGGCAATCACCCCGGCGCTAGTCGAAAGCCGCTTACTCGATCTTCTTGGCCGTCGATATCAGGCCGTCGTTGTCGCGAAGCTGTAAGTTGCCATCAGCCCCTATGAGCCAGTGATTTCCTGCCCATGCCCCCTCCGCCTCATCGAACCGGCGACCAAGTGGGGATCTCTTCTCCACAAGTTCCTTCTTCAAAACCGTACCGTCTTTGAACGCCCGCTCGATAAACAGCTTGCCGCCTTCGGTGAAGATCGTGATTCGACCGCCGGCGTGCGGCCTGTCATCAAGCCAGCACCCGATGACCTCCCGGGCGGCCGATGGTCTTGAAGTCGACGACTGCTGCTCTTCCTCTGCTGTCAAGCCGAGAATGCACACCTCCAGATCTGGATTGAAATGGGTCGTTGCCCACGCTCCGTGGCCGACTTCCATACCACGAAGGTAGTACGAAATGAACGTGCGTTCGTACTGTCCCAGATCTTGGGCTTTGATCTCCAGGGCCATGGTCCTGAGCTCCGCCTCGGAGATTCGCTTGCTGACGCAGACGTCCACAGTGCGTTTGACGCCGGGGATGGTGGATGAGCGGATGATCGTGTAGGTCCCTTCGCTGGGAGCAACCGGCGATTCCAGCTTCGACGCGGCTTGCTCCCCTTGCACGTTCTGTGCCTCACGCTGCTCACTCGATTGCGTGTCCGACCGCCCACAGCCAAGAAGGAGAGTCTGTGTCGAGCAAGCCACTGCGAGGCTCAGGAAGACTGTCAGGGAAGCCCCTGGGTGCGTCATGCGTCGTGATCGCGTGTTGCTCTGCGCGGCCCTGCCGATGCTTGGTGCCGTCACGTCGTAGATCATCTGTCCTCCTCTGTGTCTCAGACAGGTATACGCAGCCACGCATCACCTTCCACGGACTCCACATCCGCGAAGCACCAACGCGAACACAGCAATCGGTATCCGGCACAGAAGACGAAGCGATGGAACAATCGCGATGATGCTGGCCAACCCTGGCCCGCACTTGTAGTACCACCCGATGAACCGACGACCGGGTGCGTAGCGTCGAAGCACGTCATCCCGAAATGCGCGCAACCTCCTGACATCCCGGTGCTCAGCACTTCCACAGCACGCAGTGGCAACAAAACACTTGCCCCCTGTCATGATGCGACCAATCTTGCGCTGGCGGCCAGATCGCGTGAGAGGAATACCAGTCTTGTGTGAGATTCTGCTCTTCACTCCGGAGAGCCCACTCGCACGCTTCCAGGAGAACGAGAACCCGCATCTTCTCCCCACGTTTGTACCCCTTAGCGCAGCGTGGGCTGCACGTTCCACATCACCGCCATGACCCCATCGTCAAATGCTTGGCTCGACGAATCATCCCGCCGGACCCTCTCTGGGAAGCTCGTCGCTCAACGTAGCGACCACGCCCATCACGTCAACCGCTGGCCTGGCACCGATAGACCTCCCAAACACAACACCCCGCGCGTGGCACCAGGACCATGTTAGGTTGATTATCGCATGCCGCGGCCGGCCATGTCAAGCGATAAAGGGCCACGGGAATGGACGCCACGATAGACTGCGGACGCCGGTAGGGTCATCTATCGCGCCTCGCGGCGGCCAGCGCGTGCCGCCAACGTCAGGCGTTCGCCTGCCTTGTCTTGCCAGTGGCGGCCCTGGCGTCTTGTCCCGGGCTCCTACAGTAGCCGGGGAGAACGGCCCACACGGGGAGCGCGGGGCCGGGCTGGTGCTTGCCGACGGGGCGGCGGGTCGGTACGTTGTCTGTGGATCGGGAATCGACTGCCATGTCTCGGGGGCGGCGAACCCGTGCTGGTTGACACATGTGTTCGACGCACGGGAAGGCCTACATCAAGGAGAGACCATGAAGACGATTCGACTGGTTGCTGTGGCGGCCATACTCTGCCTCGCCGCCAGTGCGCTCGCCGAGATCAAGATCGACACCGTCCCGGTAGGTAACCCGGGCAACAAGCCCGAACTGTCCGGGAAGGGCGCCGGCGGGCTGGGGGAGGACCGCCGGTGCGGCAAGGTGGACTACGCGTACGAGATGGGTACGTTCGAGGTCACCGCCGAACAGTACACAGCATTCCTCAACGCCGTCGCCCGGACCGACACGTACGGGCTACACAACCCGGCCATGTCGTCGGAGGCCGAGGGTTGCCAGATCACGCGCAGCGGCGAGCCGGACAGCTACACATATGCCGTCGCCGAAGACTGGGCCAGGCGGCCGGTGAACTTCGTCTCCTGGGGCGATGCGGCCCGCTTCGCCAACTGGCTGCACAACGGGCAGCCGACCGGCGACCAGGACCGCACCACGACCGAAGATGGTTCCTATCGTCTCAACGGCGCCATGGACAATGCGGCGCTGCTGAAGATCAACCGCCGGGCGAGCGCGACGTGGGTGATCCCGTCGGAGGATGAATGGTACAAGGCCGCGTTTCATCGCAACGACGGCGTGACCGGCAACTACTGGGACTACGCCACCAGCTCCGACACGCTCCCGACCAACAAGATGCAATCGCCCGACCCGGGCAACACCGCGAACTACCAGGACAAGGAGAGCGGCAGCTACACGCTCGGCCCGCCGTACTGGCGGACGCCGGTCGGAGCGTTCGAGAAGTCGAAGAGCCCGTACGGCACGTTCGATCAGGACGGGAACCTGTGGGAGTGGATCGAGGCCGTGCAAACGCAGCAGGGTCAGAGCCGTCGCGGCGTGCGCGGCGCATCATACTTCACGGTCCCCGTCCACCTGCAAGCAGCCGATCGGCACTTCGCCCTCGAGCCGGTGATGGAGCACCAACTCGCCGGCTTCCGCGTCGCCCGCGTGAACGTCGAAAAGAAGGAGGCCGCCGCTGAACCCCCCGCGCTCGTCCAGCTCACCGACGATCGCCACCTGAACGGCTACTCCGAGTGGTTCCCCGACGGCTCGTACATCATCTACACGTCGGCTCGCGAGGACTACAACTTGTGGCGGGTGAGCCCCGACGGCGGCGAGTCGGTCCGGATCACCGAGTTCCACGCCCACCACGGCCGCTTCTCGCCGGACGGCAAGTACATCGTGTTCGACGGCGACGCGGGCTCGGTCGTACGCATCATGCCGGCGACCGGCGGCGTGCCCATCCGCATCGTGCCGGCGTCGGTCCCGGTCGAGAACAGCGGCAACCCGATCTGGTCACCCGACGGGCCGAAGATCGCCTTCCGCTCCATTCACGCAATCTACGTGCTGGATCTCGGTTCCGGCGAGTTCTCGAAGATCTACGAGAACGAAGCGCGGATCCCGATACCGCTGCACTGGTCGAAGACGGAGGAGTGCCTGCTGGTCAGCCTGCTCAACCCGGAAGACAAGACCGCCCAGGTGTGGAGGCTGCCGCTCGGCGGCGGCGAGCCGACGCAACTGACGTTCACGCCGCGCGTCACGCAGGCGAGCCCGGCGCCCGACGAATCCTGCTTCGTCTATGCCTCCGTGGGTGAAGGGCGAACGCTCGCGGAACGCGAATGGGATCTGTGGATCATGCCGTTCGCCGGCGGCGAGTCGCTGCGGCTAACCTCGGGTCAGGGCCGGAACATGGAGCCGCGCTGGTCGCCCGACGGCAGCCGCATCGTCTTCATGAGCACGCGCAACGGTGCACCGGACCTGTACGTGATGAAGGTTGATCTGCAGAAGATCAGGAGAGATCTCGACGAGCTGAACGGGAAGTAGACGCCAGGCCGGGCGGCCGTTCCGGCTCAAGGCCCAAGGCTCACGGCTCATGGCTTCCTGAAAACGTCCGGTATCCCGCCACGCCGGGAGACGCTACTGATTGCCCGGGGGGCGGACGGGGTCGAAGTTGCGAATGTCGCCGCGGGGAACGAAGAAGACCTCGACCCGGCGGTTGCGGGCGCGGTCGCCGCTGATGGGCCGCTCGGCGCCGTAGCCCATCACACCGAGGCGGGCCGCCGGCACACCGGCCTGCTCCAGCACAGCACGGACAGCGACGGCTCGGTGCACCGACAGATGCCAGTTCGTCGGATGCTGCGCCTTGGTCTGTTCCTGGCGGATCGGCGTGTCGTCGGTGTGCCCGACCACAACGATCTCGAATCGCTGGGGCAACAGGCGAATGGCGAGCTCGGCCAATTCGTGCAACGCCGCGTGCGCATCGGATCGCACCACGTCGCTGCCGGAATCGAACAGGCGGTCGTTGGCGAAGCTCATCGCCCCACGGCTGCGATCGTACCAGACGCGCTGCTGGTACTTCGCCGCGAAGGAGGTCAGCGCCTCGTCCACCTCGGGCGGCAACGGCGAAGCGGGCACCTCCGGCCGGGATAGCGGCGCCGCGGCCCGCTGCTCGATGAGGGCAGCGTACTCGTCGCGCTCGGTCTGCAACGTTTCGAGCCGCGAGCGCAGCGCGTTGATCTCCGCCTCCGCGGAAGCCGCCTTGCGCTGCTCAGTCTTGAGCTGCGCGGCCAGGGCGGCGCTGCGGGCCCGTTCATCGTCGCCGGCGCGGCGATAGCTGTCGCGCTCGGCCTCGACCCGGTGCAGTTGGAACTCGGTATCCTGGTGCTGCTGGGCGGGCACGCACCCGGCGAGCGCGACCAGCAGCAGCCCCGCAAGAAACGAAGCGCAGCGTTGCATGTCCACCCTCCCGAGCGCGCTCGCGGCGCGCCCGGCTTGCCCTGGCGCCGGCGTTACGCCCGGCGAGGCGCCATGGCCCGCCCGATGAACCAGCCGGCGACGACGGCCGCGGCCACCACGCCCACGGACGCGCCGAGGAAGCCCCAGAAACCACCGATGCTATTGGTCAGCAGCAGGGCGTAGTCCGGCAGGTAGCCTTGCAGCACGCCGCCAACGACGGCCCCGGACACACCCAGCAGAATCAAAGCGCCCACCAGGAAACCGGAGAAGATGCCCTCCGCCGGATCGCCCGTGGCGACGATGACGGGCGCGAGCACTTCGCCCGCATCGACCTGGGCGATCTCCGCTTCTTCCTCAGCCTCCTCCTCTTCCTCTTCGGCGGCGGCCTGAGGCTCGGCTTCGGCGGTGGCGGCTTCGTCTTCGCCGGGATAAATCTCGTCGAGCAGCTCGGCGCCGAGCGACGTATCGTCGGACTCGCGGGTCAGGTCGAGCAGGCCGGAGCCGCTGCCGGAGCTTTCGAGCGAGACCTGATCGTCGACCGGGCCGGTCGTAATCTGCGTCTTGGCCATCGGGTCAGCGTCGATCTCGAGCTCGTCGTCGTCAAAGACGCCGATGCCGCTGGCGCTGATGACCGTGTCCTCTTTCTCTTCCTCGGGCTCTTCCTCGACGGGTTCGAGGCCGATGACGCTGGTGCCGCCGGAACCGGAGGTGAGCGGGGGCAGCTCGTCCATCAACTCGCCCACCGTCTCTTCGGCGGGTTCGAGCTCGATTTCGGACGTGTCACCCTTGGCGCCGCCAGCGAGCTGATTGACGTCCTCGGCCTTGAAGAAGATCTTGCCGGCGTCGCGGAACTCGCGGAGCGTGCCGGCGCGCACGAGTTCACGGATCTCGTCGGGCGACTTGCCGAGGGTCTTGCATACTTCGTCCATCGAGTAGAACGGCTTGGCCATGAAACGCTCCTGCTAGCGGCAATCCTCACTCAATCCCCTGCGGGCTTTCCACCGGGCTACGGGGCGGGCTCGCCGATGCTTTCCGGCGGGGATTCATCGGCTTCCTCGCTTCGCGCTCGTTGCTCGGCGACCAGTTGCTGCACCATCCGGAAGTCAGGCGGGGCGCAGTTGAAATCCTGCAAGTAGCGGTCGTAAATCCACGTACGGGCGGCCACCAGACGGAGCTTGCGCATGCCGTCGGCACTGGCCAACTCGTAGCACCAGATCGTACCCGAATCCACGTCGAGCATGAAGAGGCCGAACCGGTTGTGATCCAATTGCCCGGTGAAAGCGAACACGCCGCGGGCACCGGCCAGCGGCTGCCCCTGGGCCAGGGCCGTCGGCAGCAGGCGATCGGGCCCCCGCATCCACAGGGCCGTGGCGATGACCGCCAGGAGAATGGCGATGATCCAATACACCGTCTGGTTCGCAGCGGCCGGGGGGCGGCTCTCGGGGTTCATCCGGTGGTTCCTGATGCGGGCCAGGAGCGGCAAGTTCAACTCGCCAAAAGAATTATGTTAGCCGGCCGTCAAGGGGCCCGCAACCGGCGGAGCGGCGGTCGACGGCCCGCCCAAGCAAACGACATACCCACCCGTTTCGGGGGCTGGTCAAACGCTACCACTGCGCTTATACTCCGGTAACGTGCGCAGTATGTTGCGGCGCCGATGGTTGCGTCCGTGGCCGAGACCGGCCGCTTCGAGCCGGCTGGACACGGGGGTAACGGTGTGTGCCTGGATACGTCCGGGGAAGCGATACGAGCGCGCTTCGGGCCCGCTCAAAGTGGTCCGGCAATTGCCGGGCCGAATAAGGCTTGCAGATCATACGTTCGCCTATGTGCATCATAATTCCCGTTCAAGCCCGATCTTCCCTCCGCGTCGCCAGTGTCGTGCCGTCCCGCTGCCGGCCGGTTGCGTGAAAGAAAAGCCACTCCCGCCGGGTTTCCCGGCTCACGCCTGCCATCGCGCCCACGCGTTCGGGGCTTAGCGCAAAGCCCCTGGTAACAAAAGGCAGACGGATGAGCCCATGGCACCTCAAGCATACTCCCTCGCGGCAGTCGACTTCGGTACGGCTGCGCTCATTGCAGTCGTGGCGTTGTGCGTCGGCGCAGGCGTCGTCTGGGTCCTCAATCGCTGGCAGGCAACCCGGGAACAGGCTACCCGCCGGGCAGAGGCCGAGCAGCACCTCGCCGAGGCCCGCGACCAGGCCAGCAAGCTCCTGGACGAGGCCGACGTAGGGGCTAAACAGAAGTATCTCGAGAGCATGGAGCGTTTTGAGCGGGAAACCGCCGAAACGCGGTCCGAGCTCAAGGGAATCGAGCGGCGCCTGAGCAAACGCGAAGACTCCCTCGACAAGAAACTGGACGTGCTGACCACCAAGGAGCGCAAGATCGACACGCTCGAGGTGCAGCTCAGCCAGCGCGACCAGGAAATCACCGCCAAGGGTCAGGAGCTCGAAGAGCTCATCGGACAGCAGCGGGCGGAATTGCTGCGCATCGCCCGGCTGACACCCGAACAGGCCAAGGCGATGTGCCTCAACCGCATCGAGCAGGACGTCGAGCGTGAAGCCGGCGAGCTCGTGGACCAGATCATTTCGCGGGCCGAGGAGAACGCCCGTGAGAAGGCCCGCTACATCACCATCTCTGCCATCCAGCGCTACGCCGCCGAGCACACGTGCGAGACGACGGTCGCAACGGTGGACGTTGCGTCGGACGATATGAAAGGTCGGATTATCGGGCGTGAGGGGCGGAACATCCGTGCGTTCGAAAAGGCCACCGGCGCGACGGTGATCGTCGACGACACGCCGGGCATCGTGAGCGTTTCCTGCTTCGACCCGGTGCGGAAGGAGGTCGCCCGGCTATCGCTGGATCGGCTGATCCGGGACGGCCGGATTCACCCAACGCGGATCGAGGAGATCGTCGCCGAGGTCACGAAGGAAGTTGACCAGCAGGTTCTCGCCGCCGGCAAGGCAGCCGTGGCGGAAGTGAACGTCAACGGGCTGCACAAGAAGCTGGTGGAGACGCTCGGCCGGCTGCAGTTCCGGACGAGCTATGGCCAGAACGTGCTCCGACACTGCGTCGAGGTGTCGTTCCTGTGCGGGATGATGGCCGACGAATTGGGGCTGGACGGCGAGTTGGCCCGGCGTTGTGCCCTGCTGCACGACATCGGCAAGGCCCTCGACCACGAGCACGAAGGGGCGCACACGAAGACCGGACACGAGTTCGCCCGACGGTTCAACGAGCCGCCCGCCGTTCTCAACGCGATTCTGGGGCATCACGGCGACGTGCCGGCGACGCATCCGTACACGCCGCTGGTGACGGCGGCGGACGCCATCAGTGCGGCCCGTCCCGGCGGCCGGCGGGAGTCGCTCGAACGCTACATCAAGCGATTGCAGGACCTCGAGAAGATCGCCACGTCGTTCTCCGGCGTGGAGCAGGCCTACGCGATCGAGGCCGGTCGCGAGGTGCGCGTGATCGTGGACGCCGGCCGGATCGACGATCCGTCGTCGCTGAAGCTGGCCCGCGACGTGGCGCTGAAGATCGAGAGCGACATGGTGACGTTCCCCGGGGAGATCAAGGTGACGGTGCTGCGCGAGGTGCGCTCGATCGAGTACGCCATCAGCGGCCGCCACCGCGCCACCGAAGCGTAGCACCCTGGCCGCGTGTCGAGTCCGGCAGCGGCCGGGCTCCGTACCGGACGTCGCGCAGCATCCGGGCTCCGTACCGACCGTCCCGTAGCGGCCGGTCTCCGTGCCGGCCGTCCCGCAGCGTCGGCCACCTCTGGCCGACGTCGAACGCCAAACGACTTTCGCAGCGCGGTGTGGCATGCTGAAGCGCAGCGCCGGCATGAACGTACCCGCGCAGAAGCTCTACATGCCGGCGCCAAAGGCTTCGGCATGCCCACTCCGCATCGAACGTCGGTCCCAGTGATGAACGCACGTGCGTGCCGCTGCTCTTGAGCAGTGCAGGTGGTCCACGGTGACAGCGCGGGTGTGTCGACAACCAACGATCGACATATCAGCACGCGTGGACCGTTCGACCCCCGCACCGGCGATCGGTTATCGACGCACGTGCCTTGTTGCGAAAGATGAAAAGCACTGCTCAAGAGCAGTGACACACCGTCGCGTTGCTGCGAGGTCGTGCGGCTGCTCCGGCTCAGGGCTCACGGCTCGTGGCCCAAGGCTCGTGGCCCGAAGCTGACGGCTGATGACTGTCCGAAGACGTCCGCCACAGAGCCCGGCCGCTACGGGACGCTACCGCCCGGCGGCTTTGGCTTCCAGACGGGCTAGCTGGGCGCGGAGGACCTCCGCCTGCGGCGAGGCGGGGTAGCGGGCGATCAGGTCGCGGGCCAGACGCAGGGCGTCCCGGTAACGGTGCCGCTGCATCAGACCGCGGAATTCCTGCTCCATGTGCTGACGCGTCTGGATCTCGGCGTTCTCCGCCAGCGTGGGAAGCTGTTGCCGCAACGCTTCCGCTTCCGGTGACCGCGGGAAGCGGCGAATCACGTCGTTCGCCAACGCGAGGGCCTGGTTCCACTCGCGGCGGCCGACGGCCTCCTGCGCCTGGGCCATCAGGCGGGCCCGATGCTCGGCACTGGCCTTGTCCCGCTGGATCCGCACGCGACGGGCCAATTCGCGGGCCGGCGCCGAATCGGGATGCCGCTCGCGCAATTCGCTGACCACGCTCGCGGCCCGCTCCCATGCGCCGAGCGCGGCCAGGTCGTCCACCTGCCGCGTGGCCGTTTCGATGTCGCGCGTCTCGACCGTGCTGCGCATCTTCTCGATCTGCTCTTCGAGGTGATCCCACTCGGAGAAAGTCGGGAAGCGCTCGCGGGCCGCCTGGACGCGCTGCCGGGCTTCGAGCCAGTCATGCTCGCGGAGCATGGCCGGGATTTCCTCGGTAAGCTGGCGAGCCAGCGCCTGCCCCTGCGCCCGCACGCGCGCCTGCCGCTCCTCATCGTCGAGCAGGGACACATCGCGTAGCTCGCGGGTCAGGACGACCAGCTCGCGCAACAGGGCCCCGGAGTTGTCCGTCGTCGGCGCGGCCTGATCGTGGCGCGCGGCCAGGCTCAGCGTCGCCGGCCCGGCAGCAGGCAACGCCCGCAGCGCTTCGAGCACGGCGTCCAGCCGGCGGAGCACTTCGCCGGCAACGCCCAGCGCGCAGCCTAGCCCCAGACCAATGAACATCAGCGCGGTCGTGCGCAGGAAATCGGACGCCGTGGCGTCGCTGGCCTTGGCCAGTTCGCCATAGCGGGCCAGCGCCCAGCACACCGTGACCAGCCCCACGAGAATGCCGCCCAACGTCAGCAGGATCGTCAGGAGGTGGGCTTTGTTCAGTTCGACCGGTTCGGTCGCCTCGCCGGCGCGTGTCTCTGTTTCTACCATCACAGATTGCATCTCCACTGGCCGCCTGAGCCAGCGGTATTATTCCCGCCCTACCCCCCTACTGGCAAGCTACGAGGCCCGCCGCGCTCGTTTTCGCGGCGTGCCGGCGGCATCTTTGCGCCCTTTCCAGCGGACCGTCTTCCGCACGTAGCGCTTGCCCTCGGAGGTTACGTGTTTGCGCGGCGTGAACGGCACGTCATTGGGCAGCTTCGGAAGCTGACCCGCCGACGCCATCCGCTCCAACTGTCCACGGACGGCCTCGACGTCATACGCGCAACCTGTGCGCGTGCTCAGCGAGGCGGCGACCACGCGCATGGCCACGTCGTTATTGATCAGGTTGGCGGCGGAGACGCGCGTCTCACGGTAAAGCTGGGCCAGCATGTCCACGTGCAGCGTCGGCCAGGCACCGTCCGCCGGCTCGGCCTCGTCGCGGGCCTGCGTGTCCGCCAGGCGCTGCTCGGTGCGCTTGACGTACTGCTTCGAAACGTCGACGCCGACGTACTTGCGGCCGAGCCGCTGGGCGGCGACGACCGTCGTGCCGCTGCCGACGAACGGGTCGAGGACCCAGTCGCCGGGATTGCTGCTGGCGGCGACGATGCGCATGAGCAGGGCCTCGGGCATCTGGCACCCGTGGAAGCCGGCCCGCTCCTTGAACGTGCCACAGACGCGGGGGAACTCGTCCCACACATCGTCGGGCAGCCGCCCCGCCGGATTGGCCCGCAGGTCCTGGTACTCGGTGTGCCGGGCGCTGGGGAAGCGGAGCAGGTCATCGTTGAAGGTGAAGTCGTCGGGGCTCTTTGTGAAATAGAAGATGTGCGTGTGCGACCGGCAGAACTTGGCCCGCATATGCTGGCCGAACGAGTACCGCCAGATGATCCAGTTCCGCAGGTGCAGGCCGATCTCTCGGCCGATCATGCGGATGTCCGCCGCGAAGTCGTCCCCGATCGCGATATAGAACGAGCCGTCCGGCTTCAGCACGCGCTGGCAGGCGGACATCCACTGCGTCGACCAGTCGACGTACTTCTCGTTGGGCAGGTCGTCGCTGTACTTGTCGTAGACGTACCCAATATTGAACGGCGGGTCGGCGAAGACGAGGTTGAACGTGCCCTCGGGCCAGCTTTCGAGCAGCTTGCAGGCGTCACCACAATATATTGTGTTCGCGTCGGGCATGGCACCCTCCATATGGGGTCAAACTCGCCGAGAGAGCGTGTATTATGTCACGTTGGCGGGCCGAGCGTCAATCGAAATGTGGCCCGGTCGGCGAGGCCGCTGCGGCAAACGCGTACGGCTACACGACTTAGGTCGGCGGATCGTCGTCGGCGATCGCCTGCATCGCCGACCGGACGGCGCCGATCCGCCGCCAGTGCGTACCTTCCCAGAAGACGTGGCCGCAGCCCTGGCATTGGTAGAACGTGCGGGCCCAGACGAGGCTACGGGCGGGGACGACGTCGCCGACCTCAGCCCGGCGGACCGGGGCGAGTTCACCGTTGCAAAGTGTGCAGCGCGGGAAGCCGACGGTGAGCGCGAGTTCGCGGACGGTGAAGCGGAGCTGTTCGCGCAGACGCAGCCCGACAGGCATCAGCAGGCCGGGCAGCTCGTGCATCGTGAAAACCCGCCGCTCGAAGAGCTTGTGATCGGAGGAGACGACGAGGCGCCCCTCGGTCTGGGCGTGGGCGACGAGATCGCTGTCGTCGATGCCGGGCGTGTAGCTGGCGTCGACGCCGAGCGCGCGCAGCCAGCGAGCCAGTCCCCCGCACATCGCGTCGCACGCCACGCGTATCGGCTGGGAGGATGTGTCGTCGTTCACAGGCATATTGTACGGGCGGCGAAGACACTAGTGGGCAAGCCACCAGTGGCACCTGCGCGCCCCATCACGTGAATCCGAGCCCTGAGCGGTAGCGACGGGTCACTGCGCGGAAGCGAGAGGCCACCGGCAAACCAGACTGCTCCCTGCCGGTCGCGGCTCGGACAGACCACGCGGCGCGCGTTAAGATGCTGTCCGTCGCGCAGGAAACACGAAAGGACGCGAATGTCGAGCCATAGCCGCCAGAGCAGCCAGAGCAGCACACCCACGCTCCCCCCGAGTCCGCACAAGCCCCGGGCGTACGATGGGCCGTCACGCGAGGAGATCCTGGCCCTCCGCCGGGAGTATCTGAATCCGGGCATGCTGGCCTATTACGACGAGCCGTTGTGCGTCGTCGAGGGGCACATGCAGTACGTTTGGGACGAGCGGGGTCGGCAATACCTCGACGCCGCCGGCGGCATCGTGACCGTTTCCGTCGGCCACTGTCACCCCGAAGTGACGGGGCGCGTGCAGGAGCAGGTTGGCCGGCTGGTC
Organism: Phycisphaerae bacterium; assembly: GCA_050115495.1. Classification (GTDB taxonomy): domain Bacteria; phylum Planctomycetota; class Phycisphaerae; order UBA1845; family Fen-1342; genus JAAYXS01. The sequence continues at coordinate 33,151 of JASFQK010000008.1, read as the reverse complement.
CACACGACGACGCTGTACCTGCACCCAACGGTCGCCCAGTACGGCCGGCGGATCGCCGAGCACATGCCCGCCAACTCGTCGCTGCAACAGACGTATTTCGGCAACTCGGGCAGCGAAGCGAACGAATACGCCGTGCTGCTGGCCCGGCTGCACACCGGCAGCAACACCGTGCTCGGCCTGCGTAACGGCTACCACGGCGGCACCGGCTGCACGATGCGCCTGACCGCGATCGGCGACTGGAAGTTCAGCGCCGACGGCGGGCTCGACGTGAAGTACGCCTGTCCCGGCTACTGCTACCGCTGCCCGCTCGGGCTGAATTACCCCGACTGCGATCTTCAATGCGCCCACGGGCTCGAATCGCTGATCCAGACGGAGACGGCCGGCCGCGTCGCCTGCCTGATCGCCGAACCGATCCAGGGCGTCGGCGGCGTGATTGTGCCGCCGCCGGAGTATTTCCAGGTCGCCAGCGAGATCGTCCACCGACATGGCGGGTTGTTCATCGCGGACGAGGTGCAGACCGGCTGGGGCCGGACGGGCGAGCATTTCTGGGGCTTCGAGAACTTCGGCGTCGTGCCCGACATGGTAACGATGGCCAAGGGTATCGGCAACGGAGCGCCGCTATCAGCCGTCACCACGCGGCCGGAGATCGCCGTCCACCTGGCGAAGAAGCTGCACTTCAATACGTTCGGCGGCAACCCTGTGTCCGTCACCGCCGGCCTGGCCACGCTGGACGTGATCGATCAGGAGAACATCCAGCAGCGGGCGAAGGAGATCGGCGGCTATCTGCATCAGCGGCTGCTCGAACTCCAGGAGAAGCACGCCCTCATCGGCGACGTGCGCGGCATGGGGCTGCTCCAGGCCATCGAGCTCGTCAAAGATCGGCGGACGAAAGCCCCCGCGACGGAAGAGACGAAGCGCCTCGTCGAGCACGTGCGCAACCTCGGCCTGCTGGTGGGCAAGTCGGGCAGCTACTGGAACACGATACGCTTCGCCCCGCCGATGTGCCTGACGAAGGCGGACGTGGATTTCCTCGCGGATTGCGTGGACCACGGTCTAACGGCGCTGGCGTAGCGGCCTTCGCGTACGAAGCAGAGGTGTGGCATGCTGAAGCCGAAGGCGCCGGCATGTGTAGCTCTCGCGCGGGCACGTACATGCCGGCGCTGCGCTTCGGCATGCCACACCACACCGCGTGCGTCGGCGCCTCACGTCGGCCACGGGGGGCCGACGCTACGCTAGCCCGTCTTCGCCTTCTGAATTGCTCTGGCCAGAATCTCGTGCACTTCGGCGGGGCGGGCGACGTGCTCCCACATCATGGCCGGCTCGGCGTCGCTGATGGGGTTCAGGCGAATCGTGCCCAGCCGCAGCATCGGCTGGTACCACGACAGCTCCAACTGCACGTTGCTCAGGGCTTTCAGGGCGCACTCGGCGACCTGCATGGCGAACACGCCGCTGAATTGCAGCACGCGGCGATTGGTGAGCACGTAGATGCGGCTCGCCCATTGCAGCGTGGCCGCGACCACCGCACAGAACGCCGCCAGCACGACGACGACCAACGCGATCGACAAAGCCACCGGCGACTGCCCGCGAATGGCGATGAGCGCGGCCGCAGTCAGCAGGGCGAGCACCAACAGCGGCTTGCCCGAATACAGGACGATGCACCAGGGCGAAGGTCGCAACGAAAGCTGAATGATCTCGTCGCCGCCGAGCAGTTGGATACCGGGAGCGGGCTTCTTCACGGTGACAGTGGCGGATGGCGTCTCCGCCACCACCGACTTGCTCGGGTCGACCCCAGGCTGCTGCGTCACGGCAGGAGCTCCGGCCTCAACACACCGATGTGCGGAAAGTTGCGATAGTGGTCGTCGTAATCCAATCCGTACCCGACCACAAATGAATCTTCCACGTCGAAGCCGACGAAGTCAACCGAAACATCGGCGGGGGCCTTCGCCGGCTTGCGCAATAGGACGGCCGTGCGCACGCTGACCGCCCCGCGCTCGGCCACCATGGCCCGCACGCGCCGCAGGGTCCGCCCGCTATCCAGGATGTCGTCCACGAGGAGGACGTTACGGCCCTGCACGTCGCCGGAGAGCTCCATCACCGTCTCCGGCTCCTGCGCCGTGACGGACCTCCCGGGGTAAGTCGAGATCTGGATGAGGGCGATCTTCATCTTCAGCGGCAATTCGCGGATGAGGTCGGCCAGGAAGATGATCGACCCGGAGAGGATCGGCACGAGCGTCAGCCCGCGCTCGTCCCCGTTATAGACAGCGGAGATCTCGGTGGCCAGGGCCCGGACCCGGGCCTGGATCGCCTCACGTCGAAACAGAATCCGCGCTATGTCCTGCTGCATCCGGCATCCTGTCCAGGGTAGTGGCGGCGGGGCCGTCGTCTTCATCAGTGTCCTTGCTCGGGCGGAAGCTCCTCCACGACGGGAGGGGCCGGCAGCTCGATGCCCGCCTCCTGCAGGACACGTGCCACGTCCGCGTTACCCAGATCGCCGGCCAGCGCCTCCATGAAAGCATCGACCGCCTGTAAGCGGGCGCGAGCCAGCCGGCGCGTCGTCTCGAAGCGCAGCCCGCTGCTGACGCGCACCTCCCAGTATCGGTATTCACGCTGCCGTTGCCAACTCGCCGTGATCTGCTTCAACGGATGACCGTCGGCCTGGTACTGCCGAAACTGGCGGAGCACGTAGAGTGTGCCCATCTCATCGAGGTTTTCGGCCTCAGCGAGGATCTGGGCCTCGATCAACGGCGTGTGGTGGTCGTTGCACTGGCGGATGGCGTCGGCGGCCAGCCGCGCCGTCTTGGGTGGCAGCAGATGGCCGACGTGCTCGGCGAGCAACGCCGCACCGAGCTCGCGTTGAATGTCGTTCGTGGGCCGGGCCAGGATCTGCCAGCGGTCGACGCGGCCCTGCGCGAACTGCGACGCCCACGCCGCACAGTGAAACAGGGCGGCGGCGCCGAGAGCGACGAGATCGATCTGCTGTCCGGTGACCTCCGGAATCCGCGAGAGCAGGCGCGAAGAATGGAACACGCGCTCGGCGCGCTCCCACAGCCAGAGGTCCTTGCGTTCCTCATCCACCCGGATCGTCAGCAGGTGCCTGGCTATAGGGATAACCCGCTCGAGCGGCTCCACGCCAACCCTCCATCGTCCCTGGCGACTCAACTGCGCTGCGTGCGGCCACCCCCCGCCGACGCAAGAGCCCGCCGCGCGGCCCGTCGCCGGTCCGGCGCTGAGACACAGTCTACCCGCGGACATGACCCGCGGCAACCTAGTTATCGGAACTTCGATCCAGCCGCCGCCACCGGTCCGGAAACCAGGTCATTCTTTGAGAACTTCCGAGTGGCTGACGTCGATAGAAGAGGTGGCGGGTCTCTTGGCCCGCCCGGACCAGTTGTACAGATGCACGCAGCCGACGTGCTGGCCGCCTGGATGCAGTTCCCCGGGGGGCGAGCCGAAGCCGGCGCGCGGCCCGTCGCCGCGCCCGGCGTAACGCGTAAGGAAGTGTCTATGTCCGCTGCCGCAGGTTCGACCGTCGCGCCCCAGGGAAGGACGTTGCCGCCGCATCTCCAGAAGGCCATGTCGCGCTTCACGGAGATCAACTCGCTGCCCGAGATCACGGCGAAGGTCGTCGGCGTCGTCGAGGACCCGCGGGCCACCGCCCAGGACATGCACGAAATCGTCAAGAACGACCCGGCCCTGGCCACGAAGGTGCTGAAGGTCGTCAACTCGGCCTTCTACGGGCTACCCTCGCAGGTCGCCAGCCTCGACCGGGCCATCATCATGCTGGGCCTCAGCGCGGTGAAGAACATCGCCCTGGCGGCGTCGCTGGCCCAGATGTTCAAGGGCGACCCGATCACCAGCCAGTTCACGCCGCATGACCTGTGGCGACACTCCATCAGCGTCGGCGTTTGCGCCCGGCTGCTGGCCAGGCGGGCCGGCATCGCCCAGGCGGACGAGTTCTTCGTCGCCGGCCTGGTGCACGACATGGGCCTGCTCGTCATCGGTCAGCTTCTCCCGGCGAAACTGACCGAGATCGCCGAGCTCTGCTCCGGTGAACCGCAGAACTACTGCGCCGCCGAGCAGCGGCTGATCGAGGCCGACCACCAGATCTTCGGCGCGGCGCTGGCCACGAAGTGGAAGTTCCCGCCGGCGATCTGCAACACGGTGGCCTATCACCATGAGCCCGACATCCTCGGCGCCGACGCCCGCAAGGTCGTCACCATGGTCTATGTGGCTGACACGATCTGCTGCAAGATGAAGCACGGCTACTACCTGACCGGCGAAGCTCAGGAAGTCACGGCGGAGATGCTGGCCCTGATCGGCGTCACGCCGACCGTCATGGGCGAAGTCTGCCAGGAGCTGCCCGAGCAGATCGCCGAGGCCGAGAGCATTCTGGTCGACGTGTAGTCCCCCCTACCGCCGACGTAAACCGCCGAAATTACCTCCATCAGAATGGCCGTTGTCTGCTGCGCCGCGGCGCCGGGCTCTTTTGGCCTGGCGCAAGCTGGGGTAGAGTCTAGACAATGCTGTCACTGAAGCTCCGGCTGTTGAAGCGTTGCGACCGGTTGCTGGGCCGCTGGCTGTGCCAGCGTTTCCGCCCGCACGCCCGCGCCCTGAGCGAGCCGCCGCCGGCCGGCGCCCCTGCGCCGTGGCAGGCGCGGCCGGTTGCCCCGTCGGGCATCCAGCGCATCCTCGTCATTCGCCCGGGTGGTATCGGCGACGCGGTGCTGACCTTCCCGATGCTCCGCGTCCTGCGCAGCCACTTCCGCGAAGCGTGCATCGACGCGCTCGGCGAAGGCCGCAACGCCGGCGTGTACCGCATCAACGACTGGGTGCGCGACGTGTACCGCTACGACGACTGGCGCTTCCCCAGCACGCTGGCCCGGCTGCGGCGCAACGCGTACGACATCGTCGTCGACACTGAGCAGTACCACTTCCTGTCATGCGTCGTCGCCGACCGCCTGCGGCCGCGGTACCTGTGCGGCTTCGACACGCTCGGCCGCGGGCACTTCCAGACGCACCGCGTGCGCTACTCGGAGCAGGTCTACGAGGTCCTGTCGTTTCTGAACCTCGCCGCGGCGCTCTGCGGCGACAAACCTGAGTTCGACCGCGATCGGCCGTTCCTCGAGGTCGGGCCGGCCTGGCAGGAATGGGCGGCCCGCACGCTCGGCGACCACGGCGAGCGTCCGGCCGCGGTCATCGTGCCCGGCGCCTCGACGCCGCACAAATATTGGCCGCCGGCCCGCTACGCCGAAATCGCCCGCTGGCTCGCCGAACGCGGCTATCTCGTCGTGTTGCTCGGCGGCCCGGACACCGTGGGCATGGCCCGCCTCATCCGCACCGGCCTCGACCGCCGACACTGGCTCGATCTGACCGGCCAGACCTCGCTGGCCCAAACCGCCGGCCTCGTGCAGCGTGCCCGCCTCTACCTCAGTTCGGACACGGGCGCCCTGCATATCGCCTACGGCGTCGGTACGCCGACCGTGCACATGTTCGGCAGCGGCATCATGGAGAAATGGGCTCCTCCGGGCCGCCACTACGTCGTCGTCTGCAAGGACCTGCCGTGCAGCCCGTGCACGCGCTACGGCTACACGCCGCCCTGCCCGTACGGCGTGGCCTGCATGGAGGCCATCACCGTCGGCGACGTGCGGGCCGCCATCGAGGAGGTCCTGCGCCGATGACCACCCCGGCCGACGAGCCCTTCGGCGAACGCTACTTCGGCGAGACCTACGGCGTGAACCACCTGCCGCGCTTCGGCCAGGCGTGGTGGTCGGTGCGCCTCTACGCCGGCATCGCCGACCGCTGGCTCAAACGGACCGGCGGGCGGCGCGTGCTCGACGTGGGCTGCGGCTACGGCTTCCTGCTGGCAGCCCTCGAGCGGCGCTACGAAACGGTCGGCGTGGACGTCTCGGCCCACGCGGTCGAGCGCTGCGCGCAGACCACGCCCCGCTCGCAATGCCTCGTCGCCGACCTGAACGAGGAGCTGCCGGCGGCGCTGGCTCCGGAAACGTTCGACCTGGTGCTCGCTCGCTACATCTTCGAGCATCTGCGCGATCCGGAGGCGGTGCTGCGGCGCTGCGCGAGACTGCTGCGTCCCGGCGGTGTACTGTTCTACGCCGTGCCGAACACCGAATCGCTCGGGGCCCGCTGGAAGGGACCGGCCTGGTACGCGCTCCAGGATCCGACGCACTGCTCGCTGCTGCCGCCGGCGCAATGGCTGCGGCTGACACGAGCGGCGGGGCTGGTGGTCGTGCGGGAGTTCGCCGACGGCTACTGGGATCTGCCGTACGTGTCGTGGTTGCCGCGCTGGGTGCAGTTCCCTATCTTCATGGGGCCTTCGGTGCTGACCTGTCTGCTGGCGCGCGAGGTGCTGCCGGCTCGCTTTGGGGAGAACGTCATGGTAATCGCCCGCAAGGGAACGCGACCAGAGCCGGTGCGATGAAACGCTGGGGCTGGACCATCCCGCTGCTGCTGGCCGCCGGCGTGCACATTCCCGCGCTGTGGGGCGACCTGGTGTGGGACGACCGCATCGTCCAGGATCGCCAGATCGTCGCGTTCCAATCACTGCACGACGTCTTCTTTCCGCCAAAGGGCATCTACGAATGGGGGAACTCGTACTACCGGCCGGTGATCACGCTGTCCTACCTGATGGACCGGGCCCTCTACGGGCCGCGCGACACGGCGGGACCGCACGCCACGGTCATCATCTGCCATTGCATCGCGACGGTGCTCGTCTGGCTGCTGGCACGACAGGTGCTGCGGCGGAGTGCGTGGGTCGACTGGGCCGCCGTGGGCGCAGCGGCCGTCTTCGCCGTGCATCCGATCCATACCGAGACCGTCTGCTGGATCACTGGGCGCAGCGACACACTGGCCGGCATGTTCCTGCTGGGCAGCCTGGTATGCGCCCTGCACTACCGCGACCGACGCAGCATGTGGGCGGTGATCCTCGCGCCGGTGCTGTTCGCCCTGGCGCTGGGCACAAAGGAAATCGCGATCACCGGCGTGGTGCTGCTGCCGGTGCTGCTGTGGCTGGTGCCGCGGCCGGAGCCGGAGACGAATGCCGCCCGGAGATCCTACGGCGAGGCGGCGGCCGTGTGGTTGCCGTTGCTCGGCGCGTTCGCCCTGGCCACGGCGGGGTACCTTGTTCTCCGGAGCCAGGCGACGTCGGGCTACGGGCACTGGCTGAAAGGGAACCTGGGCGAGACCTCAGTCCGGCTGGCCGGGGCGTGGGCGTACTACCTGTGGAAGGTGGTGGTTCCACCGCCGCAATGTGCACTCGTGACCTCGGTTCCGGGGCTGGGGTATGGCCTGTTGGGCGCGCTGGCCGGCGTTGCCCTCCAGCTGCTGGCGCTGCTGTGGTGGTCACGGCGCTGGTCCGTCGTGCCGCTGATCGGGCTGCTGTGGTTCGGACTGACACTGGCGCCGTCGCTCACGGCCGCGCTACAGAGCACCGCGGAGCAACGCCTCGCCGAGCGGGCGCTGTATGTGCCGTCGGTCGGATTGGTGCTGGTAATCGGGGCGGTGCTGGGGGCGCTGCTGGGGCGACGGACGTCGCGGTGGCCGGCGGCGGCGCTGTGTGGCTTTCTGGTCCTGATCTATGGCGCCTGCACGGTAGCCCGCGAACGCGTCTGGCACGATCCGATCAGCCTGTGGACGGACACGAAGGCGAAAGCGACCGGGACGGGCGTGCCGGCGTACTCGCTGGGCCGCGAGTACCTCAACCTGTTTGGGCAGAAAGGCCATCCCGAAGCCCTCGATAAGGCCTTGGCCGCTTTTCGCGAGGCCCTGACGCTGTACGAACTCGCCGGGAAGAGAGAAGGCTGCTGGCTCGCGCACAACGCCATCGGCGTCGTGCACCTGAAACGCGGGCAGCTCGACGAGGCGGCTGCCGAGTTCCGCGCTTCGCTGAAGGTGAACGGCCGGTACGCGACGGCGTATTACAACCTGGGCCAGGTTGCTCACCGGCGCTTCGCGCGCCTCGCTGCCGCCGGCCGTGAATCCCCTCTGAACCTGCTCGACGAGACGCGGTCCTGGTATATCAAGGCGATCAGCGCCGATCCTCGCTACGTTCTGGCCCGCTACCAACTGGCGGGAGTCGAGCATGAACTGGGGAGGCGCCTTGGCGCCGGCGGTGACCGCCGGCGGGCCGGACAGATGCTGGAGGGCGCCCGCAGGGGCCTCGAAGAGCTGCTCGCCCTGGACTCGCGCAGTGCGCTCGCCAAGCGGGCCGCCAAGCTTCTCGAGACAGTCAACGCCGACCTGGCCAGGCTCAGCGCAGGAGCACCGCCGGCCATGCCTAGCCCTTGATGACGCCGAGCGGCCGCAGCCGGGCAACCTTGCGGCTGATGCCGGCGCGATGCACGACGTCCACCACCTGGCTCACGTCCTTGTAGGCGGCGGGTTGCTCCTCGGCGAGACCGGTCCGGCCGCGCGCCTTGGCGATGACGCCGACATCGGCCAGTTCGCGGGCGATCGAACGGCCCTTCGCCGCCCGGATCGCCGCCCCGCGCGACAGCACCCGCCCCGCCCCGTGACAACAACTCCCGAAGCTCTCGGTCATCGCCTGCGGCTGGCCCACCAGCACCCAACTGCTCCGCCCCATGTCGCCCGGCACGAGCACCGGCTGCCCCACGGCGCGATACACCTCGGGAACATCCGGATGGCCGGCGGGCAGCGCTCGCGTCGCCCCCTTGCGGTGCACACACAATTGCCGCTGACGCCCATCCACCTCGTACGATTCGAGCTTCGCGATGTTGTGAGCCACGTCGTACACCAACCGCATTTCGAGTTGCTCGGCCGACCGCCCGAAGACCTGCGCGAACACCTCGCGTGTCAGGTGCATGAGCAACTGGCGATTGCACCACGCGTAGTTCGCCGCCGCCCGCATGGCGCCCAGATACCGCCCCCCTTCCGGCGAGTGCACGGGCGCGCAGACGAGCTGCCGATCCGGCAGCGAAATGCCGTACTTCTCCGGCACGCCGCGCAGCTCACGCAACGCGTCCTCGCACACCTGGTAGCCGAAGCCGCGCGAGCCGGAATGCACGGTGACGACCGCCTGACCGGCGAACAGGCCGAAAGCCTCGGCGACCTGCCGGTCGGCGATCTCGTCTACGACCTGCACCTCGACGAAGTGGTTGCCACTGCCGAGCGTGCCCACCTGTTCGAGGCCGCGCTCGTAGGCGTGATCGGAGATGTACCCGTCCCGCGCCCCGGCCAGACACCCGCCCTCTTCCGTACGCTCGACGTCCTCGTCCCAGCCGAAACCGCGGCTGACGACGTACGGCGCTCCTTCCGTCACTAGTTCGCGTAGCTCGCCGCGGCTAAACCGGATCTTGCCGTGCCCGCCGACGCCGCACGGAATCGTGTTGAACAGCGTGTTGACCAACCGCTCGATCCGCGGCCGCACTTCGCTGGCCGGCAGCGCTGTGCGAATCAGCCGCACGCCGCAGTTGATGTCGTAGCCGACGCCGCCGGGGCTGATCACGCCGCCCGCCTCCGGATCGGTGGCCGCGACGCCGCCGATGCAGAAGCCGTAACCCCAGTGAATGTCGGGCATGGCCAGCGATGAGCCGACAATGCCGGGCAGACAGGCAACGTTGGCCACCTGCTCGGGCGCCCGGTCTTCGCGGATGCTGGGCATGAGCTTCTCGTCGGCGTAGATCACGCCGTCGGTGCGCATCTCGGACTTGTACGACCGCGGAATGCGCCAGCGGCACGCATCGATTGGCTCAAGGGGTCCGGCGTAGCTGTCACCCATGACTTCAGATATCCACGATGAAGGTCGCTTCGTAGCCGCCCGGCACGGTCCGGACGTCCAGTCCATGATACGTGATTGCCTTGACCTCGCGTTCGAGCACGCTACGGCTCTCGTCCACGTCGGCGGTCTCGGCAGTCAGGCTCAGTCGCGATTCGTCGAAGGTGTCCACACGGACGGCGGTCACCATCCGCCGGCGGGTCTCGAACAAACGCAGCATATCGGCGAGGAAGTCGCGCAGCAGCACGGGCACTTCGGCGTCGGTCGCCGCAAACGGAAGCGGTTCCGATCCGGCACCCGCCACGAGCTGCCCCAACACGGCGTACAGCCCCTGCACGGCCGGCTCGACGAGCGCCGCCCGCGACGGCGCGACCACGCGCACGCCCATGTCGGCTGTATGGTCGAACAGCTCGAAACGCGCTTTCACGGTCCGCATCCTCCAGTCCGGAACCCGGACACCATAAGCATAGCTTCCACTGACGGTTGTGCATTCTACGTTCACCGAGCGTGCCTCGCTCACCAGCGGAAGCATGATTGCCATTGAGCCCGTTTGCGATATGGGCTATCATGAAATGTACATTTTCCTCGCCGGTATCCGGCGACGTCGCCATGTGAATCCCGTTTCAAGTCTCGGGTGGCGGGAGCACGGCGGTGAAGTACTCTGACGCGCTCGGCAGTGTGGGGCGGCCGCGCAGCGTCGCGGCCCATGTACTCACGAGGCTCCGGCCTCCTGCGGGGAATCCGCACGGCCGACGGGGAGGGTTCACCACAGCAATCCTCGTTCTCGCCGCGCTGCTCGGCTCCGCCCGCGCCGACGTTCTCTACGTGGACGACGACGCCCCGCTCGGCGGCAACGGCCGCACCTGGAACACCGCGCTGCGCTACCTCCAGGACGCCGTGACGGGCGCCGTCCCGCCAACGGAAATCCACGTCGCCGGCGGCGTCTACACGCCCGACCACGACGAGGCCGGTGCGTACGTGCCCGGCGACCGCCTGGCCTCGTTCCAACTGCGCAGCGGCGTAGCCATCTTCGGCGGCTACGCCGGCCTGGCCAACCCCAACGCCCCCAACCGGCGTGACCCCGCCCAGTATCCCACCGTGCTCAGTGGCGACCTCGCCAGCGACGACGAGCCCGGCTTCGTGCATTGCGGTGAGAACGCCTATCACGTCGTGAACGCCAGCGGTGTCGACGCCACCGCCGTGCTCGACGGCGTGACCGTGCGCGGCGGCTACGCCCACGGTCTGTCGCCGCATCACGCCGGCGGCGGTCTGTACATCGTCGGCGGCGCCCCGACGCTGAACCACTGTCTCATCGCCGGGAACTCGGCCAGCAGCGGCGGCGCGATCTACAACTGGCTCGCGTCCTACCTAACGCTGGCCGGCTGCACGTTCGTCGCCAACGACGCCCCCGAAGGCCGAGCCGTGTCGTGCAACGCCGAGTACTACAACATCACCGTGCGGATCCGCGACAGCATTCTCGTCGACGGTCCCTCGGAGATCTGGGACGACGGCCCCGCAGAGATCAACGTCACCTACAGCGACGTGCTGGGCTGCTGGCCCGGCGAAGGTAACATCTGTGCCGATCCGTGTTTCGTCGACCCCGACGGCCCCGACAACGACCTGCTCACCGGCGAAGACAACGACTATCACCTGCGGCCGGATTCGCCGTGCATCGACGCCGGCGATCCGAACGGCGGCTGGCCGCCGGCGCCCGCTACCGACGACGACGGCCAGCTCCGCATCTGGGACGGCAACAGCAATGGCATGCCGCGGATCGACATGGGCATCGACGAGTACGGCTCGTTCGTCCCGGGCGATCTGAACTGCGACCGCCGCCTGAACAACTTCGACATCAGCCCGTTCATCCTGGCAATGAGCGACCCGCCCACGTATGAGATGACCTTCCCGCGCTGCGCGGTGGCCCTGGCCGACCTCAACGGCGACGGCACAGTCAACAACTTCGACATCAGCCCCTTCGTCGCCGAACTGGTCAGCCCTTGAAAGGACCGTCCTCGCAAACGGCGGCTCTCTACGGCAAATGTGCTTGGCATGGCGGGCGGACGGCTGCTAGACTGGCCTAGGAGGCTGGGATGGAAGTCCCGCCCTCGATTGATACCCCGCCGGCGTCGCCGCGCGAACGTAACGTCCGGTAACCCGGCGCGGCCCTTCCCACCAGGAGGCAGACAGCATGTTCACGCGACTGGGATGGCGACACGTGGCGGCACTGGGCCTCTTCCTGCTCTGGACCAACGTCCCCGGCGTGCTGGCTTCGGACGCCGGCCAAGCCGCCGTCGAGCAGGTCAACTTCACCAGCTACCACGACTTCATGGACAACTGGCTGTTCACGCACACCGGCAACAATCGCGGGCCCAGCGGCGCCGACCACGACCCCGCCCGCGACAATATCCTCTACCTGTTCCAAAGCTGGGGGCTGTCAGCGCAGCTCGAGCCCTTCACGTACAGCAGCTACACCGGTGAAAACGTCGTCGCCGAATTAACCGGCACGACCTATCCGGAACGCATCTACATCGTCGCCGGTCACTACGACTCTGTGAGCAACCCCGGCGCCGACGACAACGCCAGCGGCATCTCCCTGGTGCTCGAAGCCGCCCGCATCCTCAGCCAGTACGAGTCGGAGTGCACGATCCGCTTCATCGCTTTCGACCTTGAAGAGCTGGGCCTGTACGGCAGCCATCGCTACGTCGATGCGCACGCCAGCGAAGACATCCGCGGCATGATCTCGGCCGACATGGTTGCCTACGATCCTGGCACCAACCACGCCAACATCTACGGCCGCACCGCCTCCAACCCGATCAAGAACGCCCTGGCCGCCGCTATCGACGAGTACGGCGAGGGCCTGACCTACACGATCGGCGGCGACACGCCCTACAGCGATCACGCCCCGTTCGAGGCGGAGGGCTTCCAGGCCTGCCTGCTCATCGAGGGCGAATGCTGGGACAACCCCTACTACCACACGCAGCAGGACAACTTCGAGAACCCCGATAACCTGAACTTCCCCTACGCCCTGAAGATGACGCGCAGCGCGGTCGGCTGGCTCGTCGATGCCGCCGGCGTGCTCGTCGATTACGACGGCCTGAAGTTCACCTATCCCGAGGGTCGGCCGGAATACTCCGCCCCGCTCGGCGGTACGCTTGTCCGCGTCGAGGTCACCGGCATGGGCACGGTTTCGCCTCAGCCGGGAACCGGCGTTCTGCACTACAACACCGGCGGCGGCTGGATGACGACAGCCATGAGCGAGGTCGCCGCCAACGTGTACGACGCGGTCCTGCCGCCCAACGTCTGCGGCGACGAAGTGCTGTACTACTTCAGCGCCGAGGCCGTCGGCGGCGAGGTCTTCACCGATCCGCGGATCGCCCCGACCACGACGTATTCCTGCATCGCCGCTTACGGGCGCTACGCCTTCTACGAGAACACTTTCGACGTTGACCCCGGTTGGACGACGCAGGGTCTTTGGGCTTTCGGGCACCCGACCGGCGGCGGCGGGGACCACGGCGGACCCGACCCGACCAACGGCTACACCGGCACGAACGTCTACGGGTACAACCTGAGCGGCGACTACGAAAACAACCTGCCCGAGCGGCACCTGACCAGCACGGCCATCGACTGCACCGGCCGCTTCGACGTGCAACTGAGCTTCTGGCGGTGGCTGGGCGTCGAGATCCCAACGTGGGACCACGCCTACGTCCGCATCAGCACCAACGGCTCGTCCTGGACAACGCTCTGGGAGAACACCGACGAGGTCGCCGACACCGCTTGGACGCCGGTGACGTTCGACATCGCCGCCATCGCGGACGATCAGCCGACCGTGTACCTGCGTTGGACGATGGGTACGACCGACACGGCGTGGCAGTACTGCGGCTGGAACATCGATGACGTGCGGCTGACCGCCCTGGATTGCGAGCCGCCCTTTGTGGCCGGCGATCTCAACTGCGACGGCACGGTCGACAACTTCGACATCCGGGCGTTCGTCCTAGCCCTGACGGCGACACCGCCGGACTACCTCGAATACTACGGCTTCTACCCCGACTGCAACCGCATGCTGGCCGACGTCAACGGCGACGGCAACGTCGACAACTTCGACATCAGCCCGTTCGTGAGCCTGCTCACTGGCGAATAGCCACAGGCATTGAGGGCCCCGTAGCCCCGGAACCAGCAGAACACCAGGCCAGACCCCGCCGCGCAACGGCGGGAGCGGGGTATTCGTGCGCCCGGACTGCTCGAAATGCGCGTGCCCCCGGCCGATAAGCAGGGTATAATGCCACGTGGATCGGCAGGCGGTGGGTTCCGCTCACAGCGTACCGGCGTTTCCGCTTGACCGTGCCGGGGCAGGAAGCCCTTCAATACGAAGGCAACCGGCGGCACCACGGGAGTTGCCGGAAGGTTGGGGTTCATCTCTGGGAGGATCAAGCTGTGAACACGATGGCAAAGACTATTGGCGGAGCGGTGTTGCTGTGCGCGGTCATCGGGCTGTGCGCCCCGCCCGCGGCGTTCGGCGAAGTCGGCACCCCTGACGAGATGCAGCGGGTCTGCGAGAACTGGTTGTCGTACACGACGCAGCAAGCGGGCGCGTGGAGCGGCGATCCGCAGCCACAGATCGTCGACACGCAAGCGCTCATGAACGAAGACGCCCTACTGGCCTACTGCTACGCGATCGCCCCCCGCGGATACGTGGTGGTCCCGCTCCTCAAGGAGCTGCCGCCCGTCATGGCTTATTCCGAAGATTACGACCTGGACCCGAACCAGCAAGGCGGCTTCGCGCAACTCCTGCGGGACGTTCTGACGCATCGTCAGGCGCTGTTCGTTGAGATGTACGGCAGCCTGGAGGCCAGCCAGCCCCCGAAGGACGAGGCGCTCTTCGACCCGGCCAATCGCGCCCAATGGGACCTCTTCACGCTGGAACCCGAGGCGTTCCTGGCCATCACCGGCGCAGGCCGCCTGGACGGCCGAACCACAGCCGGCCCGCTGCTAACCACCGCCTGGCACGAGGGCCCGCCCTACAACAACCTCTGTCCGATGGGCAAAGAGACATGCTGGCACTGCTGGGACGGTTCCGATCCTGTCTACCCAACCAGGGCCGGCAACGTGATCGTCGCCACGGCCCAGATCATGAATTACCACGGCTGGCCGCCGAGCGGCACCGACGGCGAGATGTATTATTGGGACGGCGACGGCTCGTGCGAAGGTAACACAGCCGGCGCATCGCTCTGGGCGGATTTCTCCGACGGCTACGACTGGGACAACATGCCGGACACGTGCGACGGGGGTTGTACGCCCGAGCAGGAAGCCGCCGTGGCCGAGCTGTGCTACGAAGTCGGTGTGGCCTACGAGACGGATTACGGCGTGTGTTACTCGTGGGCGGATACGCTGATTGCCCCAAGGGTGCTGCCGAGGTCATTCCAATACGACCACGCCATCAACGTGCAAGCCCGATACAACTACACGGCTGATTCGTGGTTCGAGCTCATCCAATCCGAGATCGACGCTGGCCGGCCGATGCTCTACCACATCTACAGACACGCCCTTGTGTGCGACGGTTGGCAGACCAGCAGCGGGCTGCATCAGGTGCACATGAACTACGGCTGGGCAGACAGCCACACGACGTGGTACAGCGTGGACGGCCTTTATTGCCCGTGGCCCTCGTGCGGCATGAACGAGGAATGGTTGGTTCGAGACATGCAGCGCAAGGGAAGCGACTACTGGCTGCCGGGCGACAGCCTGCGCGGGGTCGGTCACAGCGCGGGGGCCATGACAACGTGGGACCCGGATGGCACCGGCCCCCAACCCGAGCTGTTGATCGTCGGCGGGCGCTTCAGCATGGTCGGCAGCGTGTTCGCGAACAACGTGGCAGCGTGGGATGGCACGTCATGGCAACCGCTCGGAGCAGGGATGGACGGCGAGGTGTACACGTTGACCGTGTACGATGGAGAGCTCATCGCGGGGGGCTGGTTCGGCGTCTCCAGCGGCGTGCCATGCAGTTACATCGCCCGCTGGGACGGCACGCACTGGCAACCGCTGGGGGACGGAATGGACGCGCCGGTCTATGCCTTGACCGTCCACAACGGCGGACTGATCGCGGGCGGCGACTTCACCACCGCCGGCGGCGTGCCGTGCAACCGTATCGCCCGCTGGGACGGCAGCAACTGGCAGCCGCTCGGGGATGGGATCGACAGCCCTTCCTCTACCGTGAGTGAACTAGCGGTCTACGACGGCGAGTTGATCGTGGGGGGCTACTTCACCACCGCCGGGGGAGTGGCGTGCAGCGCGATCGCTCGCTGGAACGGCGCCGACTGGCAGCCGTTGGGTGACGGGATGGGCGGTTCCAGCCCATACGTAGGTGCGCTGACGATCTGCGACGGCAAGCTCATCGCGGGGGGCAGGTTCACGACGGCCGGCGGCACACCGTGCAGCGACATCGCCCGCTGGGACGGCTCCGAGTGGCAACCACTTGGAGCCGGCATGGGGGATTCTGACGCATCCGTGTACGCCCTCGGGGTCTACAACGGCGAGCTGATCGCCGGAGGCAGTTTCACTGCGGCTGGCGGCATGCCATACCGGTCGATCGCCCGCTGGGATGGCAGCGATTGGCAATCGCTCGGGGATGGGACGAGCGGCTACATCAAGACCTTGGCGGTCTACAATGCCGAACTGGTGGCGGCGGGGCAGTTCAGCACCGCCGGCGACGTGCCGTGCTGTGGCATCGCCCGCTGGAACGGAAGCGTCTGGCAGACGCTCTCGCCAGGGATGAATAGGCAGGTGAGTGCTCTCGTGGCGTACAACGACGAACTCATCGCGGCCGGGCAATTCGAGGTGGCCGGTGACATCGCCTGCAACAGAATCGCTCGTTGGAACGGCACGAATTGGCAGACGCTCGGGACGGGCATGAACCTCTCGGTCGGCGTGCTGACGATCTACAACGGTGAATTGATCGCTGGAGGCGTGTTCACCACCGCCGGTGACGCGGAGTGTAACCACGTCGCCCGCTGGGACGGCTCCGAATGGCATCCGCTCGGCGATGGGATGAATGACAACGTAAGTGCCCTGGCGGTCTACAACGGCGACTTGATCGCCGGAGGCAAGTTCACGACCGCCGGCAACGCGGAGTGTAACCACATCGCCCGCTGGGACGGCACCGACTGGCAACCGCTGGGATTGGGGCTGCGAGGGACCGGCGTGACCGTGTCCGCTTTGGCCGTCTACGACGACGGGCTCATCGCGGCCGGCGACTTCGACTACGCCGGTGACTTGACGGCACGCAGCATCGCCCGCTGGAACGACAGTGACTGGCAACCGCTCGGGACGGGCACATACGGCAAGGTGTACGCCCTGACGATCCACGACGGCCTGCTGATTGCGGGTGGCGACTTCCATTCAATCGGTGACATGCCGTGTGAATCCATCGCTCGTTGGGACGGTAGCGCCTGGCAGACGCTCGGCGCGGGGATGACCAGTCCCGTACTCGCGCTCACGGTCTTCGACAACGAGTTGATTGCGGCGGGCAGTTTCGGTATTGCCGACGGCCGCACCTCCAACCGCATCGCTCGTTGGAACGGCAGCGCGTGGCGACCACTGGGCGCAGGACTCAGCGGCACCGAGCGCCCGGGAGTGCACAGCCTGGCGGTCTACAACGACGAGCTGATCGTCGGTGGCAACTTCACTACCGCCGGCGACTACGTGTCGCCGTATTGGGCCCGCTGGAGCCCGCCGCGCGTTCCCGGTGACCTCAACTGCGACGGCGTCGTCAACAACTTCGACATCCGGGCGTTCGTCAAGGCCATCACCGATCCCGCCGGCTACGTGCAGCGGTACCCCGACTGCAACATCATGCTCGGCGATCTCACCGGCGACGGGCTGGTTAACAACTTCGACATCGCCCCGTTCGTGGACCTGCTCACCGGTGGCTAAACCGCCGGCTCTCGGCTGATGCCCTGACCGGCTGTCGTTCGTCCGCCGACGACGCGGCCGCGAGTTTCATTGCGGAAGCCCCCGGGCTAACCGGCTTCGCCTCGCGTGTCACTGCGGGCCGGGCGCTCGGGCAATGGCTTGCGCAGCATGATCGTGGTCGGCAGAGGCGGGTACTGCAAGCGCAAGCGGTACAGCTCGAAGTCCGCGCGGTTCCAGCCGGCGCGTTCGATCGCGTAGCGCAACATCTCAGGGTAGCGGGGAACATCGGCGGTGCGTGCCGCTTCCGGGCCACGCCCCAGATGCTCGACGGACTCATGCAGCGGCAGCCGATCGTTCGGCTCGTAGCGCACTTCCGGCCCGCCCCCGAACAGGTCGCTGTACAACTCCGCCGCAAACGGAGCCGTATCGTTCATCAGGGAGGAGTGTATGAGCACGTCGAAGACCAGCACTTCCGCCGGTGTCCGCGATGAGAACGCGAAACAGAAATCGTTGTAGAGTTCGCTCCGGTAGCGGGGCTCGACCTGGCCGAGCAACTCCCCGGTGACGCAACTGAACCGCGAGCTGTTCCCCACCGAGCTCTCCACGAACTCGAACTGCGGCTCCCCATACGGCCCGAAGATGCGACGAAAGCCCGGTGTGGGCTGCGTGCAGAAATCCGTCAGCAACGGAACATGCCCCTCCGTAACGCGTGGGTCGAGGGGCACAGCGCGCGTCTCGCTATGCACGTTGTGCTCGGCGTCCACCGAGTGAGAACTGCGGATGCGCCACGCCACGTTGGGCCGGATGCGACGGAAGTCCACGAAACCGCGAACCGTAATAACGTCCCAGTTCTCATGATCCGTCGACGGGTGCGCGATATTGGCCCGGAAGATCGTGCGAGCGTGAACGCCCCAGAGGTAGGTATTCCCCTCAAACGTCAACCGCCGGTGTTCGACGTCGGCACGCACGCAGTCCGTCGTCGCCAGCGCCGCGGCGAGGGCGTTGAAGCGATTCCGTGTGCCGGCATGCGTGCGCACGAGCTCACTGAACGCCTCGAAGGCCTGGCGGGCTGACTCGATGGCCTCGCGCGGCGTCTGGCGGCGTCTCGCGGCGTTCAGGAATGCGCTCATGCCGGTAGGACCGGGCAGGAAGCGGGCCGAGGCAAAAGGATCAGGACCCTCGATGGAGCGTCCGATATTCCACCCCAGCTTCGCATCGAGGCCCAGTTCGTTGGCCAGATCGTTCGGGCGGCAATACGTGAAACCCGGCACCGAAGCGATCACTTCGGCGATGGCGCGGCGGACACGATAGAGAACGTGTTCAGCTTGAGCCCGGAAGTCGGGCCGGGACGCTATTGGCGGCACGTTGCTCATATACCATATTCTACGGGCTATATCCAAAATTATCAAGATTTACTATAACAGAATAACTACCAAGCAGTTATGGTTGCAATCCCAATTGCTCTTGCAATTATTTTATCGGCTAGGTAAAATGCTGCATTGGTGCTCGTCCCCGCCCAAGATTTCGCCCCGCCGGGCGGTTTGGCGAGTGCTCACCGGTGTTGCTGATGTGTGCCCGGGCTCGGTTGGCCGGGCGGCGGCGCTGATGCGTGTCATTCAGGAGGACGAAACATGCGAAGTCTGTTCACCGCTGTGATTCTTGTAACAATCTTGGCTACGGGGACGGCATCCGGGCAAACCGGCGCTTGTTGTGGGTACATGGATGGCGTTTGCACCGACGGGGTGACCGAGTCCGATTGCGTGAACGCGATATTCGGCGAGTACATGGGCGACGGAACCACCTGCGACAGCGTCACCTGTGCGCCCATCGGCGCCTGCTGCAATGCGGAAACGGGTGCCTGCGTGCGGGACACCACCTGGATGCTCTGCACGTACTACTGGGGCTACAATTGGCTCGGCGAAGGTACGAGCTGCTCGGGTGAGAATCCGTGTCCCCAGCCGCCGCGCGGGGCTTGCTGTCTGCAGAGCGGCATGTGTGAGCCGAATCTGACGCACGATGAATGTGTGGACTCGTGGGGCGGCGTGTACCAGGGTGACGACACCCTGTGCGAAGACGTGACGTGCCCGCAGCCCGAGGTAGGCGCGTGCTGCTTCCCCAGTGGTGGGTGCCTGGTCCTCGCCGACTACCTCTGTGCGCAGTACTTTGGCGAGTTCCAGGGTGATGGCACGAGCTGCTGGCCGAGCCCGTGCGGCGAATCGACCGAACCGGGTTGGGTCGAGACCTTCGACGATTACGAAGACGGAACGTTGCTGTACAACGTCGGTGGCTGGACGGGCTGGGACGACAGCGCGGCGGCGGCCGGCACGGTCAGCAGCGTTCAGGCCCACTCGGCGCCTCACGCCATTGCCGTCAACGACACGGCCGACGCCATCCATCCGTTCCAGGGCGTCCAGGGCGGCAAGTGGATCCTCACGGCGTGGCAGTACATCCCATCCGGCCTGTCGGGCATGACCTACTTCGTCGTGAACAGCCACTACCAGCACGGCGGGCCCTATTACTGGGCCGTCGAACTGCACTTCGACCCGGCCACCCACCAGGTGACCGACTCCAAACGCGATGCGGACGGCACCAGCCCGCTGCCGATCGTCTACGACCAGTGGGTCGAAATCCGCATCGAAGCGGATCTCGACACGTCGCTCGGCACCATTCATGAGTACTACAACGACCAGTTGCTCTTCACCGGCGACTGGATCACGGGCGGCGTCGGCCAGTTGGCGATCGGCAACATCGATCTGTACGCCCCGCACTCGACCGTCGTGTACTATGACGACATCTCGCTGGTTCAGGACACCGGCGGCCAGCCCTACAACCCGGTGCGCCCGCTGTTCGTCGGCGTCCAGTACGGCGGTTTCCCGACCCGGACCACGGACCTCAGCGGATACCCGGACGTCACGTGGAACAACGGTTTCCTGTTCGAGATGAACGGCGCCGCCGGCCGACCGGACGGCACGCTGTACCTGAGCTCGGGCGACTTCAACACCGAGCTCTACATCGCCCCGATCGAAGGTCCGGCCGTGTACCTGGCAGACATCCAGGAGAACGTGAGCGGGCTGGCCTACGGACGCGGACGCCTGTTCGGCTTCTGCAACTCCGCGTCGCCCATGGGCGTCTATGAGATCGACCCGAACACCGGCGCCACGTCGCTCATCGCGGCCACCGGCTCGCGGCGGTTCTTCGGCCTGGACTACAACCCGGCCGACGGGCTCCTGTACGGCTATGACGAATACGGCTCACCGTCGGGTCTGTGCTCGATCGACATCGACACGGGCGTGGTCACGCACATCGCGAACAGGGTGCCGGCCGACAACTCCGCCGCCCGCGGACTGGCCTGCGGCTACAACAAGGCGTATGCCGTAACCGTCTACGGCGCCGACTATCCGATGTACGTGTACGACCTGGCCCAGGGCATCGGTGGCACGTGGGAGGCCATGACGCATCCGTTCCCGGACAGCAACGCCACGAGCGGCGCGGCCTTTGTGCCGGGTTATGTTGCCGGCGACACGAATTGCGACGGCGTGGTCAACAACTTCGACATCGCGCCGTTCGTTCTGGCGCTGACGAGTGCGTCGCATGCGTCGCCCTTCGACGACTACCTCGCCCAGTATCCGGACTGCTTCGTCTACAACGCAGACTGCAACGAAGACGGAGCCGTCAATAACTTCGACATCAGCCCCTTTGTGAACCTGGTGGTCAATCCGTAAGACCAAGCCACAGTACGGTTGTTGAGAGTAGCGGCCGGGGCCGGCCGAGTGTGTCGGCCCTGGCCGTTCGTTTCGATACGCTTCGTGTGAGGAGTTTCCCGTGACAGCCGAGCAGATTTCTTGGCGCCGCCTGCTGACGGCGGTGTTCGTCTTGCTGGCGGTTCAGATGGGCTTTGCGCAACCCGGGGACGGAACCGTGCCGCTGAAGGCCGGACCGGCGCTGCTGCCGGCGCCGTCGGCGGACCACGTCGCCGCGATCATCACCGCCGCCCGCGGGCGGGATGTGCATGTCGTGGCGCAGTTTGAGGGGCCGCCGAACGCGGATGACCGCCGGTCGCTGGCGGCACGTGGGCTGCACCTGCTCCGGTACGTCGGGGCGGGCGCGTACTTCGCCGTGGTGGATGCGACGACAGCGGACGTCGATTCGATCGCGACGATCCCGGGGATGATCGGCATCGGGGAGCTGCTCGACGAGTGGAAGTTGCATCCGGTGCTGGCCGCGGGCGAGGTGCCGCCGTGGTCGATCGTCGACGAGCCCGCGCCCGGCGAGCGTCTGATCGCGCTCAACGTCCTCTTCCACCCGGATGTCGACCTGGCAGATGCGGCGGCCCTGGTCAGTGACCTGGGCGCGCACATCAACAACACGCTGTACTCGGTGAACGGGCTCGTGATCGAGCTGCCGGAGGCATCGTTGGCCGCACTCGCGGCGAGCGACGCGGTGCAGTGGATTGAACCACCGCTGCCGCCCCTGTCGGAGGTGAACGACGGCAACCGCGCCGTGACCCAGGCGGATGTGGTCCGCGAGGCCCCGTACAACCTGGACGGGTCCGGCGTCACCGTGCTGGTCTATGACGGTGGTACAGCCCGGGCAACACACGTGGACTTCGAAGGGCGTCTGAACGCTCTCGACAGCGCCGGTGTGAACAACCACGCGACGCACGTCGCGGGGACCATCGGTGGAGCCGGGGTGGCGAATCCGGCGTTTCGCGGCATGGCGCCGGGCGTCACCCTCCTGTCGTATGGATTGCAGGGCGTGGGGCCCTCCGGGCCGCTCTACACGGACTCGGGCGATATCGAGGCTGACTTCGCGGATGCGATCAACGTGCACGGCGCGGTGTTGTCCAACACATCGCTGGGCACCAACGTGGAAGCGAACGGGTTCGCGTGCGAATGGCAAGGCGATTATTGTGCGACGGACGCACTCATCGACGCCATCGTGTGCGGTTCGCTCGGCGAGCCGTTCCGGGTGGTCTGGGCGGGCGGCAATGAACGAACGGGCGTTCGCTGCAACGTTGAGGGCTACGGCGATTACTACAGCATCTCCCCGCCGTGCGGCGCCAAGAACCACCTCACCGTGGGAGCGGTGAACTCCGACGACGAGTCGATGACGCTCTTCAGCAGTTGGGGACCCACCGACGACGGCCGGCTCAAGCCGGACGTGTGTGCACCGGGTTGCCAGATGACGGGCGACCATGGCGTGACGTCGTGCAGCTCTTCCAACGATACGAGCTACACGACGCTCTGCGGAACATCCATGGCCGCGCCGACGGTGTGCGGCCTGGCGGCGCTCGTGCTGGAGGACTTCCGGGCGCAGTTCCCCGGACAGCCGCTGCCGCGCAACTCCACGTTGCGGGCGATCTTCGCTCACACGGCCGTCGATCTGGGCAACGCGGGACCGGACTACCAGTTCGGGTACGGCTCGGTGCGCGTCCAGAACGCGGTCGACCTGTTGCGTGCCGGCCGCTTCGGCGAGGCCCTCGTCGACCACGGCGGCACCTACGAACGGTCCGTCGTCGTGGAAGCCGGCACGCCCGAACTGAAGGTCACCCTGGTATGGGACGACGTCCCGGCGGTGCCGAACGCCGTCCCGGCGCTCGTGAACGACCTTGACCTGGTGGTCACCGGCCCGGACGGCACGCAGTACTACCCCTGGACGCTGGATCCGCTGAACCCGGCCAGCCCGGCGGTGCAGATGCAGGCCGATCACCTCAACAACATCGAGCAGGTGCTCGTCGACAATCCGGCCGCCGGAGATTGGACGATCGCGGTGGTCGGCTACAACGTGCCCGAGGGCCCGCAGTCGTTCTCGCTGGCCGGCGATGGCGCCGTGAATATCGCGACCGTCATCTCCTTCCCCAACGGACAGCCCGAGATCGTCGCGCCGGGCGTGGGATACAACCTCGACGTACAGATCACGCCCTACGGCCACAGCACCGTGCCCGACACAGCGCAACTGCATTATCGCGTGGACGACGGCGCGTTCACGACGCTGCCGTTGACCAGCCTCGGCGCGGATTTCTATCGTGCAGCACTGCCGCCACGGGACTGCGGAGAGGTGCCGACGTACTACGTCAGCGTGGAGACGACGGAGCAGGGCACGGTGACGCAACCGAGCGTCGCGCCGGTGGAGACCTTCACGTACCGCATCGGCCAGTGGATGCCCCTCGCTGCGGATGACTTCGAGGAGGATCGCGGCTGGACCGTCGTCGCCGGCGCCGTCAACGGCAACTGGGAGCGGAGCGACCCGCAACTGGTGATGAGCGGAAGCGTCGCGACGCAGCCCGAGGACGACCACACGGCGGGCGACGGCACCCTGTGTTTCGTCACCGGCCCGCTGGCGGGCGTCTCGCCGTCAACGTACGACGTGGACGGCGGCCCGTCGCACCTCGTGTCGCCTGTCTTCGACCTGGCCGGCCGCGATGCGAAAGTGTCCTACTGGCGCTGGTATCACATGAGCATCAGCATGGACGATGTGCTGGAGGTCGCGATCAGCACGGACGGTGTCAACTGGACGCCGGTCGAAGAGGTCCGCCGCAGCGCCGCCGACTGGGAGTATGTCGAGTGGTCGGTGAGCGACTTCGTCGTGCCGAATGAGACCGTGCAGGTGCGCTTCAGCGTGAATGACACGGACCCCGGTTCGCTGATCGAGGCGCTCGTCGACGACTTCGCCATCAAGTGCGTGGACTGCACCGCGCCCCGACCGCACGGTGACCTGAACTGCGACGGCGTCGTCGACAACCTCGACATCCAGGCGTTCGTCAAGGCCATCACCGATCCCGCCGGCTATGCGCAGCGGTACCCCGACTGCGACATCATGCTCGGCGATCTCACGGGCGACGGACTGGTCAACAACTTCGACATCAGCCCGTTCGTGGACCTGCTCACCGGCGAGTAACGTCGCCGCGCGGAGCACTCCGCAGGTTGTGAAACGAGAAAGCGGCGGCCGGCAGCTTACTTAGCGCCGGCCGCCGCTTGTCTGTCTGTGGAAAACGCGGGCGGGTCATCGAAGAAAGGGGACAGGCACCTCGCTTCGTGCGGTCTCGGTACCCGCGCGTATCAAGCGGCTCGGAGCCAGTCCCCTTTCTTCAACGAACTGCTACCCGCGCAGCCAGTTGGCGATCGCCCGCGTGCCTTCGAGCATCGGGCCGCACCACTGCGTCGTGAAATCCTCAGGCAGCTCGGCGTCGAGCGGGGTCTTCTCGCTGGCGGCCAGGGCCCGGGCCCCGTCGAAATCGACGTACGCCAGCCGGGCGGTCAGCTCACGCCGCGAACGAGCAAACGCGGCGCCGGGCAGAACAGCCACACCCGCCTCTTCCAGGAGCCGAGTGCACAGGGCGGTACCATTCTTGATCCCGCGGGTGGCCAGTTGCTCCTCGAACGGCGTGAAATCGGGGAAGAGGTAGAACGCCCCGGTCGGCGGCTGCACGCGAACACCGGCCTCGCTCAGGATCGACGCACATTCGGTGCCCAACCTCGCCAGGATCCGCCGGGCGTGCCACAGGTAGCGCTCGATCTCGACGCCGCCGCGGAACGCCGTGATGGCAGCATGCTGGATCGGGGCACAGACGGACGTGTACGTCTCGCTGGCCACCGCGGCCATGGCCTCCAGCAACCAGTCCAGCTCCGGCGGAAAGGCGAACGTGCCCAGCCGCCAACCGCCGGCACCACACCACTTCGACAGCCCCGAGCTGATAATCGTCCGCTGCGGGTAGAACTGGGCGATGGAAACGTGCTGGCCGGTGTGATGCAGCCCCGCGTAGATCTCGTCCGACAGCACAACGACGTCGAACTGGCGGCAGACTTCGGCGATTTCCTGAAGCTCGTCCGCCGTGTACGAGTTACCCACGGGGTTGCTCGGATAATTCAGCACGAGCAGCCGCGGCCGGCTGCGGTCGTTGACGATCTCGAACGATTCGAGCAACCGCTCGGCGGTGATCTTCCACCCGGTCTCGTAGCTCGTCTGCGGCAGGCTGACCTTGCGGCCGATGATGCGGGCCTGCGGCACGTACGAGACCCAGCACGGCGGCGGCACGATGATCTCGCCGTAATAGACGAGCTGGAGCAGGAACATCAGCTCTTTCGAGCCGGGGCCGATCAACACGCGATCCGGATGAGTCTGGACGTGGTCGTACATGCGGTGGAAATCCGCCACCGCCCCGCGCAGCTCGCGCAGACCCTGCACGGGAAGATAGTCCTTCTCCGCAGCGGCCACGCGCAGGGCCTCCACCACCGGCGTCGGCACCGGAAAGGGCGACTGGCCCAGACCCATGTTGAATATGGGCCGGCCCTCGCGGCGTAACTGCCGGACGCGCTCGTTCAGGCCGAGCGTGGCCGACTTGCCCATACCGCGGACGTTGAGATTCAGGCTCACGGGTTCGTTGTGATTCATCGGCAGTGTCCCTAGTAGACGCCGAGCACCTGCTGAGCCAGGTCGGGCGGCATCTTCTCGTAGCGGCAGGGCTCCATCGCATAGGAGGCCCGGCCCTGCGACAGCGAGCGCACCTGCGTGGCGTAACCGAACATGGTCGCCAGCGGCACCTCGGCGGTGATCACGCGGTTGCGGGCACGCGTGCCAGTGGCGGTGATCGTCGCCCGCCGCTGGGCCAGGTCGCCGTTGATCGGCCCAAAATACTCTTCGGGTGTCACCACCTCGACCTTCATGATCGGTTCGAGCAGAACCGGCCCGGCCTGCTCGACCCCGCGGTGCACGGCCAGGGCCGCAGCGCTCTCGAAAGCGATCTCGGTCGAATCGGTCGAATGCTCCTCCGCGTCGAGCAGCGTGACCCGGACATTGATCAGCGGATAGCCGCCCAGGGCCCCGCTGCGGGCGGCGTCACGGGCCCCCTGCTCGATCGCCGGCAGGAACTGCGGCCGCAGCGTGCCCGCCGCCAGTTGGTTGCAGAACTGGAAGTGCTCCTGGCCGGGCTCGGGCTCGAACGGCTCGACCCGCAGGCGGACGACGGCGAACTGCCCGCGGCCGCCGGCCTGGCGGATGAGCCGCCCTTCCGAGTCTGCGGGCACCGTGACCGCCTCGCGGTAGGCCACACGCGGCTTGCCGACCCGCACCGGCACGTTGTAATCACGACTGAGCCGGTGGCAAACAATCTCCAGGTGCAGCTCGCCCATGCCGGCGATCAACGTCTGCCCCGTCTCGGCGTCCACGTGAAACTCGAACGTCGGGTCGCTGCGCGCCAGCATCGTCAGGGCGTTCACCAGCTTGTCCCGGTCGGACGACGACTTCGGCTCGATCGCCATGCGGATGACCGTCTCGGGAAACTCGATGCGCTCCAGCAGCACCGGCCCGCGAGCCTCGCACAGCGTGTCGCCGGTGAGCGTCTCCCGCATGCCGACGGCGGCGACAATGTCCCCGCAATAGGCCGCCATCACCTTCTCGCGGCGTTTGGCGAACATGCGGAAGAGCTGCGGCACGTTCTCCTTCTTGTTGCGACCGACGTTCGTCACCCGCATGCCCGCCTTCAGCACCCCCGAGTAAACGCGGATGTAGTGCAGGTCGCTGTGGGCGTCGGCGATCACCTTGAACACCAGGGCGGCCAGCGGCTCGCCCGGGTCACACTTCCGCTTGATGAGCTTGTCGGGCTTCTGCGGGTCGTGCCCCGTTACCGGCGGGACCTCCAGCGGCGACGGCAGGTAGTCGCAGACCGCATCCAGCAGCGGCTGCACACCCATGTACCGCAGCGCCGACCCGCACAGCACCGGCTGACATTGCAGACCCACCGTACCGCGACGCAATGCCGCCCGCAGCTCCTCCTCCGTCGGCGGCGTACCCTCGACGTATTTCTCCATCAGGGCTTCGTCGAACTCGGCGACCTTCTCTTCCAGCACGTGCCGCTGCTGGTTCGCCTCATCCAGCATATCGGCCGGAATGTCCGTCTCTTCGAAGGTCCGCCCGTCGCCCCCCCGGTACATGATGGCCCGCATGCGTAGCAGATCGATGTGCCCCCGGAAGCTGTTCTCCCGGCCGATGGGCCACTGGATGGCGATCGGATGGGCCGCCAGCCGCGTGGTCAGCGTGCCGACGGCGTGCTCGAAGTCCGCCCCCGTCTTATCCATCTTGTTGATGAAGCAGATCCGCGGGACGTGGTACTTGTCGGCCTGCCGCCAGACCGTCTCCGACTGGGCCTCCACCCCCTCCTTCGCGTCGAAGACGATGACCGCCCCGTCCAGCACGCGCAGGCTGCGCTCCACCTCGGCGGTGAAGTCGACGTGCCCAGGCGTGTCGATCAGGTTCACCCGGCAGTCCCGCCAGGGAAAGGTCACCGCCGCGCTGTAGATCGTGATCCCCCGCTGCTGCTCTTCCTCGTCGAAATCGGTTACGGTCGTGCCGTCGTCGACGTCCCCCATCCGGTGGATCACGCCGCTGTAGTACAGCACTCGCTCGGTGGTCGTCGTCTTGCCCGCGTCAATGTGGGCGGCGATACCGAGATTGCGGATTTTGGAGAGGTCTTCCATGGGCGGATCACCGTTACTGCGGGCTCGGCCAGGGGGGTTGGTGCCCGCCGGACCCGTGAAGACGGCTACTATACGAAACCGGGCACTTCGATGAAAGCCCGCCTCCGCTCCGCCCCGCTTGCAACTCCGCCGGCCTGCGGTACACTCCGCAGTGTGCCCTGATGTAACATACCCGGCGAGCGACGCATGGATGTAGTCGCCATCATTCCCGCTCGCTACGCGTCGACGCGCTTCCCCGGGAAACCTCTCGCCAATAAGACCGGTAAGTATCTCATTCAGCACGTCTACGAGTGCGTCATCGCCGCCCGGCGTATCGGACGTTGCCTGGTCGCCACCGACGATGAGCGGATCGCCGACGCCGTACGGAGTTTCGGCGGCGAGGTCGCCATGACCCGGGCCGACCACGCCAGCGGCACCGACCGCATCACCGAGGTCGTCCGCGGCCAACCCGGCGAGCCCGGGGATATCATCGTCAACGTGCAGGGCGACGAGCCGGACATCGACCCGGACCACCTGGATCGGCTGATCGAGCGGCTGGAGGCGGAGCCGCAGTGCCCGGTCGGCACCCTGGCCTGCCCGTTTTCGCCGCCGGCCGACCCGCGAGACCCGAATTGCGTGAAAGTGGTTCGGAATCAGGCGGGACAGGCGCTGTATTTCTCTCGATCTCTGATACCATATGCCCGTGACGCGGGGGGGGAGCTGACCCCGAGCCACTGGCTGCTCCATCTCGGGGTGTATGCGTATTGCCGGGCGTTCCTGCTGGAATTCGCCAGTTGGGCCCCTAGCCCACTGGAGTGCATGGAGAAGCTCGAGCAACTGCGCGTTCTCGACCATGGGCGATTGATGGCGGTCGAGGTCGTCGAACAGGCCGGGACGGGCGTGGATACGCCCGAGGATTACGAGCGGTTCGTGGCTCGTTGGCGGGCGCGGCGCCCCCAACCTTAGACCGACTTGAGGTAGATAGTGTGGTTACTCGGCAGGCCCCCAGCCGGCGGGCCGCCGGGGTTTATTTTGGAACCGTAATTCGACAGACCCTTATGGACGCCCGCTCACTGTTCAACACGATTCGCGACCAGTCGGACGACACCGAGTTCTACCTGCCGCTGCCGGCGGGCTACAAGCTCGGGGCCACGCGCTACGTCGTCGTCTTCGGCACGGTCATGAGCGGGCTGGGCAAGGGCATCTTCAGCTCCTCCCTGGCCAAGTGCCTCCAGGACAAGGGCCTCACCGTCGCCCCGGTCAAGCTCGAAGGCTACCTCAATATCGACTCCGGCACGCTCAATCCCTTCCGCCACGGCGAGGTCTTCGTGCTCGATGACGGCACCGAGTGCGACATGGACCTGGGCACCTACGAGCGGGCCCTCGACCAGAACCTCAACCAGCTCAACTTCCTCACCAGCGGCCAGATCTACCGCGGTGTCCTCGAACGCGAGCGCACCGGCGGCTACCTCGGCCGCGACGTGCAGATGATCCCGCACGTCACCGGCGAAGTGAAAAACCGCCTCCGCGAGCTCGCCGTCGCCTCCCGGGCCGACGTCGTCTTCGTCGAGATCGGCGGCACCGTCGGCGACGTCGAGAACGCCTACTACATCGAAGCCATGCGGCAACTGGCCTTCGAGGAGGGCCGCCACGGCGTCTGCTTCGTCGCCCTGACCTACGTCATGGAGCCGATGATCCTCGGCGAGCAGAAGAGCAAGGCCGCCCAGCTCGGCATCCGCCGGCTGATGGAATGCGGCATCCAGCCGCACATCATCGCCTGCCGCGCCCAGAACCCCGTGACGCGCAAGGTGCGCGAGAAGATCGCCCTCTTCTCGAACGTGCCGCCCGAGCACGTCTTCAGCATGCACGACTGCGAGAGCGTCTACCAGATTCCGGAGATGCTCCGCGGCGCCGGGTACGACCGGGCGGTCATCAAGTGGCTCCGCCTCGAAAACGACGTTGACGAGGAGTCCGAGCAGGCCGCCCGCGAAGTCTGGTCGCGCTACCTCACGCGTCTGCGCGAGTCCTCGCGCCAGGTGACCATCGGCATCACCGGCAAGTACACCGCCGTGCGCGACGCCTACGCCAGCATTCTCAAAGCCCTTGAGCACGCCGGCGTTCATTGGCGCACCAAGGTGTTGATCCGCTGGATCGACACGTCCGAACTCACCGACGAGACCGCCCCCGAAGCCCTCCGCGACCTGCACGGCATCATCGTGCCCGGCGCTTTCGGCACCCGCGGGGCCGACGGCAAGATCGCCTGCCTCAAGTACGCCCGCCAGTCCGGCCTGCCCTGCCTGGGCATCTGCTACGGCTTCCAGATGGCGGTCATCGAGTTCGCCCGCAACGTCTGCGGCCTCGAAGGGGCGCACTCCACCGAGATCGACAACGAGTGCCGCCACCCGGTCATCAACCTGCTGCCCGAGCAGAAGAAGATCGAAGGTCTCGGCGGCACCATGCGTCTCGGCGGCCAGGACGTCGTGCTCAAGCCCGACACGCTGGCGGCCCGGATGTTCGGCGAGCGGACGCGTCTGCGTTTCCGTCACCGCTACGAGGTCGATCCGCAGTACATCCCCCAGCTCGAAGCCCAGGGCATGATCTTCTCCGGCAAGTCGCCGCGAGCCGAGATCATGAACGTCCTGGAGCTGACGCCGGAGCTGCACCCCTACTACGTCGGCACGCAGGCCCACCCCGAGTTGGTCAGCCGGCCGCTCCGCCCACAGCCATTTTTCGTCGGTCTCGTCCACGCGGCCCTCCGCCGCGCGTACGCCGACTTCAACGAACCGCTGGTCTTCTCCCCCCCCGACAACGCCACCCCCGCCCCCCGCGAACACACCGAACAAGTCCACTAAGCAGCACGATCCCGTAGCGACCGCCCCGGGGCACACTTGGGTTGAAAGTGGCACACGCTGGCCACGAGTATTCGATTGTCAAAGATCCGCTCCGGTGCTGCGCTGAGTGACCGCGAGGGTGCGGTTCCGTGCAGGCAGTCGCGTCCTGGCGTTCGCCGATGCGAGCGACGTCCTCTGAGCACCGTTGCCGTGTTCACCGAGGTGAACGGTCGCCGGCGGTCGACGTCCGACACGGAGGTCGGACGCTACGGACGGCCGGCACGGAGACCGGCCGCTACGGGCCGACGATCGGCAAGGTGCTCCGCCGACGCACGGGTCACGAGACGATCCGTCTTCGGGGTTTGGTCGCCGACCACACGGGGTTAGCCGTGCTACAACGTTTCGATCGACGTCCTGGCTCCGAAGACCGAAGGTCCGTCAAGGCGGGCCCGGGAACTGCGTGAGCACGTGAAAGATAGACGCGCTTCGGGAGCCGGTCCAGGGACTGAAGTCCCTGGCTACGACCGTGCGCCCTCCGGGCGGGGAAGAAGAGGGGACAAGGAAGAAGAGAGAGAGGGGGCGGCGAACGCCACCAGGGACTGAAGTCCCTGGCTACGCTCGCGCGCCCTCCGGGCGAGGAGGCGCGCCCTTTGGGGCGAGGAGGAGCATACGCGCGTTGATGATGAGAGGCTGAAATCTCTGGCTACGCTCGCGCGCCCTCCGGGCGAGGAAGCGCACCCTTCGGGGCGAAGAGGAGCATACGCGTGTCGATGATGAGAGGCTGAAGTTTCTGGCTACGACCGTGCGCCCTTCGGGCGAGGACGCGCAGCGTCTGGGAGATGCGGCGCATCTTCTGGGCGGGGGAGATCGCGCGCCATCTGGGCGAGGAAATGCGTCTTGTGGGCGAGGCACCAACGCACGCCTCTGGGTGGGGGCAACGCGTGCCTTCCTCTTCGCCCGGAGGGCGCACGTTGGTTGCCAGGGACTTCAGTCCCTGGAGCCGGGAGCCTCACCCACCCCTCTTCTCTTTCGCCCGGAGGGCGCACGAGCGTAGCCAAGGACTTCAGTCCTTGGGCGGCAAGCGATTTGCCCTTCGCACCCGGCCGAAGAACCGAAGCCCCGCGCCGACAACGCTCCCCTCGACGCCTGGCGCCGCCCCATGCGGAACCCGGCAGGCCGACGTCGTAGCTTCCGCGCTCCTCGCCGCAACGCGGCGCCAGTTAGTAGCCAAGGGCGTGAGCCCTTGGACCAAGACCCACGTACCCCTCATCGAGCCCCAGCGGGGCGATAGGGAAGTCTGTCGCCCCGCTGGGGCTCTGAGTTGGAGTGGTTATGGACGGGTACCCGGGGCTTACGCCGCCGGGCTATTGACTATCGCCGCTTCGCGGCTTTGGGGCTCTTCGCCTGGCGTTGCGGCTTGGGCTTGGGTTTCGCCTTCGGCGGGTCATCAATCAGTTCGAGAAGGTCGCCAGGGGTGACCGTGAGTGCTGTGCATATCTTTGCCAGCGTGGCAAGAG
Source organism: Phycisphaerae bacterium (assembly GCA_050115495.1). GTDB lineage: Bacteria > Planctomycetota > Phycisphaerae > UBA1845 > Fen-1342 > JAAYXS01. Next base: position 699 of record JASFQK010000008.1, on the reverse strand, counting down.
TCGCGTTATAGGCTGGGCGACTGCCCATATTCTGCAGCGTGCCCTGCGCGATCCCAGTCCGCGCAGCCAGGATCGCATATGTCATGCGCTCGCCCGTACGGCGTTTGTACGCCTGCATGGCTTCTCGGAGTTTGATGGCGATCCGGGGCATAACACACCAGGACAAAAAGTTGATCTGTCAGATGTATTTTGCTTGACACACGTTCAGGGCGCGGGTATGTTACCTGCTGTATAGAACTCGTGCTAGGACATGAGTGCTTTGGCAGACGACCGTCAAACCGGCGACGGAGACCGCGCCGGTGTCTAATCATGCCAGGGCAGCCTCGCCCGGGTAAGTGTCCGCGCTTATCATGCGGGCGCTACCCGGTGCGCGGGGTCGTGTGATTAGACTTGACGGTCGTCCACGGCTCTCAGCGCATCGGGTGGCGCCCGTTTCCTTTTGGTGCCATCAGCGTTCGACGTTCCGCCGTCCCCAACGGCGTCGCCACCCCTGCGCGCCAATGCAGGGCGGGCCGTGCCCGCCAATCGCGAATCCGTCCGAACACCCGCGGCCGGCACGGAGACCGGCCGCTACGAATCGCCGGCAAGTCGCCGGCAGGACGCAAACAAGGGGACAGACATGCTGGATCCGGTCGAGTTCGAGGCGCGTGGCCGCTTGTCGTGCTTCACGGGCAACGTGCGCAGCACCTTCCCGATCGC
>JASFQK010000007.1:0-164679 GCA_050115495.1 Phycisphaerae bacterium | reverse complement strand
TTCGGTGGACGTCCATCCCAATCTGCGATACGCTCGTCTGCATTCCCATGGCTGTCTCCTGCTTCCAGAGAATCCCACCGGAAACGATAACCGTTCCCGGCAGGAGGCAGCCTTTCATGGGATTACATCCGCGACGTCTCGCGAAGATCCCTTTGTTTACCCGCCGCCCTCCCTGCCGCCATAATGCCCCGATGCACGTGTGCCACGTGATCACCCGGCTCATCGTGGGCGGCGCCCAGGAGAACACTCTGCTCACCTGCGCCGGGCTGCACGAGCGCGGCTACCGCGTCACGCTCATCAGCGGTCCGACCCGCGGCCCCGAGGGTAGCCTGGTCGAACGCGCCCGCGACGCCGGCTACGAGTACCTCGAGCTCCCCGAGCTCATCCGCGCCGTCAACCCGTGGATGGACGCCCGTGCGCGGCGGATGCTCTGCATGGAGTTCCGCCGGCTGCGCCCCGACATCGTCCACACGCACAGCAGCAAGGCGGGCATCATCGGGCGACTGGCGGCTGAGGACGCCCGCGTGCCGCTGATCGTGCACACGATTCACGGCATGAGCTTCAACCGCACGCAGCCGTGGCTGATCCGCCGGCTCTACGCCTGGCTGGAATGGTGGGCCGCCCGCTGCACCGACGCCATCGTCACCGTCGCCGACGCGATGATCGAGCAGACGGTCGCCGCCCGTGTCTGCAAGCGGAGCAAGCTGCGGACGGTCTACTCGGGCATGGAGGTATCGCGCTTCACGCCGACCGCTGAGGCCCGGGCGGCCGTGCGGCAGGCGTGGGGCGTCGGGCCGGACACCGTCGTCGTCGGCACCATCGCCCGCCTGTTCCGCCGCAAGGGCTACGAGCAGCTCATCCCGGTCATGGCGGCGGCGGTGGCCCGCGAGCCGCGGCTGCATTTCGTCTGGGTCGGCGACGGGGCCCAGCGCGGCGACTACGAGGCCGAGCTGGAGCGGCTCGGCCTGCACGAGCGGACGACGCTGGCGGGGCTCGTTTCGCCGGAGCGGGTGCCGGAGATGCTGGCCGGCTTCGACGTGCTGGCTCACACGTCGCAATGGGAGGGCCTGCCGCGGGCCGTGGTGCAGGCGCTGCTCATGCAGGTGCCGGCGGTGGCGTTCGGTATCGACGGCACGCCCGAGGTCGTGCTCGATCGCCAGACCGGGCGGCTCATCAAGCCCGGGCAGACCGACGCGTTCGTCGACGCCCTGGTCGAGCTTGCCGGCGACGAGTCCCAGCGGCGAACCTACGGCCAAGCCGGCCGCGCTCACTGCCTCGACCGCTTCGACCACAATCGCATGGTGGATCGGTTGGAAGGGCTGTATCTCGAACTCCAGCAACGCTCGGAGTCGCGTTCCCAGTAGCGTCGGCCCCCCGTGGCCGACGTTGAATTCCAAGCCACGCCCGATTCGCGCGCCGGGTGCCACTGGTGGCTTGCCCACCAGTGCCGTTCTGTCGCCCCGCCCCACCCGCGAGTACCATGCCGAGTGTGCCACTGCTCTTGAGCAGTGCAGTCGAAATCCTCAGAGCCCGCCCGACGCTCGCGACTGCTGCGGTTCCCCGAGAAAGACATGCCGGCGCTAAAGCTTCGGCATGCCACACCCGGTAGCGGCCGACCTCCGTGTCGGCCGTCGATCGCCGACACGCCCTCGTCCTCGCAACTTCTGACTCCCCTCCCCCGCAGTGGCACCGATCCCCCACATCCGGTACCCTTCGCGGCGACCGCGGGTGATGAGCAACCGACTCCGTCACAGGGTGCAACGGCATGTCTACGACGCTGTATAGATCATCGTGGCGAGCAGTGCTGCTCCTCTCTTCGTTGTCGTGCCTCGTCGCCGCGGCGGGTTGCACCGGCCATGCGGGCGGGATCTCCGGCGATCAGCCAGACCTGAAGGCCTGCGCCGAAATCGTCCTGCCCAACGCGATCAAGCTGCAACCCTGGACCCGCCCGGTCAGCTTCGCCGCCGATGGCAAGGCCGACGGGCTCGAGGTGCTCCTCGCGGCGTACGACGCCCTCGGCGACGAGACCAAGGCACTCGGCACGCTGCACCTGGAGCTCTTCGCCCGGCGGATGGCCAGTGCGGACCGCCTGGGCCGGCGGTTGGCGTTGTGGAAGGTGAACCTGGATTCGCGAGACCACGTGGTCCCGCACTGGGACCAGTCGGTGCATTTCTCGCGGTTCCACGTGCGCCTGTCCGACGCCCCGCTGGAGCCGGGCCGGTACGTGCTGGTGGCCCGACTGCTGACGCCGACGGGCCACCGCCTGTCGGACGAGCACGAGTTCACGCTGGAGGCCGGGGCGACGGTATTGCCGGTCTCGGGGCCCTGACGCCGCCGCGGAGTGGGGAATACCGCCGCGGCGGATCGGTTAGGATGGAGGGAGCGGTTGCGGGGCCGGCCCGGCCGGGCGATCCTGCTCTGACATTATGCGGACCTTGTGGGCACGCCGTCTGTCGCCCGCCGGCGAATTCGACGGCGACAGCGTGATTCGAGAGTCGTAAACATGATGATGCGCTTGTGGAAGCCGGGTCTGCTGATCGCCCTGCTCTGTGCGGCGACCGCCGCCCAGGCTCAGCCCGCCGGCCCGAAGATCGACCTCCGCCTGGTCGCGGCTCAGACGTCCATTCAGCCCGACGGGACGGTCGACCTGGCCATTGTGCTCCCTCTGCCCGAGGGCTGGCACACCTACTACCCCATCCGCCTCGACACCGGCGATGCCATGCGCATCCGCTTCGACGTGCCGGAGGGCGTGACCTTCGGCCCCCTGGCCTACCCTGCGCCGGTGCTGGAGGACGATGGCACCGAAGACCTGTCCATCGAGTATCTCGGCCTCGAAGGCGAGGTGGTCGTTCTCACCACGCTCCAGCTTGCCGCGGACGCCGTGCCCGGCCCGCTGCCGATCAAGGTCCACGTCTTCGCCCTCGTCTGCAAGGAGCTGTGTGTGCCCTGGGACGGCGAGGCGACGCTGACGATCCCGGTCTCCGCTGACCCGCCGGCGGCGGCCAACGAAGAGCTCTTCAACACTGCCCGCGAAGCCCTGCCGGTGGAGCTGGCTACGGCTGCGAACATCACCGGTACGACCATCGCCGCCAAGCCGGAGACGCTGAAGCTGGAGGAGCAGGGCGAGATCGTGCTCAACATGCGCGTCCGCCGCGCCCACCACATCTTTGATCCCAACCCTGGAGCGGAAGGGCTGGTCGGCACGCGGCTGTTCATCGAGCCGCTGACCGGCTTGAAGATCGGCAAGCCGGAGTGGCCCGCGCCGCACGTGCGCACGATGGAATACGTGGGCGAGATGCGCGAGCACAACGGCACGTTCGCGGTTCGCGTGCCCGTGAGCATCGACGATCCGGAATTCGTCGCCGGGCCGGTTACGCTGCGCGCGCTGCTCATCTACCAGTGCTGCGCCGACTCGGGATCGTGCTTCCCCGAAGCCGCGGCGGTGACCACCGTGACTTTCACGGCGGATACGCCGAACGCTGCTACGCCAGACGCCGAACCACGCGGCACGCTCTATCCGGAAGTGAACGTCGTCGAGCCTGGTGACGACTCGGGGATGGCTACGCCGCCGGCCGCGGCGGAGCAGAGCCCGTTGTACCGGCTGCTGTTGAACTTCGTGTTCAGCTTCCTGGGTGGCCTGCTGCTGAACATCATGCCCTGCGTGTTCCCGGTGATCTCCATCAAGATCCTGAGCTTCGTCAAGCAGGCCGGCGAGGACCATGGCCGCGTGCTGAAGCTCGGACTGGCCTTCTGCGCCGGGATCATGGTGTGGTTCTGGCTGTTCGCCGTGCTGACGATCCAGGGCCAGATCCCCTGGCAGCATCCGCCCGTGGTCATCGGGCTGGCTGCTGTGCTGTTCCTGTTCGCCCTCAACATGTTCGGCGTGTTCGAGATTACGCTGCCCGGCGCCGCGAGTGGCAAACTCGATGAGCTCGCCGGACGCGAGGGGTATTCGGGCGCCTTCCTGAAGGGTCTGCTGGCCACGTTGCTCGGTACGGCCTGCACGGCGCCCTTCTTCGCCTCGGCGGCTGCCTATGCGGCGACACAGGGTGGCCTCATCGCCTTCATCGTCTTCACCGGCGCCGGACTGGGCATGTCGAGCCCGTACGTCTTGCTCGCGGCGTTCCCCGGCTGGCTGAAGTCCCTGCCGAAGCCGGGCGCGTGGATGGTCACGTTCAAGCAGTTCATGGGCTTCGTGCTGATCGGGACGGTGGTGTGGCTGTTGCTGATCGTCGGCGACCTGTTGGACGCCGGTGGCGTCGTGTGGACCGTCGCGCTGCTCAGCTTCTTCGCGTTTAGCGCCTGGCTGATCGGCAGGATCCGGCCGGGCTGGTCCGCGCCCGCCCGCTGGAACACCTGGGCGGTGGCGGTGGCGATCGCCGTCGTGGGCTGGTGGTTCTGCTTCGCGTACATGTACCAGTGGCCGGCCACTGACGAACGCGGCACCGACGCGGAAGAACTGGCCGAGATCAACCGCCGCGCCGACGAGATCGTCCTGGCGATGGGTCGCGCCGACTGGAACGAGCACATCCCGTGGCAGGAGTACTACCCGGGTCTGGCCGACGAGCTGTCCCGCCGGGGATACACCGTCTACGTGGACTACACGGCGACGTGGTGCGTGACCTGCCAGACGAACAAGGGAACGGCCCTGGACATCGCGTCGAACCGGGAGCGTATGCGCGAGATGCGCGTCATCCCCCTGGAGGCGGACTACACGAGGCAGAATCCTCGTCTGCGCGCGGAGTTGCTCCGCTGGGAGTCCAACAGCGTTCCGGTGAACGTGCTCTACCCCGCCGACCATCCGGAGAAGGCGTTCAAGCTGCCCGTCGTGCTAACCCCCGGGTTTGTGGTGGAAGGACTCGAAAAGGCCGGCCCCTCGACTGCATCGTTCCCGACATCGACCCCGACCTCGGCGCCCGCATCCGCTCCCGCCGACGGCAACCCGTAGCAACCGCGCTTTGGTAAACGCCGAATAAACTTCTGTTCTCGGACGTGCCGATACCAGCCATAACTCGGTAATCGGACGTTTCGCGCGCAAGTGCGTCCGTCTCCTCCAACAGCCGATAGCACGAGGAGGCCGCGCCGGCCGCGGCGAGCTACGTCCCCACCGAGGTTTGGCCATGCATAAGACGGTCGTACATCTCGCGCTCGTAACCGGTTTCGGTGTGCTCTGTCTGGCCGGCTGCCAGTCAACGCCGACGCAAGTCGCCACGATTGACGCCCAGCCGTCCGACGGCACCCAGAGCCCGCCTCGCGAGTCGCTGCCCCTCTTCGGGGACGACCCCACGGCGGAGCAGGTGCCCTTCGAGAACCGGTTGATCACAAACCTCCGGCAGCATTCCTTCACGATGGAAGGGCTCGATTTTGACCCGGACGTTGACGGCGCCGGCGAAACGCTCGTGTTCGCCTCGACCCGAAACGCCGAGCAGCCGGACCTGTTCCTGAAGAATGTTGAGGGTAGCGCTGTGACGCAGCTCACGGGCGACCCCTCCGCCGACATCCAGCCCCGTTTCAGCCCGGACAACGAGCACGTCGTCTTCTGCTCAAACCGCTCGGGGAACTGGGACATCTGGCTGATCGGCCGCGACGGGACGGGTTTGACGCAGCTCACGTCCGATCCGGGTGACGAAATCGCCCCGTGCTGGGCACCGGACGGAAACGAAATCGCTTATACCGTATGGGGGTACCGCAGCCACCAGTGGGAGGTCTGGACGCTAGCCGTCGACTCGCCCGGGGTGCGGCGGTTCCTCGCCTATGGGATGTTCCCGGCGTGGTCGCCCGACGGAAAGCAGATCGCTTTCCAGCGTGCTCGCCAGCGGGGGAGCCAGTGGCACAGTGTATGGACGATCGACCTGGTCGACGGGGAGGCCCGGCATCCGACCGAAGTAGCCCGCAGCGAATTGGCGGCGTGCATCGCCCCAAGCTGGTCGCAGGACGGCTCGATGCTCGTCTACTGCGCCGTGCAGCCGGAAGCCGAGGCGCCGGCGGCCCAGCGGCGGGCACCCCGCGCGGCCGAGCTGTGGACCGTCGACCTGTCGAGCGGGTTGCGGATGAAGCTCACCGGAGACTCGGTGTCGGCATTTAATCCGGTTTGGGGGCCCGAAGATCGAATTTTCTTTGTGTCCGCCAGGAATGGGACAGAAAACGTCTGGTCGCTGACGGCGGATCTGGTGGCGTACGCGCGCGGGACGGACGGTTCGGAGTTGTCGCGGGCCCGCGATATCGAGAACGCTCCAGGCGAAGGCAAATAGGGATAAATGACCGATCTACAGGTTACAGGACGTAGCGTTCGGCGAGGGACGCCGACGAAGTACGCCGAGTGTAGCCAAGTTATGGGACTTTACAATCCGCGCCCATCTTTACCGGACGGCAACATCGTGCGTAGAATAAGGATGCGTCGGGCGAGCGCTGGTGAAGGGCTTGGTTCCATGCTGCTCCGCACCACACCCACGCTCGGGCGATTCGCCGGATTGGCGACTTTGGCGGTGGGGCTGGTCGTCTTCGGGAGTGGTTGCGCGCTTGGCCGTCAGTCGTCAGGCGGCGCCGAACCGCGCACGGCACGGGCGGTCGTCGTCGTTGCGCCCGTGGTGAACCTCAGCGGGTCGCCCGATCTCGACACGCTGAAGCTCACCGACATGGTGGCGTCGGAACTCCAGTGTGGCACCGAGTTTTCCGTGGTGCCGGTAAACCTGGCCCTGGCGGCCTTGCAGCGGCGGGGGGAGCAATGGGTGTCGAGTCCGGAGAGTGCAATAGCGCTGGCGCGTGACCTGGGGGCGGATGCGACGCTGGTGACGGCGGTAACGGAGTACCAGCCGTACGAGCCGTTGATCGTTGGCCTGATTATGCAGTGGTACGAAGTTCCCCGAGCGCGGGCGTCAAACGGGCTGGACCCGGTGGCCGCGTCACGAGAGGCGTGGCGGCCGGCGAATGTCGAGTTATCGGCCGATGTGGAGGTTGGGCCGGCGTATCAGGTGCAGCGGGTCTTCAACGCCGCCGACGAGGGCGTACTGGCGGAAGTCCGTGATTATGCGAAGTCGCGGGGTGGGCACGAGAGCCCCCACGGGTGGCGCAAGTATGTCAAGGTTCAAGAACTGTACTTCCGGTACTGCACGCAGGCGTTGATAAAACCGATCCATGGACTGCATGAGGCTGAGTTCTCGGCGACGGTGCCGAGCGAGGTAGGACCATGAGCCGCGAGCGACACAGCTTGACGCTGGTAAAGGGCCGCGAACGGTTCGTTTTCACGTATGCCGAGGGTCGGGAGGCAGACCTGCTGGCCGCGCTGGTGTCGCTGGCCGAGGATCCGGAGAGTGGCATCGATTACTACGATGCCGCGGCGCTGAGTTTTCAGTTGGGACAACCGGCTCGGGCCGAGAATCGCCCGGTAGCACGGGCAGTAATGGGGCCACGGCTATGATTCACCACGGACTGGCGAATGTAACCGGCAAGCAAGAATCCATCGCCATGAACCAGAACACAGCAATGACCGACCAAGTCAGCCTGATCCAGCAGTTCATCAACTACCTGCGGGCCGAGCGGCACTTCTCGCCGCATACGTCCAAGTGCTACGCAGCGGACCTGCAGCAGTTCTGCTGCCACTTGTGCGGCGTCGAACAAGGCGCGCCCAGTGGTGGACGGAACGTGTCGAACGGCAACGGCCACGCCGAACGCCGGCCGGCCGAACTGCCGGACGGGGTGACCAGCGAGGTGCTGAACCGGAAGCTGCTGGAGGTGGACACCGAGGTGGTCCGCGGGTTCCTGGGACAGCTCCGGGACCGCAACTACTGCAAAAGCACCGTGGCCCGCAAACTAGCGACGCTACGGAGCTTCTACAAGTTCCTGGTGCGGCGGACGTACCTGTCGAACAACCCGGTCGCTCCGATCCGCACGCCAAAACAGGATAAGCGGCTCCCGAAGTGCATGGATGTCGAGGCCATCGATCGGCTGCTGTCGAACCCGGACACGACGACGCTGCTGGGGGCCCGCGACCGCGCGATGCTGGAGACGCTGTACTCGACCGGGCTGCGCGTGAGCGAGCTCGTCTCGCTCAACCTGGCGGACGTCGATCTGAACAACAACGTCATCCGCGTGCGGGGCAAGGGCAAGAAGCAGCGGGTCATCCCGCTGGGGCCCGGCGCCGTGAAGGCGATCATTCACTGCCTCGACATGCGGCGGAATGACCCGCGCGGAGCACAGTTCGACCAGGAAGCCCTGTTCGTGAACAAGCACGGGCAGCGGCTGAGCACGCGTAGCGTCCGGCGGAAGCTGGACAAGTACCTGCTGGAGGCTGGGCTGGACCTGTCGATCAGCCCGCATACGCTGCGGCACAGCTTTGCGACGCATATGCTGCAACGCGGGGCGGACCTGCGCAGCGTGCAGGAGATGCTGGGGCACCAGAGCCTGAGCACGACGCAGATCTACACGCACCTGACCGGTGAGACGGTGAAGAAGAGCTACGACGAAGCGCACCCGCGGGCCTGAGTAACGACTCCGGCCTGACGGCGACGATAGGCACCGGCCCGCGTTTGCGAACGCGGGCCGGTGTTTTATTTTTGGAGGAGTCAGGAGTCAGAAGTTGCGAGGACGGGGGCATGTCGGCGATCGACGACCGACGCGGAGGTCGGCCGCTACGGGGTGTGGCATGTCGAAACTCTAGCGCCGGCATGACTCTTTCCAGGAGCCGCGGCAGTCGCGAGAGTCGGGTGGGCCCTGAGGATCTCGACTGCACTGCCCAAGAGCAGTGGCACACCGGAGCTAGTCTGGCACGGCCGTGTTAATGTTGTCGTAGATGTTGTACATGCTCTCGCCGATGGCCTGGATGGCGGCGACGGCGACCAGGACGATGAGGGCCAGGAGAATGGCGTACTCGGTCGCCGAGGGGCCATCTTCGGCGCGGAGAAAGCGGGCGAGAGTGGCCAGAGGGCGATGGAGGCGGAGCGTGGGCATAAGGGACTCTCCTCGATCGGGCCCGAGGGTGCAGAGTAAGCCTACGAAACGTGGCGGGCGGGTGCCAAGTTAAACTGGGCAGACGGGGTAACCACGACGGGCGGGGACGGATTATGGGGCGGGGGGGGCCGGGGCCTGCGGCTTGTGTTGCGGCCGGCAAACCGTATCATGGGTGTTTCTGTCGCTGCGGACGGGCGACAAGGTTCACTATGGCCTGATCCCGGGATTCCTGTCCATGAGACTGAGCAAGTTCTTCCGTCGCTACAGCCGAGTTCTGCTGATGGTCTTCATGTCGCTGCTGCTCGTCGTCTTCCTGGTGGGAGACGTGATGCAGAGCTGGGGGCGCGGCGGTGGTGCCCAAAGCGTGACGCTGGGCGAGGCGTACGGCAAGCCGATCTCCAGCACCGACCGCCAGCTTGCCCAGAACAAGCAGAGCATGCTGCTGCAGATGGGCTTCATGGAGCTGCAATACCTGGATCCGCTGGACGTGTATCTGCTTATGGAAGAGGCGCGGCGGATGGGTGTCCGCGTGGGCCACGAGCAGGCCCAGGAGCACATCGCCCGGGCGCTGGGTGCGGAGGCGGCGCCGCGACTGGCCGCGCTGCAACAGCGCTATCGGCGGAGCTACGCGCAGATATACGACATCGCCGGCGAGTGGATGGCCGTGCTGGAGCTGGCCTCGGCGCAGAGCCTGGCGATGTCAGAGAGCCTGCCGCGCGTGGAGCTGGCGTACCGGGACCGGAACCAGCGGGCGGTCGTGGAGCTGTCGGTGATCGACGCCAAGGCGTTCCTGGGACAGGTGCCGGAGCCGACCGAGGAGGAATTGCAGGCGTTCTTCGAGGAATCGAAGGACCGCTACACGGCGCATACGCAGGACGAGATCGAGTTCGGCTACCTGTATCCGGACCGCGTGCGGCTGGAAGTGCTGACGGTCGATCCGCAGGAGATCGCGACCAGCGTGCGCATTCGCCCTCGCGACGTGGGGGCGTACTACGAACAGCACAAGGCTGAGTACAAGAAGCGGGTGAGCACACCGCCGACGTCGCAGTCGTCGCAGCCGGTGCAGCCGCCGGTGATGGTGCAAATGACGCTGGAGGAGGCCTACGAGAGCGTTCGGGAAGACGCCCGGATGGCCAAGGCGATCCAGGAGGGACAGAGCCTGGTAAACGAGATTCGCCAGGCGGCGTACCGGCCGTGGCAGTCGGTGCCGCGAGGCGAGGACGGCTATCGCACGGCCCCGCCGGCCGGGGCAACGACGCTGGCGGAGCTGGTGCAGCGCGAGTTTGCGAACCGCTACAAGACGCGGATCGAAACGACGGACCTGCTAGGGCAGGCCGCGCTCTCCGAGCAGTTCACGCCGGTGCCGGACATCCTGCGGGCCGTTTCGATGAGTGAGCCGCAGTACCGGGAAGGGCAGGTCACCCTCACGCTGTCCGAGCTGGCCATGCGCGTGCAGGGGATCTTCACGCCGGACAAGCGAGACACCCTGACGGTGCTGAGCGTCGGCGAACCGAGCCCGGTGCTGATGCAGGAGAGGGGCATGCGTTACGCTCGGCGGAGCGATCCGTACCAGGCGTACGTGTTCCGCGTGATCGAGGCGGCGCCGTCGGCGGCACCAGCGTCGCTGGACGAGGTGCGGACCCAGGTGGTCGAGGACTACAAGCTGATGCGGGCCCACGAGCTGGCCGGCGAATACGCCCAGCGGCTGGCCGACCTGGCTCGCGAGCAGGGGCTGATCAGCGCGTACAACGTGGACACCGAGCTCCAGGACCTGCTGATGGCGGCGGACCAGGCGGCGCAAGAGGCGACTCCGGCGGACGCGGAAAATGGGCTGCCGCCGCAGAGACCGCAGTACGTGTCGTCGGCCAAGCCGCGGGAGAAGCAGATTACGCGGTACGGGAGCGTCGGTTTCGGCTTGGACACCGGGGACAAGGTGCAGCGTACCGTGTTCGAGATGGGCACGGAGCAGGACGCGGTGACCGGGCCGGCGCACGACGAGGTTGTGCGGCTGGACGTGGCGGATGCGCTCAAGTGGGTGGTGGTGCAGCTCAAGGAGATCAAGCCGCTCTACGAGAACGAGTTCGCCCTGCAGCGTTCATCGTTGGTACGAGAGAGTGTGGGGCAGCAGCAGCGGGCCGCGGGGATTGGCTGGATCTATCCGGCGAACGTGCGGCAGCGGACGCACTTCGTCTCGGCGTTGCCCGGCGGGGACGAGGAAACGCCCGAGCCGTAGGGCGCTGCCGGCGCGCGGGCGATGACAGAGATGAACGCGAGCTACACCTTTCGAGAGATTGAGCCGCGCTGGCAGCAGCGCTGGCAGGAGCGGCAGGCGTTCCGGGCGGTGAACCCGGGGCAGCCGGGCGCGGAACGGCCCAAGTTCTACGTGCTCGATTTCTTCCCGTATCCGTCGGGAGCCGGGCTGCACGTGGGGCACCCCCTGGGCTACATCGCCTCGGACATCATCTCGCGATACATGCGCATGCGCGGGTGCAACGTGCTGCACCCGATGGGCTGGGACGCGTTCGGCCTGCCGGCGGAGCAGTACGCCGTCGAGACGGGCATTCATCCGCGGGAGACGACGCGGAAGAACATCGACACGTACAAGCGCCAGATGCGCATGATCGGTCTCGGCTATGACTGGGACCGCGAAGTCGCCACGTGCGACGAGAAGTACTACCGCTGGACGCAGTGGGTCTTCCTCCAGATCTACAACTCGTGGTACGACCCGGAGTGGCGCTGGACGGACGTCGGCGGGCGGAAGGTCGTCGGGGCGGCGCGGCCCATCGACAAGCTGCCGATCCCGGCGGAAGTGCGGGCCCTGGGGCAGACCGCGGTCGAGGAATACCAGGCGGAGCACCGCCTAGCCTACCTGGCCGAGGTGCCCGTGAACTGGTGCCCGGCGCTGGGCACGGTGCTGGCCAACGAAGAGGTGACGAACGAGGGGCGCAGCGACCGCGGCAACCACCCCGTGTACCGAAGGCCGATGCGGCAGTGGATGCTGCGCATCACCGAGTACGCCGAGCGGCTGCTGCGCGACCTGGACGAGCTGGACTGGCCCGAGCCGATCAAGCTGATGCAGCGGAACTGGATCGGCCGGAGCGAGGGGGCCTACGTCGATTTCGCCCTGGAAGCCGAGGATGAGCTGGCCCGCAGCGTGATCCGCGTGTTCACCACGCGGCCGGACACGCTGTTCGGGGCGACGTACATGGTGCTGGCTCCCGAGCACCGCCTGGTGCCGATCATCACGGCGGCTGACCGGCGGGACGAGGTGAAGGCGTACGTCGAGCAGGCCCGGCAGAAGTCGGACCTGGACCGCACCGCCGACACCAAGACGAAGAGCGGCGTATTCACCGGGGCGTATGCGATCAACCCGGTGAACCGGGAGCGGGTGCCGATCTGGGTGGCGGACTACGTCCTGATGGGGTACGGGACGGGGTCGATCATGGCCGTGCCCGCGCACGACGAGCGGGACTACGAGTTCGCCAAGCAGTACGAGATCCTGATCAAGGACGTCATCTACCCGCCGACAGTGGCGGCGATGCAGTGTTTTGCGCTGCACGCGGGCCCGATGCTCGATGCCGGCGCGGATTGGCGGGGGTTGCTGGCGGCGTACCTGGACCAGACCGCCGACAGCGACGGGGATCCGGCGGTGCTCGAGGCGGCCCTGCGTGAGCTGCTTTCGGGCGGCGGTCGAAAGCCGGCCGACGCCGGTCGCGTGATGGCCGACGGGCGCATCAAGGAGCTGCCGGGCGTTGTGGAGCGCAAGTTGGGGGCGAGCGGCGTGTCCTGGGCGGCGGTGCTCAACGTGCTCGGTTTCGAGAGCCTGGATGCGATGCGCGACGTCTTCCGGCGGGGCCAGTTCTTCGCGTACACGGGTGAGGCCTTCGTCGACGTGGGGCGAAACGTCAACTCGCCGGGGGATATGGGCGGCGGCTTCACCGGCCAGGCGAACCTGAACGGCCTGTTGACGCCGGCGGCGAAGCAGAACATCACGCGGTGGCTCGAGGAGCGGGACCTGGGCGAAGGGACCGTGCAGTACAAGCTGCGGGACTGGCTGTTCTCGCGGCAGCGGTACTGGGGTGAGCCGTTCCCGATTCTGTATCGCGAGGACGGCGGCATCGAGGCTGTGGACGAGTCGGAGCTGCCGGTCGTATTGCCGGAAGTGGAGAACTACCGGCCGGAAGCGAGCGACGATCCGCGAGCCGAGCCGCAGACGCCGCTGTCCCGGGCCAAGGCGTGGCAGGAGGTCGAGCGCGGCGGGAAGCGGTACCGGCGGGAACTGAACACGATGCCGCAATGGGCGGGGTCGTGCTGGTACTACCTGCGCTTCGCCGATCCGCACAACGAGCAGGCGGCGATCGACCCGGAAGTGGAGCGTTACTGGTTCGGCGGGCAGCAGGCGGACGGGCGGCCGCGGGTAGGCGGTGTCGACCTGTACATGGGCGGGGCCGAGCACGCCGTGCTGCACCTGCTGTACGCGCGGTTCTGGCACAAGGTGCTGTACGACCTCGGGTTCGTGTCGACGCCGGAGCCGTTCCACAAGCTGTTTAACCAGGGGATGATCACGGCGTACGCGTACCAGGACTCGCGGGGGATGTACGTGCACTACGACGACATCGATTTCCGCGAGGACGGGGCCCACCACCAGCAGACGGGCGAGAAGCTGGTGGAAAGCGCCGCGAAGATGTCGAAGGCGCTGAAGAACGTCGTCAACCCGGACCGGATCATCGAGGAGTACGGGGCGGACACGCTGCGGCTGTACGAGATGTACATGGGCCCGCTCGAAGCCAGCAAGCCGTGGAACACGCGGGACATCATCGGCGTGCACCGCTTCCTCCAGCGGGTCTGGCGGATGGTCGTGCAGGCGGTCGACGAGAACGACGCGGAAGGCGCGTGGCGGGTGAACCCGAAGATCGTCGCCGAGCGGAACGAGGCGCTGGAGCGTTTGCTGCACAAGACGATCAAGCGCGTGGCCGAGGATATTCGGCGTTTCGCGCTCAATACGGCGATCGCCCATCTGATCGTGTGGGTGAACGAGGCGCAGAAGGCGCAGACGGTGGGACGCGATCAGGTTGAGCGCTTCCTGCTGCTGCTGGCGCCGTTCGCGCCGCATATCAGCGAGGAGCTGTGGTCGCGGCTGGGTCATGAGGATCTGGTGACGCAGGCGACGTGGCCGTTGTACGACGAGAGCCTGACGCGGGATGAGACGGTGGAGATCGCCGTCCAGGTCAACGGGAAGGTGCGGGCCCGGCTGGCCGTGCCGCGTGAGGCGAGCGAGGAAGAGCTGACGGCTGCGGCGCGTGGTCACGAGGCGGTGGCCCGGGCGGTGGGCGACAAAGAGATTCGGCGGGTGATCGTGGTGCCGGGGCGGCTGGTGAATTTGATCATCGGGTGACGGTCTGGCGGGGTCGCGGGGGTGCAGACATCGTCGTCCCATAATATCGAAACACTGTTTATCTTAAGGGGCCATCGATAGGGGAGGCGGACCGGTGCGCCATGGCCGGTCCTCTGGCGCGGGCGGGCGAAGTGCCTCTGTGGGGCTTCGGTAAGTCGGATTATAGGGTCATTAACGTATTCAATGCTTGACTTCTGGTCCTAGAAGGCGTAAAACGAACCTAATCCCGGTGTGCCACCGGGCCAGTTCGAAGAGAAGAGGAAGGAGGATCTCGGTTATGGCGAGTACGGGGATTGCGCAGAAGTTGATGGGTATCGGCGTATGTGCATTGCTTGTGGCCGTCGTACCGACTGCGACCGCCGACCTGTCTGACGCGTTGTTCTGCTTCGAGGTCTGCAACGACGACGGCTGTGAGGCCTACTGCGAGATCATGTCTGATGATCCTCGCGGGCATTGGGAAGGCAGCGTCTGGATCCTCGACCAGAACATCGAGTTCATCAGCGGCCGCGACGAGGTGATCGCGACGCTGTACACCGACTTCGAGGGCTACGGGACGACCCTGGGGTTCAACGATGACCCGGCGGTCAGCCTCGGATTCGCGCTGCAGGCCGAGGACTCCGACACGGAGTTCACGATTTCTTCGGCGATGCTGTCATTCCCCGAGATCTCCAACGCCGAGGGTCAGGCCAGCGCGGCCTTCACCCTGATGCGCTTCAACGAGATCGGGCCGGCGGTTCTGGGCGGCTTGTGCCCGGAGGGCGGCGCGTACCTGGCGCAGTACAACGGGTTCGTGCCCAACGGCACGACCTTCGCGGACGAGGTGAACCAGATCGTCGTTCCGCAGGATGAGTTCCTGACTGCGGTGGACGTGGAGGTTCCCGGCGGCGGCATGTTCGCGCCGATCGGCACGGCCTCAGACATGAGCATTCAGTTCCATTTCTCGCTGACGGCGAACGACTTCGCCAGCGGTTCGGGCAACTTCACGATTACGCCTGAGCCGTCGGGCCTGTTGCTGCTGCTGGCGAGTGTGGCGTTGATTCGGCGCCGCTAACGGCGTCGCTGCGCGGCGGACACGAGCGGTGTGTTGCTGCGCGGTGGCGGCTGTCGGGCGGTGCGTGTGCGGGCACAGGATGAGCGGGGTGCTTGGCGCCCTGCGGGAGAGGGTAAAGACATGCTCGGCCGTACGAAGTTCTTCGGAGTACTGGCTGTCGCGGCGATCATGGCCGCAGGTTCGGTTGCGCTGGCGGACGTCGAGCTTTCGGACGTCATCTTCCAGATCCAGGTGACCAACGACAGCGGATCGGACGGCTATACGGTGCTGAAAACCGATCCCGGCGTTACCTTCGATCCCGTGGCGCAGAAGTACACGTGGAGCATGGGCGCCTGGTTCTTCGACAATGGCGCGACGCTGCACAACGCCAGCCTGGATGTCCGGGTCGGTAACACCAGGAAGCGCATCGGCGGAGCATTCTCGGTTCAGGCCGGCGAGTCGACCACCACCTTCGAGATCCTCTTTCCTCAGTTGACCTTCGATCCGCCGATTCCGGTGGGCTGGGCCGAGGGCAAGATGGGTCTGGCCGGCAACGTGTCTGATGGCGGCGGCGGTGGCGGCATTACGATGCGGGCCCTGAATCCGGGTGCCGGCATGTTACGCGCCGACTACAACGGGTTGGTCCCCGCCGGCACGATGTTCGGCGAAGCGCTGTACGAGATCGACACGACCAATCCCAGCGGCAGCGGCTATCAGAACGTGCCGCAGTCGGGCTACACGGACATCATGGTGCCCGTGGCCGACATGAGTTCGCGGCTCGCGTTCACGTTGACGCCTACGGACATCGGTGGGGGCACACACTACTGGGAGATTGTCCCGGAGCCGGCGAGCGCCAGTCTGCTCGTCCTCGGGGCGGTGGCGTTGCTGAGGCTTCGCCGGTAGTCGCGCGAGCATACTCGCTGAAGATGATTACGCCCGAGAGGGGGTGAGAGTGTCTCACCCCCTTTTGATTCACTGCATAGCGCGTGATGCGGCACGTACCGAGGGAGACAGCGGTGGCGGGAGGCGGAAGCGGTTCGGACGTTGGCCGGGCATGTCAGTCGGGCATCGTCGGACCGGTGGCTGGGGTTCACGGTCGCAGGTCAGGTACCAGTTAGACTGAGGGGAGTTAGTATGCGGCTGTCCGTCGGCGTGGCAGGGTTGTTGGTCTTGGCGCTGATCCCGTCGTCGGTCGGGCTGGAGAGAGAGGCGGACAGTCCGGTCGCGGACGCGGTGCTTCTGATGTACCGCCCGGAGCCGATGGCTTGGACGGTGGCCACATTGCCGGCGGGGATAGACGTGGCCACGGTGACTGACGTGGTGGCCGTCGATCTCGACGGCGACCACCAGTGCGATCTGGCCGTGGCGTGGTACGCGACGGACCTCCAGAACCGGCTGAACAACGAACGGGGGCTGACCATTCTCTTCGGCGCGGGGACCACGCTCACGGTGGGGCCGACGTTCGATTTGTTCGTCCCGCACCCGGCGGTCGCGGCCCTGGACGTGTTTCGGAACGGAACGAGCGAGGTGGCCGCCGGGGACTTCGACGGAGACGGCGACGCCGACCTTGCGGTGCTGGCTTACTTCGGGGACGAGGCGTGGTTCATCGAGAACCTGGGCGAGCGGGACTTCGCGACGTACCTGCGGTATCCGTTCGGCTACAACTCCACCGGGAACTTCATCACGCCCCCGGAGGCAGCGGCCGCGGACTTCGACCATGACGGGCGTGACGAGCTCGTGTACATCGTGGATCCGGTGCTCCGGTATAACCAGCGGATCATCCACTTCTGGGAAGCCAGCGGGGCGGTGGCGGGTATGCACCGTGTGTACTGGGAGGGCGAGGAGCAGCTCTTCACGCAATTCACACGCGGCCTGACCGTGGCGGATTTCGACGGCGACTCGGTGCCGGACCTGTGCTTCACGGGCTGCACCGATCCCGGGCCGGAGAACGACCCGATCCTCACGTTCTGGTGCGGACTGGACACGCGGGAGCGAACGTTCGCCGTACATCACGAGTACCCGGCGGGACTGTGTGCGGACGTCGTGGCGGTCCAGCCGGACGCCGACTGCCGGCCGGGCGTGCTCCTGACCGACCTGGACGGGCTGGCCGTCGACTACTGGGCGGGGGCGTGCACGGGAGAGGTGGATTTCTGGGCGACGGAGACGGAGGACGGTTTCGCCGGCTGCCCGGACCGCGGTATGGCAGGCGTGGTGGCGGACGTCGATGGCGACGGTGATCCGGACCTCGTGACGAAGCAGCGGCACGCCACGGAAGTCGAGGCCCGGCAGATTGAGTTCGCGTTGTGCAGCGATGGGGGGCAGACCTGGACGCGGACCGGGTCGGACATCGACACGACCGGCTTCCGGGCCGATGCGCCGGATGACATCCTGCGGCCCCAGAACCTGGCGGTGGCCGACCTGTTCGGCAATGCGTTGCCGGAGGTGATCGCGGGGTTCGCGGCGGACGACGCGATGCAGTCGCTGCGAATCGTGGTTTGGCGGAATGGCTGCGCAGGGGATGTGACGCGGGACGGTATAACGACGTACGCCGATTTGCAGGCCGCGCGGCTCGCGGAAGGGTTCTGTGCGGGGCAGCCGTTATTCGACGCCGACGCCGATCTGAACAAGAGCGGCTGCGTCGAGGTCTCGGACATGTGGCTCGTCGTGGATGATCTGAACTGCGGCTGCGGCGCTTGCGAAGGGCAGTTGCTGGGGGACTGTAACTGCGATGGCGCGGTGGACGATGCGGATCTCAGCGCCCTGCTGCTCGCGTTCACCGCGGGCCGGACGGCGTGGGAGGCGAAGTACGGCGGCAACGGCTGCGACTTCCTGTGCGTGAACGACATCGACCACGACGGGCGGGTCAGCAGCTTCGACATCTCGCCGTTTGTTCGAATCCTGAGTCTCCATTCCAGACCGGGTTCCGGTGGTGCGTTGAATTGTCCGGCATCTGGGAATAGGATGTAACGTATTGGCGTGAAAGGGCTTAAGACGACACGCCGAATCGGCAAACCGACAGTTGAAGGAGGGGCCGCGGTTTGGCCGATAATACGATAGGCAAAGGATGCGCGACTTGAGCTTGTTATTTCGGCCTATTGCGTTTAGATTAGAGTAGTGTAACTACTTGTATGATCGTAGCCCGAGGCTGCGGCGAACGGCCTGTGGCCGGGCAAGGAGGCCCGAGAGCTTAGGGTGGTTGCTGGCGTCCGATGGAGCGGACGTGTTGTGATCACAGCCGTGACCCAGGTCTGTGGGGCACGCGTGAGCGTTGATGTACGCGACCAGGCGAGTCCATAACTGGCGGCGCTGGGGGCGAAGGGGGTTCTCGCTACCGGAGTTGCTTGTCGTTATTGGCGCGATTGCTCTGCTCCTGGCGATCATGGTTCCGCCGTTGCAGTTGGCGCACCACCAAGCCAAACGAGCCAAGTGCGGAGCGAATCTGCAGACGGTGGGGGTGGCTTTCAGCGCTGTGCACGCGCAGATGGATTCTGACTTCTACCCGCTGTGGGACGACGGCGGCACGCCGACGCGCTACACGTGGGTGGATGTGCTCTTGCAGATGGGCATGCTGAGCGGACCCAAGAGCGCGTACTGCCCGGAAGATGCGCGGCCTGATCCGTTGAACATGGCTCGCGGCGAGTTCTTCGGCGTGCAGTATCCCGGAGGCACAACCACGCCGGGCATCGACTACAGCTATGGGATCAGCGTCGTGTTGTCGGCCGGGGGCTGGGCCTGGACGCCGCGCGGTCCACTGAGCGCGTCGGAGCCCCGCGTCTTCGTGAATCACGAACGGAACACGGCGACGCGCGTGCTTGTCGGCGACGCCGGCTGGAGTTCGATTTACAACCTCAGCGGCGATGCCCTGACGACGGGCGTCTGGAACGAGCCGTCGCAGTTCGACAACACGGTGGCCTACTGGCGCCACCCCGGTCACCGGGCGAACGTGCTGCTGCAGGACGGGCACGTCACTTCGCTGCGTTATAACGTGGGCTCGTCGCGTCCGGTCGAGACGCAGCGGTTCCACGTTTGGTATCCCGGCGAGTCGATTCACGTCGGGCCGCGGGACCAGTACGAGGGCAACTGGTACCCGAACGTTCCGCCGATCAACCTCGAGAACCCGACCTTGGACGACGCGTTCCGACCGGAACTGGTTCCGGGCTACTACACGATCCATAAGCTCTGGACGCGGATCGAGCACAAGTAGTCCACTCCCCTGGCACAATTGACGGCCTGATTTCTTGTGTGCTGGGCGGTGCTCTGCGCCCGCGGCGGCACCCGTAACCGGTCGCGGCAGACGTAGCGGGCGAGTACGGCACGGAGCCGGACAGGCCGGGCGACAGGGTGCTGCAAAGGTTGGGCCACGGCGACGGTCGGTGGCGGGGCCTGCCACCGACCCTGGGGCCCGACAGAGGGGGGCTCGGGTGGGCCATCGGCCGCGTCCGGGCTGCGCCAGGCTCCCGGGGGCGAGCCAGCATGACGGATCGTACGGGATCGGGTGGTGGGGCGGCCCCGCGGATGCGCGTGACGCGGGAGCGCTCAGAGCAGCGGGTGTCCGGAGACGGGGTGGACGGGGGCAGCCCAAAAGAAGCGGGCCACACTGCGTTGCAGTGCGGCCCGCGATGTCGCCGGTTCTACGACGGGCGACTACGGAAGCAGTCGGGTCGTGTACACGGGGTCTTCGGGGTACGTGTTGTTCACGTAGCCCTGCCAGATCTCCCTGTAGAGGTTCGTGACGGGGACCTCGAGCCAATCCCGGACGTTCTGCGGGAGAGCCAGGTTGTCGAAGGCGGAATCGACGCCGACTTGAA
This sequence comes from Phycisphaerae bacterium, assembly GCA_050115495.1. Taxonomy (GTDB): domain Bacteria; phylum Planctomycetota; class Phycisphaerae; order UBA1845; family Fen-1342; genus JAAYXS01. Next base: position 144,500 of record JASFQK010000007.1, on the reverse strand, counting down.
CGGCATAGGTTCCGGCATTGTTGATGAAGTCGACATACGGCTGGTTCTCAGCGAAGGGATGGCAGCCGAAGTCGAACAGGCCCCAGGTGAAGGCCACGCCACCCATGCTGATAAGCACAAAGACGCGTTTGAGACGGTTAGTCATACTGCGTTCCTCCATGAATCCCGTTGGTTAGACGACAGATTCGAATCTAGAAAGCCACCTGAAACTGAACACGGAAGATGAGCGCATCGTCGTTGACTTCGGCGAGGCTCGAATACCCACTGCTGATGGGGACTTCGCTGACCTTGGTGACGTCGGCCTGGAGCTTGACGTCGTCATTGAAGTAGTAATTCATGCCGACCGAGTACTCCCAGGTCCCTTCCTGGTCATCGGCGAGCGTCGAGATGCCACCGACGCGGCCGACGGCTTCGAGCTTGTCCTCGAGGCCGGGGATGGGCAGGAAGTAGCCGAGTTGGACATAGGCACCGTGCTGCGCGACGGTCGAGTCGTCACCGGTGAGCAGCCACCACGGCGTGTACGGCGTGCGCCAGGCGCGGCGGACGTCCAGGACGCGGACGATGTACTCGCCCGTGGCCGAGAAGCCCATGTACTTGAAGCCGGCGTCGAGGCCGAACTGGTTCATCTGCATGCCCTGGCTGTCGGTCAGGCCGAAGCCGCCGAGGAGCGGCGTGCGGCGCGGGAAGGGCAGGCGGGTGGCGCCAGCGCGGTCGGCGTAGTTGTCGTTGAAGGCGTAGTGGAAGCCGATGTCGAGGGCCGGCGACTCGTGGTGCGCGCGGTCGTCCATGGAGAAGAAGTCGTTGGTGGGATCTTCGCCCAGGGCGTGCCAGACGAGCCGGAAGAGGATGGCCGGGTTGCTGTCGTTTTCGGCGGGGTCGTTGGTGATGGTGCGGCCGGCATAGGCCCGCTCACCCTCGGCGACGCCGTTCGCGACGGCCAGACGGTACTCCAGGCGCTTGTCGAAGAGCTGGCCCCAGAACTCGACACCGATGCCGTAGCCGAGGCTGAAGACGGCGTCGGTCAGGGGGCGGTCGATGGACTGCTGATGGAACATGCAGGTCGTCTGCTGCCGCGTGGAGGGCAGGCTGATAAGACCGGCACGGAACTGCATCTCGTCCGCGAAGCGGTAGTTCACCCAGGCGCACGAGGCGACGACATCGTAGCCATCGGGCGCATCGGCCTGGAACTCGATCAAGTAGGTCAGGTTCGGGTCATAGGCGTGACCCATGAAGGCCAGGTGGGTGCGCTGGAGGTCGAAGCCGGTCCGATCGTCGCGCTCGCGGCGCGGGAAGAGGTACCGGTTGTCCGACCGGGTCGCGTAGTGCGTCCAGCGGAACTGCGTGGCGCCCTTCATCTTCAGCAGGAACTTGTCATCACTGCTGCGGATGAAGAATCCGCCGTCGTAGCCGGCCTGGAGCATCGAGGGCATGAGGCTCTCGCGGAACTCCTGCTCCCCGAGGATCTCGCGGATCTGCTGCCTCATGGCATCGGTTCGGCCGGCGTCGGCGCCGGCCTGCTGGGCGGCGACGACCTGCTGTTCGAGTGACTGGATCTGGTCCTGCTGGGCCGCCAGCAGCGCTTCGAGGCGAGCGACCTGATCCTGTGTCGATGACCCTGTGTCCCCCGCAAAGGCAGCGCTGGCCATCGTCACTGCGACGAACGCTGCGAGGGTACACCCGCAAAAGAAACGGTTCCTCATATGCACATCTCCTTCTCGCGACCCCAGGGCAACAACGAGATTGCGGTCACCCAGCCGCCATGGAGCCACAGTGCTTCTACACAGTACCCGACAAACTACAGACAGACCGCACCTTGGGAGTGCTACAAATGCAAGCCGTGTGCCACAGTTGCTGCTGCGGGTGAGATGGGCTTAAATGCTTTTTGGTACGCGGGTTATGTTCGTTTCTTCGATGCGAGGTACAGCAGTATTGTAGATCGTATTAGTGACGGCCTGCCGACATGGGTGCGGAGAATGTGTGCGTAACATAATGTATTTGCGGTGTTTACATTCGATTTTCATTGTTGCGGGGCTATGCCGGCTGGCGACGATTCGTCACGCGAAAACGGCTCCAAACCCCGACGGCTGAACATGTTGTACGAGTTGCACGAGTCGGCCGCCCACTGAGACGCGTCGCTGAGGGCGGTGCGGGTGGTTTGCCGCACCGCGGGAGGGTGAAGATACGCGGCGCGGGCGGGTGGCCCGGGCTCACGGGACCCGAACGAGGCTGTTGCTCGTTCAACCATGGCCCGGTGGTGACGGATTCGCGACGGTGCCGCGCCGCGCGAACGCCGACGGAGGTGCGCTCGCCGCGCGATGCCGCACACGCGCGCGGATGGCGGGGCGGATTGACATGCCGGGGTCGGTCTGTTACACAAACGGCGTAGTGGCTTTGTCTTCAACGTGAGTGGCGAATCTCACTTCAGGAGCGCGCGGCATGAGTCTGATGACACTTGCGGGCATCACCGATAGCTGGTGGTACTACATCGTCCTGATCGGCCTGATCGTCGTGCTGATCATCGTCCTGAAGGTGGTCAAGGGCCGGCAGGTCTGAGCGTCGGCCGGGCCGTAAGCGAGTTCGCTGGCCTGCGAGCACGCCGGTTGTGCTCGGCGATCGCGGCCGGCGTGGCTGATGCTGCATCGAGACTCACCGGCGTTGCTCCCTGGTTGGTGCGCGAGATTCGTCACGTGCGCTGCGCGAGATAATCCTCGCCGGGCTGTTAGTGTCGGCGAGACGTGATAGCGAGCGTGGAGGGGTGCGCGTCGTGCGCGAAGCGTCTGCATGGCTGCGTGAAGGAGTCAGCGATGCACGCAGCAGCGCAGCCGTCGGTTGATTGGCCGGCGTACGCCCGACAGGTCATCGAGAGTGCCGTGCGCGGGGTCGCGCCCGAGTACCAGCCATCCCCTGTATCGGGGCCTCACGGGGGCGTCTTCGTTACCCTGCACAAGTTCAAGCGTCTGCGCGGTTGCATGGGGACACTGGACCCGTCGTTGTCGGTGGCAGACGCCGTTCGCCGGGCGGCGGCATCATCGGCGCTGCACGATCCCCGATTTTCCCCAGTGGCGGTGGCGGAATTGCCCGACCTGGTCGTCGAGGTTTCCATCCTTTCGGCTCCGGAACCGATGGGCACCATCGATGAGTTGGAGCTGGGGCGGCATGGGGTGATCGTGCGACAGGGGATGCGTCAGGGGTTGTTCCTGCCGCAGGTGGCGGTGGAGCATCACCTGGACAAGGAGACGCTGCTGTCGCGGTGCTGCCGGGAGAAGGCGGGGCTGTCGCCGGACGCATGGCGTGATCCGGACACCGAAGTGCTGCTGTTCACGGCGCAGGTGTTTTCGGAGGAGGAGCGGGGGAGTTTGTAGACGGTTGGTGGGACCCGGAGTGGGCCCGCCGGCGGAGTGGGTCACCGGCGGGCCGCATCCGAAGAGGGGGGCAGGGGGTCAGTTAGAACGCACGGCGATCTTGCGCGGCAGCAGCGCCTGGGCCTTGGGCAGGTGTACGGTCAGGACACCTTCCTGGAAGTCGGCCTCGATCTTGGCGGCGTCGATGCCTTCGCCGATCTCGAACCGGCGGTGGTAGTTGCCGACGCCGTACTCGCGGAGGAGAAAGCGCGTGTCGGTGTCGTTTTGGCGCGGGGCGACCTGGCCGTGGATGGTCAGGACACCGCGTTCGTAGTGGATGTCGAGGCCGTCGGGGCGGGCGCCGGGCATATCCGCGACGAGGAGGAGTTCGTTGTCCTGCTCGATGATGTCGACGGGGGGCACAAACGTCGGGCCGCCGTGGACGGGTTCGGGCTGCGTGGTCTGCGACTCGCACTTCTCGATGGTGGTCTGGTCGCTCATGATCGTTGCTCCTTCATGATGCAGGCGTTCGGGCGCCGGGGGCGCCCGAACGATCAATGGCTCTTACGCGCGGACGGTAATCTTGCGCGGCTTGGCGGTCTCGGCCTTCGGCAGACGCAGGCTGAGCACGCCGCTGTTCAGGGACGCCTCGATGCGGTCGGCATCCACGTCGACGGGCAGGGTGATGGCGCGGACGAACTCGCCGCTGAGTCGTTCCTGGCGGTGGTACGTGCGCTTGCCGCCCTCGGGGAGTGTGCGGCGACCCTTGATGATGAGCTCGTTGCCCATGGCGGAGATTTCGAGGTCTTCCTTGCGGACGCCGGGGATCTCGGCCTCGGCGCAGAGGGCGTCGCCGTCGTCCCAGATGTTGAGCGCGGGGTAGGAACGCGGCTGGCGCAGGCCGCCGGCGCGGCCGAAGTCGAAGCCGAACTCGTCGAAGAGGCGGTCCATTTCGCGACGCAGTTCACTGAGGGGTGCCAACGGGATTCGGTATCTGGTCAGCATCTTGGTTCTCCTTTCATTCGGCCGGGTTTTCTCACGCCGCCGGCCGTCGGTGATGGGATATTGCACGGGGTGTGCCAGTGGGGTGTGCTTGATGTAAGTGCCGAAAATACAAGTAGTTACGGAAGTTCTCCGTGGCGGCGGCGCGGTCGGAAACCCGGTCAAACTGACAGCCGTTGCAGGCCGTTTGCGGCAGTCGTCGGATTCGCGGACGTCGCGCACACGCTGGGGTGAGGGGGTTTGACTCCGCGTTGGCGGATGCAAGAATCCACTGTGCGCTGCGCTGAGCGGCGCCGGCCATGAGTAACCCACGTCTTCTTCGCGGCGCGCTGCCGACGGCACCGGCTGTGCGGTTGCTGGTTGGCGGTGCAACGCAATCTCTGGTTGCCAAGCGAGAGGATTGAGCGGAATGGATGCCACGACCCGATCGGGGCACACGAACCGGTTGATCAACGCCGCGTCGCCGTACCTGTTGCAGCACGCGCACAACCCGGTGGACTGGTACGAGTGGGGGGCGGAGGCGCTGCAGAAGGCGCGCGACGAGGACAAGCCCATCTTTCTGAGCATCGGCTATTCGGCGTGTCACTGGTGTCACGTCATGGCGCACGAGAGCTTCGAGGACGAGGCGACGGCGGCGCTGATGAACCGGCTGTTCGTGAACATCAAGGTGGATCGCGAGGAGCGGCCGGACCTCGACGAGATCTACATGCAAGCCACGGTGCTCATGAACCAGGGGCAGGGCGGCTGGCCGATGAGCGTGTGGCTCACGCCGGAGCTGAAGCCGTTTTTCGCCGGGACGTACTTTCCGCCGGAGGTGCGCTGGGGGCGGCCGAGCTTTCAGGACGTGTGCACGCGGGTGGCGGCGGCGTGGACGGACAATCGCGAGGGTGTGGCGGCCAGCGCCGAGCGGCTGACGCGGGCGGTGGCGCACAGCCTGCAATCGAGCGGTGATGAGGGGACGATCTCGCTGGCGGACGTGGATCGGGCGGCGTTGGCATTGGCGGCGGCGTTCGATCCGGAACGTGGCGGGATGATCAGTGGCGGGACGAACAAGTTCCCGCCGAGCATGGCTATCGATCTGCTGTTGCGGGCGGCGGCGCGGCGCGGGCCGGAGGATGCGGAGGGCGGGCGGCTACGGGAGTTGGTGGAGCTGACGCTCGATGCGATGGCCCACGGCGGTATCTACGATCAGTTGGGCGGAGGCATCGCCCGCTACAGCACGGATGTGCGCTGGCACGTGCCGCACTTCGAGAAGATGCTGTACGACCAGGCGCTGGTCAGCCGGGCGTACGTCGATGCGTTTCAGGTGACGGGCAAGCCGCTGTACAAGCGGATCGCCACGGAGATCTGCGACTACGTGCTGGCCGATCTGCAAGCGCCGGAGGGCGGCTTCTACAGCGCGCGCGACGCGGACAGCGAGGGCCGGGAGGGTCAGTACTACGTCTGGACGAAAGCGGAGGTTCTGGCCGCGCTGGGCGAGCGGGACGGCGAGCTGTTCTGCGCGTACTACGACGTGAGCGAGGCGGGCAACTGGTCGGACCCGCATGAGCCGGACACGGTCAAGAACGTGCTGCGGATCATGCGCGACATCGACACCGTGGCTCGGTTGAATGACGTCAGCGCGGACGAACTGGCCGAACGCCTGGCGGCCGGGCGGCAGAAGCTGCTGGCGGTGCGCGGACGGCGCGTGCCGCCGGCGCGGGACGAGAAGATCCTGGCAGAGTGGAACGGGCTGATGATCAGCAGCCTGGCGCGGGTCGGGGCCGTGCTCGGGGAGAGCCGGTTCGTCGAGGCGGCGTGCCGGGCGGCGGAGTTCGTGCTGGCCGAGCAGTGCGCCGGCGGGCGGTTGCAGCGGGCCAGTCGCGCGGGGCGCGTGACGGCGGCGGCGTTTCTGCCGGACTACGCGGCCATGATCGAGGGACTGCTGGAGCTGTACGAGGCGACGTTCGAGCGGCGTTGGCTGGATCACGCCCGGGCGTTGAACCGCGTCGTGATCGACCACTACCGCGACGAGACGAGCGGCGGTTTCTACTTCGCCGCGGACGACCACGAGCGGCTGATCGTGCGGGCCAGGGACGTGCGCGACGGGGCGGTGCCGTCGGGCAACTCGATGCAGCTCATGAACCTGCTACGGCTGAGCGTGCTGCTCGACGAGCCGGAGCTGCGCGTGATGGCGGACCGCTCGCTGGAGCACTTCGCGGCGGACGTGATCCACGCGCCGGCGGTCGCCGAGCGCTTCCTGGCGGCGGCGGAGTTCGCCCTGGTTGGGCCGGTGGAGATCCGCGTCGCCGGCGATCCGGACGCGGCGGATACGCGGGCGCTGCTGGCGGAGATTCGGCGGGAGTACTTGCCGAATCGGGTGTTGATGTTGGGGGGAGCGGCGTCTTTCGATGATCGACGGCCGACACGGAGGTCGGCCGCTACAGCGGAAGAACGTTCGGTACGGAGCCCGGACGCTGCGGATGTACGTCGCCCACGGGGGGACGACGCTACAGCGGTGTATGTGTGTCGCGGGGGAACGTGTCGGCCGCCGGCGGCGACGGTTGAGGAGTTGCGGGAAGCGTTGCGGGCGTGACTGGTGGGCGCGATGGCGTCCGAATACGGCGGCCGCGACGCGGGCCGGCAATAATGGTGGCCAGAACCGGCTTCGTAGCGCATACTACAATGGGTCGGCGGTGGGAGACGACCCAGGCCCCGGCGCAGCGAGACCACACATCATCCGGCCCGCTGCGTACGGCGGCCGGGAAGGATGGTGTTCATGTCCCTTAATCGTCCCATGCATGAGATTGCGGAGCGTTTGCGGGTGTTCGCCGCCGGTCTGGAGCGCGATGTGGGATCGCTACATTCCGGAGAGCAGGAATCGACTTCGCTCGACGATCTGTCGCAGCAGGCGGATACGCTGCGGGCCTGGGGAGCACGGGTTGGCGAGGTGCTCGACGAGGCGTTCGGCCGCGGCGTGCTGCACTGGGAGCACTACGAGCGGCTGAAGACGGAGGAGATCCGCTGGGCGCGCTCCGCCGATGACTGGCACTATCGGCTGTTCCTGGCGACGGTCAGTCACATCGCCGCCAGCGAGTCGCGGACGGAAGGCGTCGCAATTCCCGGCTTCTTGTGCACGCACTGTCCGGGTTGGAACTTCTGCGAGGAGTGGGAACAGGGGGACAACGCGGGCGCGTACTGCGCAGCCATCCGGCAGGTGGCCAAGCTGGTCGAACACGAGCAGTAAGCGGGCGACCGTCGTCTTGTCGTGGCGTGGCGATACGCGGGATTCAAGAAAAGGGGACATTCTACTTTATCGAGTCTTCCTTGCACCAGAAAGTAGAGTGTCCCGTTTTCCTTATCCCTTTTCTCTTCTGTTCGTGCGCCCTCCGGGCGGAGAGGAGAGAGAAGGGAGGGGCTTGTCGTCCACCAGGGACTGAAGTCCCTGGGCCCGGAGCCTCAATTCCTCTGTGTCTTCTTCGCCCGGAGGGCGCGCGGAGGCAGAAGGGTCCAGACATCAACGAATGCCGGGCGAGAGAGCTGGTGAGACAGTCCCCGGCCCTGGGTGGGTCGGGTGCTCCGCCCGACATTCATTCGCCTGGCCTACCCGAGACTAATCCACAGACTCATCAACCGACGATGCGGCGCTTGAGTGTTGGGGGTTCGGGCTTGCGGCCTGGGCCGCGGGTGCGCCCGGATGGGCGGGCGGTGGGGCTCGGTTTGCCGGCGGCTTTCGCCTTCGGCGCGGTGCTGGTGCGCGTACGCGGCTTGCCCGGGCGAGTTTGCCGACGGCGGGCGGCCTGGGCCCGGACGGCTTCGGCCAGCGCTTCGCGCAGCATCTCCAGTTCGCGCGCGGTGAGCTCGCGAGCGGCGCCGACGGGTAGGCCCTTGAGCGACAGCGGTCCAATCTGAAGCCGCTTCAACTTGCGCACCGGATGCCCGAGCTTGGCCAACATCCGCCGGACCTGGCGGTTGCGGCCCTCACGCAACGTGATGTTCAGGATCGAGCTCTTCTCCGTCGTACGGACGATCTCGACGTCGGCAGCGCGGGCCTTGCCCTCGGACAGGTACACGCCCTGCTTCATGCGCTCGGGCAGGTCGCGGGCGACGCGGCCGCGGGCCTCGGCCCGGTAGACCTTCGGCACGCCGAAGCGGGGATGCGTCACGAGCTCGGCCAGTTCGCCGTCGTTGGTCATCAGCAGCAGGCCGGAGCTGTCCTCGTCGAGGCGGCCGACGGGGAAGAGACGCTGCTTCAGCGGCGGCAGCAGGTCGATGGCCCGCGGCCGTCCGGACGGATCGCTGTTCGTGCAGACGACTCCCGGCGGCTTGTGCACGAGGTAGTAGCGCAGCCGCTGGATGCGGACGACGGCCCCGTCGACGAGGACGGTGTCATTCGTCGGGTCGACGAACGCCGGCAACTCGGCGATCACTTCATTGTTGACCAGGACATGGCCTTCGAGGATGAGCTCCTCGGCGTGGCGGCGCGAGGCGACGCCGGCGTCGGAGAGGAACTTCTGCAAGCGCATGCGGCCGGTCGGAGTGGGCTTGGGCATCAGGGTTCGTCCTGGTTGTCGGGTTCGGTCGGTGCGGGCGGCGGCGGTGGCGGCGTGACGGAGTCGGTCTCCGGCCGCTCGGGCACGGCCTCGGGACCGCGTTGCGGCGCGCCGGCCCGTCCGAGCTCAACTTCGAGCTTGGCCGGGACGGCGCCGCTATCGCACAAGGCGCCGAGGATCTGCGCGACCTGCGAGTAGGGCAGGCCGAGCCCGCGGTGCCGGCTGGCGGCGGTGTCGTCATCGTCGGCCGGCAGGTCGGCGAGGGCGGTCACCAGGTCGGTCACGCGCGGCGGAATGTGCAGCGGGTCGGACAGGACGCCGCGGCGCTTGGCGAACAGCGTCAGGTCGCTGGCGACGTCATCGGCCGTGACGGTTACAGAATCGTCCTCGGCTACGTAGAAGACGGGCAGCCGCACGGGCATGCGGGCGCCGAAGACGGCGATGCGCGGCACGCCCGTTCGGCGGACGTAGATCAACGGCTCGCCGCGGCAGTCCACGATGTCGAGGACGACGTTCAGTTGCAGCGGGTCGATCAGCATGGGATAGCGGCGCGAGCTGATCTTGGGGTGGCGGTGGTGGCGCAGGCCGTTGTAGGCGGCGATGCGGATTTCGGTATCGTCGCTGTCCAGCAGCGGGGCGAGCGGGTTGGCCGCCTGCGGATAGCGGCAGCGGCCCAGCTCGTAGATGGCCTGCAGGGCGATGTCCTTGTCTGGCCAGGCGGCGAGGGCATCGAGCACGGGCAGCGCGGTCACGTCTTCGAGACGCAGGCCGGTGCGAGCGGCGTAGCAGCGCACGGCGGCGTCGCTGTGTGCGTAGAGCGGCTGGATGTAGGGTACGACCGTGGGGCCGATGCCTTCGAGGACGAGGGCGATGCGGTCGAAGTCAGCGCCGGGACGGCTGAACGCGTCGATCAGCTCGCGGGTCTTGCGCTCGACGAAGGTGGGGTGCGTATCGAGGTACAGGTGCGTCACCAGTTGCAGGAACTCGGAAGGCTGGGCGGCGTACTCAGACGGCGTGTGCAGGACGAGGTAGCCGCGGCTCATGGATTCCGCGGCCTCGTGCCGCTGGCCGAGTCGCTCGTTGATGCGATCCCGGAGGCGGCGGACGATCGGGTAGGACGGCTCCTGAAGGAGCAGACGCGTGGGGCGTTCGGAGAGGATCCAACCGCCGCCGAGGATGGTGCCGACCGGCAGGCGGCTGACTCTCGGGTCGTCGGCGTCGGGGACGAAGGGGTCGACGAAGACGGGGCCGCCGGCGCGGGCGACGATGGGGCCGCCGAGAAGCTCTTCATAGTCGCCGCTGGCCTCGGGCAGGCGCAGCTCGCAGGGCAGCAGCAGGCCGCCGGCGAGCGAGCGGGTCGAGGTCCCGGGGATGGCGGCGATCTGGATGTCGAGGCGGGTGTCGGCCGGGGCGCCGGCGGGCACGAGGCCGCTGACCTCGACGACGGCAGTGGACTGGGAGTCGATGAGCTCGGCGGGCGAGAAGCGCTGGCGCTCCTGAAGCGAGCCCCACGTCTCGGCCTCCTTGGTCATGATCTCCATGAGGTGGTCGCGGATGATGGTGGGGCAGTCGGTGCTGCCATTCTCACCGAGACCGATAACTACGCCGAAGCCGCGGATGATCTGTCCTTCGGCGTTGCCGAGGTAGGTGAGGGCGCCGATGGTGCCTTCAAGGTAGGGGTCCGCGACGACGGCCGGACGCGGCGGCGGTTCGGGCGGCAGCTCGCGCCTACCCCAATTGCAGCCGGGCAGCAGCACCAGCAGGGTGGCGACGGCGGCGTAACAACAGCGGCGGGGGCACGTCGTCATGGGTTCTCCTCGCCCGGCCGGTTCGGGTTGGTTCGCGTCGGCCGCGGGGTCGCGTGCCGGTCCATCCGGCCACCCACATGATACGGCGCCCGTGAACAGCGGCGTAGGGGGGCGCCGTCTTGACCGCGGGGCCCGGCCGACGCATGGTACGTGGCGGAAACGGGGCGTTGCAGGAGACAGGCCATGTCGAAAGTGGCAGTGATCGTTACGGCGGCGGGTGCGGGCAAGCGGTTCGGCGGGCAGGTGAAGAAGCCGTTCGCGCAGATCGACAGCCGGCCCATCTTCATCCGGACCATCGAGCTGTTCCTTAACCGTCCGGACGTCTGCCAGACGATTCTCACCGTGGCGCCGGACGACTACGACGTGGTGAAGGAGAAGTACGCGGCGAACCTGATGTTCATGGGATTGAAGCTGGTGAAGGGTGGGGCGGAGCGGTTTCAGTCGGTGCGGGCGGCGCTGGAGGCGGTGGACCCTGAGGCGGACCTGGTCTGCGTGCACGACGCGGTGCGGCCGTTCGTGCTGGAGAACTGGATCGACGCGGTGTTTGCGGAGGCGGGCAAGAGCGGGGCGGCGATTCTGGCGGCGCCGCTGACGGGGACGATCAAGCGGGTGTCGGGGGCGGGGGTGATTGACGAGACCGTATCGCGCGAGGGGCTGTTCGAGGCCCAGACGCCGCAGGTGTTCAAGCGGGAGTTGCTGCTGCGGGCGTACCAGGAGTTACCGGACGATGCGGTGCCGACGGACGATGCGGCGGTGGTGGAGCGGCTCGGGCATGGTGTAACGGTTGTGGAGGCCGACCGTCGGAATATCAAGATCACCACGCCGGGAGATATGGATATTGCCGGTGTGTTGCTTAAGTCTTTGGCCAAAAAGGTGAAAGGGCCGGCGCCGCGTGGGCCGTTTGAGGAGGCGCAATGGTAAGGGGGGCGTGGTAAGCGGGGGAGCAAGACGGTAAGATGTATGATGGAGGAGCGTGTTTTTCGCAGCGCCAGGCGGGCGCGCAGGGTCCCGCCGAGCAGGTGAGCGCAGCCCATGGTTGGTTGTTGGCGGCGCAAATATAAAGCTGGTTGGCGGCTTTGCCGCCGGGCGAGCGGCCATGTCGCCATCGCGATGCTGGCCGTGATGCTCTCGGGGGGATGTCAGGAAGGATGGCGCGGCGGGGGTTGGGGGTGGCCGGGGGCGGCAAGCGACAGGGGGGATCCGGTTCCAGCAGCAGATACGGGATTCACGGAGAGCCGAACGCAGACGCGTTCGCCCGCAGCGGCGGCCGAGCAGCGGCTCGACATTCACCTGCGCGTTTTGCGCGTGCAGATTCCGCGGGCGCAACGGTCGACGATGGAGGCGCTTTGGGCCCCATTGCGCGAGGATGTGTTCGACAGCGCCACGCGGCAGCGGCTGCAGCGCAATGGTGTGCGCGTGGGAGTGGGGCGGACGGAGCGCTGGGGCGAGTTGGAGATGGTGCTGGAGGCGATCGAAGATGCGCGGCGCAACGAGCTGCCGCCGCTACGAACGCCGCCGGGTGTGCCGCTGGCCCTGGAGCTGGACGGTCAGGACCGGGACCAGACGATCTTCTATCTGGAGCCGGACGGCATTCTGAGTGGAGAGACGTGGCCGGGGAGCCGACGAGTGTTACGGGTGACCTACACGCTGGATGCGCAGGACGTGGAGCGTGCATATCTAAGCGTGGTGCCGGAGATTCGAATGCCGGCGGTCTCCGACTGGATGCAGACAGACGAGGGCTGGGCAGCGGGCTCGCGACGGCCGGGACGGGCGTTCGCGGCGGCGGCGTTTGCCCTGGCGCTCGGGCCACAGGAGTACCTGCTGGTGGGGCCGGGAGAGAAAGCGGACGTCTGCGGCCTTGTGGGCGGGATCTTCCTGCGTGATACGGTGGATGGCGAAGCGTACGATTCGTACCTCTTTCTGCGCACGGAAATAGTGCATGTCGACCAGCGCCGCTAGAGAAACACCGGCCTCGGGGCGGTTGGATGCAGGCTACCTGCGGAGCCTCTTCCAAGGTGCGGGAATCGCCATCATCGCGGCGGATACGGACGGGCGGATCGTGGCCTGCAATGCGGCGGCGGCGAAGCTGTTCGCCGGCACGATTCGGCCGGAGCAGCGTCTGCCGGCGGCCGACGTGTTCCCGGAGGCGGACCGGGCCCGGGTGGCGGAGATGGTCGAGACGTGCCTGACGACGCTCGAACCGGGTGAGTTTCAGATCCGACTGGGCGGGACGGAGGCTGATCCGCTCGAATTCGCCGTGTACGGCACGCCGGTGCTGGAGCCCGACGGGACGCTGCTGGGCGTGTCGCTGTGGCTGCGAGACATCACGAAGCGCAAGCGGCTGCTGCGCAGCGTGAAGAAGAACGAGCGATTGGCCTACCTGGGCAAGCTATCGGGGGCGGTGGCGCATCACTACAACAACCTGCTCTGTTCCGTCGCGACCAGCATCGAATACGCGATGAACATGAACACGTTGACGGCGATGCGGCGGGCGCTGCAGCGGACGGCCGAGGCGATCGGGCACGGGGCGGACATCACGCGGCGGCTGTTGGCGTTTGCCGGGGCGGATCATCGCGACGACGACCTGTCCGACCTGACGGAGACGGTGCTGTACTACTTCGATCGGGTCGAAGAGCGACTGGCGACGCGGCACGTGCGGCTGTTCCTCGATTGGCAGCACATTCCGACGTGTCCGGTGCCGCGGCAGCGCATGCTGACCATCCTCGAAAACCTGACGGAGAACGCGCTCGACGTGCTGCCGAACGGAGGCACGCTGAGCGTGACGGTGGCGCGGCGCGATGAGGGGAGTGTGACGCTGTCGGTGGCCGATACGGGCGGCGGCGTGGCGCCGGAGGACATGGAGCATCTGTTCGAGCCGTTCTACACGTCGAAGGGCGTGCTGGGCCGCGGGGCGTCGAAGAACGCCGGTCTGGGCCTGGCGGTCGTGCACGGCTTCGTGAGCGAGATGGGCGGGACGATCACGGCGGCGAACGTGCCGGGCAGCGGGGCGCGGTTTGATATCGTGCTGCCCCTGCCGGAGCGGGAGTGATCGCACGGGGCGGGGTTCGCGAAGGGGGCAATCAGAGCAGAGCGATGGCGGCGTGGTGGACGAGGTAGAAGGCCACCGCGATAGCGACCATGCCGACGATGATGTTGACGAAGGTCCACACCGTCGCCTTGGGCAGGTCGCGGACGGAGCGGGCCCGCGTGGCGCGATAGACGACCGCCACGCACAGGACCAGCGGCAGGACCATCCACAGCCGCGCTCCCGGCGGGAGCTTCAGCGGGTGGACGAAGGGGATCCACGCCAGCAGCGAGAGCAGGGCGGCGGTCATCCGTGCTCCTCCCGCGCGGCGGCGAGTTCGCGGTGGAAGGTGGGCAGGCCGCCCGTCTGCGCCCGGGTGAGGGCGTCGAGGATGGCGAGGATGTTGAGGAGGCCGGCGGTGGCCAGGTAGATCTGGGCGACGTCGGACTCGGGGTAGTAGCTTATGTACTGGAGCAGGCGTTTGCGCTCCGCGTCGTCCTCGACCTTATTGAGGTACTTCGGATCGGCCAGGAGCTGCGGGGGGAAGTTGCCGAGGTGGCGGTTGATGAAGAGGTTCACCGTGGTGTAGCCGCCGGTGCCGAGCTCGGCGATGAAGAGCCAGCGGTTGCTCCAGGGGTTGACGCTATTCTTGATGCCGCCGAAGGCGAGGCCGGTCCAGTAGGGGAAGCTGATGGCCAGGAAGAAGGTGAGGGCCAGGCCGCGGTGGCCGAGCCGGTAGTGGCCGAGGCCGGGGAGAATCCAGGTGAGGACGCCGGCCTGGATCATGAGTCCGGTCTTGTTTTCGGCGCGGGCCATGGTGGGTATCGGTTTCTCTTTCGTTAGTTGTAGGGGCACGTGCCGTCAGCACGGCAACACTGGCCGCAACCGGGGGCAGCCGGACGCGACTCCGCCGACCGCGGCGAAGCGATGACGCTCATCTGTCGCACAGGGCGATCGGCGCCGCAATGGGAGCAGCGGACGTCGCGTTCAGCCCGGGCGGAGCGCACGAGCTGTTCGAACGTTCGGCCGCAGGCTTCGCAGCGGTATTCGTATATGGGCACCGTCGCACTCCTGCACGTTGGCGGTCCCGGGAGTATAGGAAGACGGCCGGGCGGTGGCAATCACGACGGCTGCGTGGCGGGGCGTTCAGTCGTCCCTAACGGGACTAAGGGAGGGAGGGCGGGTCGCGGATCCCAGCACTGCGTGCTGGGCTACAATCAGCCGTCCCTTCGGGACTAATCTGTTGGCGTACGTGGGGTCGATTGCGGTTCGCGGCCATCTCCTGCCGCCGGCACCGAGGACCAAATCTGTTGGCGTACGTGGGGTCGATCGCGGTGGGCGGCCTTCGACCGGCGTCATTCGTCCTTGTGGGGCGGCGGCGGCGACGGGCTTCTCCTTCAATCGTGCCTGTGGGGCGGCTGTCGAAGGTCGGGCGGTTCGCGCAGAATACGCTTCCGTGAGTCCGGCTGATCCACAACATTCGACAGAGGCCGACGCCGCGGAGGTGGTGCGCGCGTTTGTGCGCGACCTGGCGACGCGGTACGAACGGCGACGCGATGCGGAGCCGACAGCCGCCGGTCTCGATGACCTCCTGACGTCGCTGGCGCTGGCGGAGCCGGCGATTCGGCTCAGATCGGGGGCAGCCGGGGAACCTGCCCATCTGGCGGTTATCGGGCCGACACAGGTTGGCAAGAGCACCATCGTTAACCTGCTGCTCGGGGCGGACGCCGCCGAGGTCAGCCCGCTGGCCGGTTTCACGGTGCATGCGCAGGGTTTCTGCGCTGGATTGGCGGACGATGGCGCCGCGTGGCGTGGGATGCTGTTCCCCGGCTGGACGCCGACCGCGCCGGAAGAGCTGGACCGTGAGCGGCTGGAGGCGTTCGCACTTCACCAGGTGGAACGGCCGTTCACGCTCTGTGCAGACGGGGCCGCGCCGGAGCTGCCGCCGTGCGTCGTGTGGGATACGCCCGATTTCGACTCATTGTCGGCGGGGCGGTATCAGCGGGCGGTGCTGGAGACGGCGGCGCTGGCCGACGCATACCTGCTCGTGCTGAGCAAGGAGAAATACTCGGATCTGTCCGTGTGGAAGATGTTGCGGTTGCTCGAACCGTTGGGCCGGCCGCTGGTGATCGTGCTGAACAAGCTGACGACGGACTCGGCGGAGGTCGTGCTCGAAGCGCTCCGTCGACGGGTGGCGGAGCAGGCGGGAGGTTGGGGCGAGGTGCCGCTCGTGCCGCTGGCGTATGGCCTGCCGGTGATGGCGGGGGCCGTGGATCCAGCCGTGGTGCGACCGCTCGTGACGACGGTGGGCGAGCGGCTGAACGGGGCGCGGCGAAGCGAAACGGGCGTGCGGGCGTTTGTTGCGGTGCACTGGGAGAACTGGTGCGCGCCCGTGCAAGCTGAACATGCAGCGCTGGCGGCGTGGTCGCAACGCGTCGATGCCGGTCTGGAGGAGTTCGAGGCACACTACCGCCGGGACTACCTGGAACATCCGCATCGCTACGACGCGTTCCGCCGGGCGGCGATCGAGTTGCTGCAACTGCTGGAGATTCCGAAGTTCAGTGGATGGGTGTCGAAAGCGCGGCAGGCGGTGACGTGGCCGATGCGGCAGCTCTGGCAGACGGGGCGGCAGTGGCGTGCGTCGCGACGGAAAGCGGGTCTGCCGGCGGCGCAGCATCACGGGGCCGAAGAGGCCGTGCTGGCCGACGGGCTCGACGCCCTGCTGACGGGCCTGGTGCGCGACGTGGCTCGGCGGTCGGCGGATGGCGGGCCGGGCGGGGCCGTGTGGCGGGCGCTGGGGCGCAGGTTGCAGGCGGAAGAGACGCGCCTGCGGGCGGAGTTCAGCGATGCATTGTCGGCGCACCACGCCGAAGTGAACCGCGAAGTGCGGGCCGTGGCCGAGGCGTTGTACGGGCAGTTGCAGCGGGAGCCGGGGCGGTTGTTGGCCTTGCGCGGAGCGCGGGCGACGCTCGACGTGGGGGCGCTGGTGTTGGCGGTGAAGACGGGCGGACTGTCGCTGGTGGACGCGTTGTGGGCGCCGGCGACGTTCGCACTGAGCTCGCTCCTGGTGGAGGGTTTCGCCGGCTTGCAGATGTCGGGGGCGGCACGCGACCTGAAGAAACGCCAGCGTGAGGCGGTGGAGCGCACGCTGCTGGAGCCGGTGCTCGGGCGGCGGCTGCGGGCGCTGGCCGAGGGGCTCGACGAGGCAGAATTGATCGGCGTTTCCGCCGAGCGCCTGGAGCAGGCCACGCGGGCCCTGCGGCAATGGGAGGGGCAGAGCGATGGCTGAGGCGTACGGCGAGGTCGTGCAGCGGGCGAGCGCCTGGTTCGAGTCGGCCGCGGAGGCGGGCTGGCTCGACGAGGCGGATCGCCGGCGATTCGCCGGGCTCGAACGCGCGACGCCGGCGGATTTGTTCGCGACGGGCGAATTGCGGCCGCTGGTCGTGGCCCTGTTCGGCGGAACGGGCGTGGGCAAGAGCAGCCTGCTGAATCGGCTGGCCGGCGGGCGCATCGCCGAGGTGGGCGTCGAGCGGCCGACGTCGCGCGACGTGACGGTGTACGTGCACGAGTCGGTCGAGCTGGCGGATCTGCCGGCGGGGCTGCCGGTCGAGCGCGTGCGCGTCCGGCGGCACGACAGCCCGGGGCTGCGCGAAGTGATGTGGATCGACGCCCCGGACATCGACAGCACCGAAGAGGAGAATCGGCGCTGCGCCCTGGCCTGGATGCCGCACGTCGATCTGCTGTGCTACGTAGTGAGCCCCGAGCGCTATCGCGACGACATCGGCTGGCGCGTGCTGCGTGAGCGCGGGCACCGGCACGGCTGGATGTTCGCGATGAACCGCTGGGACGAGGGCGATCCGCGGCAGCGCGAAGATTTCCGCGGGATGCTGCGCTCGGCGGGCTTTGACGAACCGTTGCTGTATTGCACGTGCTGCACGGAAGCGGCGCTGCCGACGCCGGACGAGTTTGATCAGATTCGGACGGCGGTGCGCGAGCTGCTCGAAGCGCATGTTGTGCGCGAGCTGACGCGGCTGGGTCATCGGGCCCGGGTGCGGGAATTGCGCGAACTGCTCGACGACATGCAACATCGGTTGGGTGGTGAAGAGACGTGGACGGACATTCGCGGGGCGCTGTCGAGCCGGTGGCAGGCGGCGCGGCAGCAGCTTCTCGAAGGTGCCGGCTGGGGCATGCAGGCGGTGGCGGCGCGCTTCGCCGTCCGCGAAGAGGGGTTGCTGCGGCAACTCGGCCGGGCGTGGGGCGACGGGCGGCCGGCGAAGCGGAAGCAAGCCGACGGTGACGAGCCGGCTCCACAAGTGGAGGAGCTGTCCGCGCTGACCGGCGCGCTTTGGGACGACTGGAGCGACGGCAAAGTTGCGGGCTGCCTCGATGCGGCGGAGATCGCTGCGGCGCGGCATGGCGTGCGGGCCGGGGCGCTGCGGCAGCGGTTGGATGAGGTCGGAGCGGGGGCCCGGGCGATGGTGACGGCGGAGCTGGAGAACCAGGTCCGGCTGGCGCTGGCGCGGCCGGGGCACGTGCTGGCTCGGCTGGCCCGGCGGGCGACGGGATTCCTGATGGCGTTCCTGCCGACGGTGGCGCTGGCGGTCGTGGCGTACAACGTGGTGATCGGCTACGCCCGAGCGACGACCGGGCAGGGCGAGTTCCTGGGCGTGAATTTCGCGGTGCAGAGCGTGCTGCTCGTGGTGGTGGCGTGGGCGCTGCCGTTCGTGGTGGATCGGCTGTTGCGGCCGTCGTTGGAGCGGGCCGTACTGGCGGCACTGCGGGCAGGGTTCGGGAGCGGTCTCGACGTACTGGGGGAGCAGCTTGAGGCGGCGGTCGGCGTCGCCGCCGAGGACGCCGGTCGGTACGCGACCGAGCTGGCGGGTATTCAGAAAGCTGTGGCGGGGGTGCTGATCCGGCCGGTCGATTCGCGGAGTCCGGTTCTGGCGCGGTTGCTCCAGGGCGGGCCGTCGCCGACGCGTGGGGACGATGCCGTGAAGGCGGGGTCAGGGGCGGGCGGGGAGGAGCATGGCGGCGACGTCCTCGGAAGCTGAGGCCAGTTTGACCTGGCGGGCGGGTACGCCGACGACCGTGGACATGGCGGGGACATCCTCGATGACGACAGCGCCAGCCCCGACGATGCACTCGCAGCCGAGGGTGACGTTCGGAATCACGGTCGCCCCGATGCCGACAAACGTGCCGGGCTCGACCTTGACGCGGCCGGCCAGCCGAACGCCGGGGCAGATGTGGCTGCCTTCGCCGATCATGGTCTGATGGTCGATGATGCAGCCGGTGTTGAGGATGACGGAATCGCCGATTTGGCAATGAGCGCAAACCACGACGCCAGCAGCAATTACAACGTTCTTGCCGATGGTGGCGTTGCGGGCCAGCGTCGCTGACGGGTGGACGGCGCTGATGAGGTCGATGCCGGCGGACTCGATCCGGCGGGCGAGGCCGCGGCGGGCCCCGTTGTCGCCGATGGCCACGATAACACCGCGGACGTCGAGCTCGCCGGCCAGGCGGGGCAGCTCGTCGATGCCGCCGTAGACGGGGATACCGTCGACGCGTCGGCCCTGGATGGCGGGGTTGTTGTCGAGGAAGCCGACCACGTGGTAGAGGCTGCCCTGGAGGAGGACGTCGAGGACGACGCGGCCCTGGCCGCCCGCGCCGAGGATCAGGACGCGGCTGGCGGTTTCCGGAATGGTGGGCAGGGTCGTCATGGGCATCTGGTCGCCCCGGTCGGCTCACAGCGACGGCTCGTGCCGGCTGGCCAGGGTCATCGTTCCTATCGGGTGTCGAGGGGAGGGTGGTCGAGCAAAAGGCGGGGCGTGCCGGCGGGACGGGGGAGGCGGTCCGGGAGCGGTCAACAAACCGCAAGCCGGGCCGGGCTAGATGCCGATAACATTCCACGAGCCGGGGCTTGTCTACCCGGCGTGTCGGCGAACCCGATCGGGGGCCGCGGCGTAAGTTCAGTATTGGACCTACGATCGGGCGCTGTCGCAGAGGTTTGACACGCGCCATCGGCGCTGGTTACATTCACGAGTTCGGTCCGCGGGTTGTGTAAGTGCCACCCCCGCCGAGAATTGCGGGATCGTCCGGCTGGGAGTATCGACTCCGGTCGGGGTAGCTGGCGAGGAGTGTGAAATGGTTCTTGGGCGAGGGCTCGGTGGAACGGCCTGGCCGGCGCTGACCGCGTGCCTGCTGCTGCCCCTGCTGGGCGGCTGCGCCATTCTGAACGGCTTCCTGGACCCGACGAAGGTGGGGCAATTCCCGTCGAAGTACCACGAGCAGGGTATTCGCCGAATCCTGACGGAGCGCGATGCGCCGCCGGGATTGCCGAATGCGACGGATCCCACCGAAGAGGACCTGGTTCCCATCTACGACGACTACCGGATTGCTCCGGGGGACGTGCTGTTGGTGGTGATTCAGGATCTGCGGGCGCCGGGTGTGCCGGAACAGGTGCAGGCCGAGGTGACGCCGAGCGGAAACCTGCGCGTTCCGCTGTTGGGGACGGTCCGTGTGACGGGCCTGACCGAGCAGCAGCTCGAAGAGGAGCTGACGGCGCGGCTGGCGGATGCAGAGCTGCTGCCGAAGCCGGAAGTGCAGGTTTTCGCCGTGGGCAAGCGGCAGAACGTGTTCACCGTGCGTGGCGCCGTGGGGCAAGCGGGGGTGTATCCGATCACAGACCCGGACATGCGTTTGCTGGACGTGATCGGCATGGTGCGCGACATCGGGTCGAACGTGCCGCGGTTGTACGTGATTCGGCGGAATCCGCGGTTTGCGGAGCCGGCGGCGTACATGGCCCCGGAGCGCGAATCGCTGCCGGACGGACTGGTCATTCCACCGCCGACGGAGGACGAGGATTCCCCGGCGGAGTTCTCCACGAGCGTGGGGCTGGGTGACCGTGAGCCGCCGCCGGAGGAAGAGCAGGCGGCGGATCGGGCGGCATTGGAAGAGATTATTGCTCCAGGACAGGCGACACAGCCTGCGGGTGAGCCGACCGAGACGGGCGTGGAGCCGCCGATGCGGCCGCTCGTATTCGATCCTCAGACGGGCGAGCTGGTGGACGTGGGTCCGCCGGATCGGCCACCGGTCGCCGAGGGCGAGAAGCCACCGGCTGGCGAGACGTGGAACGTCGAGGATCTGGAGCAGCCGTTCGAGTGGGAGGATGTTCCGGAGCTGGAGCTGGAGCAGCGGGTCATTGAGATCAATGTGTCGGCGCTGTTGGCGGGGGATCCGCGCTACAACATCGTGGTGCGGGAAAAGGACGTGATCAACGTGCCCGTGGATACGGGCCTGTTCTACATGATGGGTGAAGTGGCGCGGCCGGGCGTGTACGCGTTCAGCGGGCGTGACATCACGATCAAGCAGGCGATCGCGATGACGGGCGGGTTGGGGCCGTTCGCCTTCCCGATGCGATGCGAGATCATCCGGCACGAGCGGGGGACGGACAAGCAGTTGACGATACCGGTGAATCTGGACGCGATCTTCGCCGGCCTGGCGGAGGACGTGTATCTGCGGGACGACGACATTGTCAACGTGGGTACGCACTTCGTTTCGCCGTTCCTGTTCGTCATTCGCAACTCGTTCCGGTTCACGTATGGGTTCGGGTTCGTGTACGACCGCAACTTTGCGGACAAGGACGCCTACTACGGGCGGCAGAACCCGGAGACGCTGGCGCAGCAGCGGGCGGCGCAGCGTGGGTTGCCGTTCTAGGGACCGGAGGCGGATGGACGATGGCAGCGGACCGTCCTGTAGCACGGGCGGGCTGGTCGATCAACTTCGACCGCACGTCGCAGATCAAGGCGGCCGTCGTCGGGGCGGCGTTCGTCGCGACGTTCTGGCAGTTGTTGGATTTCATACCGGCGGGGGGGCTGGGCGAGGTGGTGCATCGGTGGGTGCACGAGTCCGACTGGTCGCATGGGCCGATTATTCCGCTGTTCAGCGCGTACCTGCTGTACCTGCGGTGGGACGACGTGCGGCGGTCGCCGATCCGTGGGACGTGGGTCGGACTGGTGATCATGCTGGTGGGGCTGGCGCTGTACCAGTGGTCGCTGTGGGGGCTGATGATCGGCTATGCCCGGCCGGTGGCGATGATGGTATGCCTGCTGGGCGTGGTGATCTTCCTGTGCGGGCTGCCGGTGATGCGGTACGCGTGGCTGCCGTGGCTGTACCTGTTTTTCGCCATTCCGATACCGCGGCGCTACTACTTCTTCATGACGGATCCGCTGCAGCGGCTGGCGGCGAAGGTGGCCTGCGGTGTGCTGGAGATGCTGCCGGGGCTGGATATCGAGCCCATGGGGATCATGATTCACCCGGTGCTCAACGGAAAACCGCTGACGCCGCTGTCGGTCAGCGACGCGTGCAGCGGCATGCGCAGCACGATGGTGCTGTGCGCTCTCGGCACGGCGGTGGCCTTCATGACGGTGCGGCCCTGGTGGCAGCGGGTGCTGCTGCTGGCGGCGTGCGTGCCGATCGCCACGTTCTGCAACGCCATCCGCGTGACGGTGACGTGCTGGCTGCACATCTACGTGGATCCGATGTACGCCGAGGGGCCCTATCACACGGCGCTGGGGTTGGTGGTGATCCTGCTGGCGACGCTGATGTTCCTGGGCCTGAGCTGGCTGATGAACAACATCGTCGTGGAGGACCGCGAGCCCGAAGCACCGGAGGCGCCGGAGGCGTGAAGCGGCGGCCCGCGAAGCCGGGCTTGCCGGGGAACGGATGATGAGCAGTTCGTCGACTACAGCGAGAGCAACGGCGAGCGGGGCGGCGGCGCCGGCGCGCCGCGGCCCGGCCAGCGCCCGCTTCTATACGTGCGTGCTGATTCTGGTCGTGTCGGCGGCGGGCATGCAGATCGTGGCCAAGTCGCTGGGGCAGTACTTCCGCAAGGAGGCCGTGCCGCTGAAGCGCAGCCTGCGCGAGCTGGACGTCTCGCTGCTGGCGCCGGAATACCGGCCGCACCTGATACAGCCTCCCGCGATGAAGGAAGAGATGGTGCAGGCCATCGGCACCGAGGAGTACGTCCAGATACGGCTGGTGGACACGCGGTGTGCGCCGGAGGATCCGGCGTGCGTGGCGAACGTGTTCGTGACGTACTACACGGGTCAGCCGGACATGGTGCCGCACGTGCCGGACGAGTGCTGGCTCGCCGGCGGGTACGACCAGGTCGGCACGCCGGAGACGGTGCAGGTTTCGGTGCGGGGCGTGGGGGCGCCGAACGACGAGATCCCGGTGCGCGTGCTGGAGTTCCGCTCGCGGCAGCGTGGGGATACGCCGGCGGTGGCCTACTTTTTCCAGACGAACGGGGAATACAAGACGACGCGTAACGGCGTGCGCTTCCTGATGGCCAATCCGTTCGAGCGCTACGCGTACTACGCGAAGATCGAGGTGAGCTTCACGGACGATCCGACGAATCCACGACAGGCGCTGCGGCCGGCGGGGCGGGAGGAAGTGGTGGCGGCGATGGGGCCGCTGCTGCAGAAGCTGATGCCGGTGCTGCTGAAAGAGCACTTCGCCTGGGACGAGACGAGGCCCAAGACGGCGGATCGGCCGAACCAGTAATCGAGAGGGCAGGCGGACATGGCTCGCAAACGCGTAAACAAGAACCTGGTCGCGTTTCTCACGGTGATGGGCATCCTGCTCACGGTGATTGTGGTGGCCCTGGCCACGAGCCGCGGAGCGCGCAAGGATCCGCATTTCTGGGAGGCCAAGGCGGTCAAGGAGCGCGAGGCCGGCGACATGGAGCTGGCCATGAACTACTTCGACCGCGCCTACCGGGCGAGCAAGCCGGTCGGCGGCGGGCCGATGGACGTCAGCTACCTCGTCAAGCTGGCCGAATGCGCCTTGCAGTACGGGGACTACCACGGGGCTATGGGCACGCTGGAGCGGGCCCGCGCCGAGCAGCCGCAGGACGTGGAGGTGCTGGAGACCTATCTGCGGATCAACTGGGACCTGTTCCCACCGGAGCGTGGCATGGCGCCGGTGGTGCGGACGAGGATGCTTGAATACGCGGAGACGCTGCGCGAAGTGGACCCGGAGAATGTGCTGGGGCCACTGAGCGTCGCCGCGGCCCGCTGGGCGATGGTGGAGCATCGCGACGATCCGGATTCGCCGGAATGGGCGGCTGGTGACGAGGCCTTCCAGGAAGCGGAGAGGCTGGCCCCGGACGATCCGCGCGTGGTGCGAACGCGTATCGAGGTCGCCCGGCGAAAGGCCGCCATGCGCGTGGCGCAGGCGCGGGAAGAAGGGGCCTCGGCAGAGGACATCGAGGCGATCGGTAGCGAGTTCATGGCAGCAGCGGTGGAGGCCCTGAAAGCGGGCATCGCGGCCCATCCGGGCGACCGACGCCTGGTGGAGACGTACGCTCGCACACTGGAGAACCAGGGCCAGCCGGCAGAGGCCCGGCAGGTGTTCGAGCAGGCCCTGACCGCCCAGGAGGGGGATCCCGATCTGCAATTCGGCCTGGCCCAGTTGCTGTTCCGGTCGGCGCTGCGCGAGCGGGACACGCTGTCGGCCGAGGCGTTCAGCGACCTGCTCACGCAGGCGACGACGCACGCCCGGCGGGCCGTCGAGCTGGAGCGGGCCCTCTACGAAGCCTGGACGCTGCTGGGTCAGATCGAGCTGGCCCGGGATTACGAGGAGCACGGGGATTCACCGGACATCACGCCGGCGGCCTACGAAGCGTCGCTGAAGGTGTTCGCCGAAGCCATCGATGGAACGGTGGGCGTGCGCAGCCTGCACGCGGCACTGGGCGATTACCAGCACCGGGTGCTGTATGGCCGGGCGTTTACGACGGCGCTGGGCTATGCCCTGGCCGTCACCGGCGCCGAGCGGCAGCAGCGCTGGACGTGGGTGAACCGGTTCCTGGACGAGACCGAGGTGCGGTACCGGGACGAGGCGTTCGCCCACTACATGCGCGGCCAGGCGGCGCTGATGCAGAACGACCTGTTGGTCGCAGCCCAATCGTTCGAGAAGGCCCAGGCCCGGGCGGACGCGGACACCGGCCCGTACTACCCCCGCATGTGGTTCGAAGTGTTCCGGGGCGAGTTGCCGGTCGATCGGCTGGCGTTGCTCTACCGCGACCTGCGGCAACCGGGTGAGTCGTTGCGCTACACGGAGATGGCGCTGCGCGAACACGCCACACCGGTCATCCAGCTCTATCGGGACGGGGCCAAGCCCCCGCTGGCCCTGATGCTGAACCGTGCGGAGCTGCTGAGCACGCTGGGGCAGACCCAGCAGGCCCGGGACAGCGCCGCGGAACTGCGGCGAGACTACGCCGACGAACTGGCCAGCAACGAGACGGTGCGGCTGCGGCTGGCGGCGATCGAGGCCGGGTCCTTGCAGCAGGAAGGTCGCGAAGGCGAGGCGCGGGAAGCGCTGGCGCCGGCGGCGGCAGGGCTCGGGGGCGTGTCGGGCACGCTGACGCAGGCGTACGGAGCCCGCATGGATGGCGACGTCCCGACGGCGATCAAGCTGTACAGCGAGGCGCTGAGTCATCCGGAATTCCGCGTGAGCCAGGTATCGCCGGTGCTGCGGCTGCTCGTGCCGATGCTGGTGCAGGCCAAGGAGCAGGAGCAGGGTCGGCAGATTCTGGCGGGCGTGCGGCAGCGCTTCGGCAGTGACGAGCGGATCGCGCGTCTGCTGGGGCAATACGAGCTGTTGCTGGAGGACCTGACGCCGGAGGAGTTCGAGGCCAGGCTGCGTGAACTGATCCAGGCCGAGCCGGATCCGGTGGTCCGGACGAACTGGTGGGTCAACTACTACACCGAGCGGGGCGAGTGGGAGCAGGTGCTTCCCTACCTGGACCAGTTGGAGAAGGACAACCCAGACGATTCGGAAGTGCTGGCGAACCAGTTCTTCGCGTCGTTGCGGCTGGAGCGTTACGACCGGGCGGCGCAGTACGTGGCGTTGTTGGCGCGGCTGAACGCGGACAACGCCGGTGGGGCGACGTACCGCGGGCAATTGGCGCTGGCCCAGAGCAAGCCGGACGTGGCGGTGCGCGAGTTCCGGATGGCGCGGGACATGCTGCCGCGGACGAGCACGATGCAGGTTTGGCTGGCGCGGGCCCTGCTGGCCGCCGGGCAGCTCGATGAGGCCGCCGAGGCCCTCGAAGTGGCGGTGCAGCTCAACCCGCTGGATTTCAACGCGCACAAGCTGTTGTACGTGACCTACCAGAGCATGACGGGCAGCCGGCGGCCGCCGGATGGCGGTGTGTCGCATCTGCTCGACGCCCGCAAGCTACGGCCGGACGACCCGTTCATCCGCGAGCGGGCTGAGTTTCTCGACGAGGAAGACAATCCGCGGGCGGGTATCGACAAGCGCGAGCAGCAGCGCACCGCCACCCCGGACGATGTGCCCAACCTGATTCGCCTGGCGCAGCTCTACGCGAAGGTGGGCGACGAAGCGCAGGCGGCCGAGCGCTTGCAGGAGGGACTGCGTCTGGCTCCGGCCAACACCGATCTGGCCGTGGCAGCGGCGCAGTTCTACGCGTCGACCGGCCGGCGGCAGGAGGGCGAGCAGCATCTGCGCGCCTACCTGGAAAGCCAGTCGGGCAAGGAGCGGGCCTACGCCCAGGTGCTGCTCGGCAAGTTCTACGAGCGGCTGGGCGACCTCGGCGCGGCAGAGGCGGCCTACCAGGACGGCAAGCGCGTCGTCGAGGCGGATATCACGGACCCCGACGAACGGCGGAGCACGCTGCTGAGCGTGGCCTTCGAGCTGGTCGAGTTCTATCGGCGCAACGACGGGCGGCAGGAGGCGATGATCGACGCCTGTCGCTGGGTGCTCGACAAGCTGCGTGCCGACGATCCGCAGGATACGGCCCGGCGGCAATACGCTCGGCTGACGATCATTCAGGGTTTGCTGAGCCTGGGGCGTTACGGCGACGCGGGCACGGAGCTGGCGACCTATCAGGCGGATTACCCCGAGGATGCCAACGGGCTGATCGCCATGGCGCAGTTGCGGCTGTCCCAGCGGGAGCTGACCAAGGCCCACGAACTGCTGGGGCAGGTGCTGCGCGTGTCGCCGAATCACGTGTGGTCGCTGCTGGCCCGCGGACGGCTGTCGGTGCGTTTCGGCAAGTACGCCGAGGCCCGCGAAGATCTGCTGCTGGCCCGGGAGCAGTTGAAGCCGTCGAGTGACAATCCGCAGGTGGTGGCGCGCTGGTTGGCGTCGCCGGACGGCAGCCTGTACCAGAAGGTGTGCACTGAACTGGCCGGACTGTACGAGGTGTCGGGCCGGGCCGAGCTGGCCGAGGCGGAGTTGCGGCAGCTTATGGACGTGCAGCGTCAGGATCCGGAAGGCGGCGAGGCGGTCAACGCGACGGTCACCACGCTGCTGACGCTGCTGACGCGCACGGGGCAGTTCGACAAGGCCAAGAATCTGGCCAGCGAGTTCATGAATCGGGATCAGAGTTCGGCGGCGTGGCCGCAGCGGTTCGCGTCGGTGTGCGTGTCCGAGGCGCTACGCTCGACGCGACTGGCCGACGAGGCGGCCCAGGCGGGCAAGCGGTCGGACGAGGAGCGGTACCGCGCCGCGGCCCGGGCCCAGTACGAGTCCGCCGTGGATTACTTCCAGCGGGCGGAGCGGCTGGCCCAGCCGCAGGACTTCGGGCTGTTCATGCGTTGCCTGGCGTTCCGGCTGGACGCGCAGATCGCCATGGGCCAGGCGGCGCAGGCGATTCAGGTGTTCGAGCAGGTGCTGTCGCGGACGCAGCAGGTGCCGGCGATCGTGCGGGCCTCGGTGATCCGAGGCTACGTCACGCTGAAGCGTATGGACGATGCCCTGGCCCAGCTCGAGGCGGGGATGGAAACAGGGGCCGCCGAGGCGGCGAACACCTTGCAGGCTGTGGTCGGTTTCTCACGGGAGTACGTGGCCCGGGACCAGATTACCGCGTCCCTGCGGAAGGTGGCCGAGCGATCCCCGGCCGACACGCCGGCCGGGCTGCGGCTGCGGAACGCGCTGGCCGCGCAGCTTCTGGGCGACGGGAAGGCGACGGAGGCGATGGAGGTGCTGAAGCCGGCGCTGGCCAGCACTGCGGGAGACGCCGCGGATCACGTGGCCACGCAGTTGCTGCAGGCGCAGGCCCTGGACGAGACGGGGCAGGTGGCGGAGGCGGTGCGCGTGCTGGAGGGTGTGGTGCGGGCCTTCCCAGCGTATGCGACGGCGCTCAACAACCTGGCGTACCTGTTGGCGGACAAGGCCGATCGGCCGCAGGAGGCGCTCAGCTACGCCGAGGCGGCTTACGAACAGGAACCGCGCAACGCCAACGTGTTGGACACGGTTGGCTGGGTGTACTTCAAGAACGCCAAATACGAGCAGGCCGAGGTGACTTTGCGACAAGCACTCGCGCTCGACCAGGAGAACGTGGCGGTGAACCTGCACCTGGGTCTGCTGCTGGTTGACCGTGGGCGCAACACGGAAGCGCGCACGATTCTGGAGCGGGCCCGGGCCGTGGCGGCACGCTACGGAGACGGGCCGTACACGCAACAGATCGAGGACGCGCTGAAGCGGTTGCCGTAGACGTAGCGGCGGTGCCGGCCCTCGGGGCGCGGCCGCCGTCGGCGTGTGAACGGAGATAGTGAGATGAGTACGGTTGGCGACGCCCAACAGATCGTCCAGTTGTCGGAGGCGCAGCTCGTGACCGCCGGGCCGGCGGCAAGCACGGCGCCGGGTACCGAAGGGGGGCTGACCTTCTCCGACTTCGGGCGGGTGCTGAAACAGCACAAGTTGCTGATCTTCATCGCCTTCGTGGTTCTATACATGATGGTGGTGGCGGCGACGCTGATCGTCTGGAAGTGGTTCCCGGCGTATCCGGCGCGGGCCGTGCTGCAACTGAAGCCGCCGCTGGAGGACGTGTTCAACCCGACGGATCCGCTGGTCATGCCCAGCATCATGGACACGCTGACGAAGACGGAGGCCACGAAGATCTACCGTCTGGACGTGTTGCAGGATGCGCTCAGCCAGCCGGAAGTGAAGCAGACGGCGTTCTTCCGGTGGTACGAGGGGGATTTCGAGGAGTGCCTGTACGACCTGGAGAGCATGCTGTCGGTCGATCCGATCCGCGAGACGCAGCTCATCTCCGTGAGCCTCTCTTTGCGCAATCCGGACGAGGCCGTGCTGCTGGTGCAGACGATCGTCGACCGCTACCTGGAGCGATACAAGCAGGAGACGGAGAACAAGGGCCGCCAGGATCTGAAGGACCTGGAGGAAACGCAGGCTGACGTAACGGGCAAACTGCTGCGGCAGCGCGAGGAGCTGGCCAAGTTCCGGACGCAGACCAACGTCGGGGCCCTCGAGTCGGAGCAGGACACGCTGGTCCGCAGCATCGCCGACCAGACCTATACGGTGAACACGTTCGATACGCGCGTGGCGGACCTGCAGGCCCAGCTCGACGCGGTGCAGGGCATTGATCCGCGGCGTCTGCCCATCTCGCCCGAGGACCGGCTGATCGTCGAGGCCGATCCGATCCTGCGGCTGTACCGGCAGCAGGTGGAAGCGCTCGACGTCGAGATCAGCATCGCCCGGACGTATCTGGCCGGCGAGAACAGCCGGCACTTGCAGATGCTGCAGGCCCGCCGGCAGGGCTACTACGATCGCGAGGTGGCCCGGCGGGAAGAGCTGCTGGACGATCTGCGCGAACGGCGCGTGGACTCGCTGAGCCAGGAGCTGGCCCGCGTGCGCGCCGTGCAGGCCCAGGCGCAGGACCAGCTCGAGGAGCAGGAGGCTCGCCTGAAGGACCTGGACTCGTCATCCATGCGCTACGAGTCGATGATCGCCGACGAGGAGCGCCTGGAGAAGCAGCTCGAACAGATCGACGAAGCGGTGATGGAATACCAGCACCTGGTGGCCGCTGCCCCGAAAGCGCCGCGGCTGAACCTCGTGCAACGGCCGAGAAAGGCAGTGAAGCCGTCGCGGCCGAACGTGCTGCTGTGGCTGAGCGGCGGCGTGGCCCTGGCCCTGGCCGGGGCGGTGGGGCTGGCCTTCCTGCGAGAGCTGACGGACAAGGCCATCCGCACGCCGATCGACGTCGCTCGGCATGGGCGCCTCTCGGTGCTGGGCTGCATCCCGCAGCTCGACGACGAAGAGGCCAACGTGGAAGAGATCGAGATGGCCGCGCGGGCGGCGCCACAGTCACTCGTGGCCGAGGCGTTCCGCCAGGTGCGGGCCAACCTGGTCTTCAGCGGACCGGCGGAGACGCAGCGCGTGCTGCTGGTGACCAGCCCGAGCGCCGGCAACGGCAAGACGACCGTCGCCATCAACCTGGCGGTCACGCTGGCCCAGGGCAACGAGAAGGTGCTGCTGATCGACTGCAACTTCCGCCGGCCGGCGATTCGGACGGCTTTCAAGGGCACGCGGCCGGAGGGCCTGAGCAACGTGCTGATCGGGCAGGCGCAGCTGGCGGACCTGATCACGCACACCGAAGTGCCCAACCTGGACGTGCTCAGCAGCGGGCCGATGCCGCCGACACCGGCCGACCTGTTGGGACCGGCGCACCTGCGCGACCTGATCCAGGAGGCCCGCACGCGGTACGACCGGGTGATCCTCGACGGCCCGCCGGTGCTGCTGATCAGCGACGGCCTGGTTGTGGCCACGCAGGTGGACGGCGTGATCCTGGTGGCCCGGGCGGTGGAGAACTCGAAGGGCGTTCTGAAGCGGGCCCGCGAGCAGCTCGAAAAGGTCAACGCGCACATCGTCGGCGCCGTGCTCGACGGCGTGCAGGCGCGGGCCGGCGGCTACTTCCGCCAGCAGTACCGCGAGTTCTACGATTACAGCAGCGACGAGACGATTCCGCCGGAGCTGCCCGGCGTGCCGGAGATCCCGGCCGGGTCGCCGGATGACGACGATCTGGGCATCGGCGACCTTCCGCAGCCGCCGGACGACAAGGACGCGTAGGCGGGACGTGAGCCCGGCGGCGCGGCGCGGGTGTGCGCTGCGCCGGGGCCGCAGTACCATGGGCGGCGATGGAGCGTAACGTCAAGCTCATCGTGGCCTACGACGGAACGGAGTTCCACGGCTGGCAGATCCAGCCGGGCCTGCGCACCGTGCAGGGCGTGCTCCAGGACGCGGTCTGTCGCGTCGTTCGCCAGCCGACCGTGCTCGTGGGGGCCAGTCGCACCGACGCCGGCGTGCATGCTCGCGGGCAGGTGGCCCAATTCCGGACGACCGCCCCGATTCCGCCGGAGAGCCTGCGACGGGCGCTCGAGCATCGTCTGCCGGACGACTTGGCGGTGGTGCACGTGACGGACGTGGCGGCGGCGTTTCACGCCACGCGCGCCGCGGTGGGCAAGCGGTACCGCTATCGGCTGTACAACGCGCCGCGCGAGTGCCGGCCCGTCCGCGACCACGACGGTCGGTTCTGCTGGCACGTGTGGTACCGGCTGGATCTGGACCGCATGCGGTCGGCGGCGGCGCTGCTGGTCGGGCGGCACGACTTCGCGGGGATGGCCAACCTGGGTGCCCCGCGCGAGACGACCGTGCGGACGGTGACGCGGATCGGTATCGAGCAGCGCTACCACGAAGTGCTCATCGACGTCGAGGGCGACGGCTTTTTGTACAACCAGGTGCGCATCATGGTCGGCACGCTGATTGAGATCGGGCGGGGGCACTGGCCGCCCGAGCGCATCGCCGAGATCCTGGCGACCGGCGATCGCAGCCTGGCCGGGCCGACCGTACCGCCGCACGGGCTGACGCTGGAGTGGGTCCGCTACGGCGTGGAGCGAGGTGGCGTGGATGGAGCTTGACGGGCGGGTCGTGCTGGTGACGGGTGGGGCCCGACGGGTGGGGCGAGCGATCGCGCTGCGGCTGGCGCGCGCCGGCTGCCAGATCGCCGTGCATTACCGGGCGTCGGCCGCGGAAGCTCGCCAGACGGTGGCGGACTGCCAGGCCTGCGGCGTGACGGCGGCGACGTTCCAGGCGGACCTGGGCGATCCCGGGCAGGCGGCGCGGCTCGTGCCCGCGGTGCTGGAGCGTTTCGGTCGGCTGGACGTGCTGGTGAACAACGCCTCGGTCTTCGAGCGGATGAACGTGACGACGTTCGACGTGGCCGACTGGGAGCGTACGCTGCGGGTCAATCTGACCACGCCGATGGTCCTGGTGGCGGCGGCGCACGAGGCGCTAGCGCAGGCCGGCGGGCGGGTGGTGAACGTCACTGACGCCGCCGTCGGCCAGCCGTGGCCCGAACACCTGGCGTACATCGTGTCGAAAGGAGCCCTGGACACGTTGACCCACGTGCTGGCCCGGGCCCTGGCGCCGGGCGTGAACGTGGTGGGGATCGCCCCCGGCGTGGCCGCCTGGCCGGAGTCGTATGATGCCCAGACGCGGGCGCGGCTGACGGCGAAGATCCCGCTCCAGCGGGCCGGTTCGGCCGACGACGTGGCCGCCGCCGTGGAGTTTGTGCTGAGGGACGGTGATTACATCACGGGGGTCGTGCTGCCGGTGGACGGCGGGCGGCACCTGGCCTGAGGGCGGGCCCGGCCGTGCTGCACGGTGGGTCGGGCTCTCGTATAATGCTATTGGGCGCAGAAGCGAACGAATCCTGATGGACTCGGCGCGAGGATACACCATGGCAGCAAGGCAAGCGGGATCGGCAACGTACCGATGGCAGCCCGCGCTGTGGCGCGTGGCGGCCGCGGTGGCCTGCGTGGTCGGCGGTGTCGGGCTGGCGCAGGCACAGTACGCGGTTCAGCAGAACGGCCGTCTGCTCGACGCGAATCCGCAGGTCGGCAGCGGCGGGTACAACTACGCGCGGCCGGTGTCGCCGTTGCTCACCGGCAACGCCCTGCTGAGCGGCAACCTCCGCGGCATGGCGTTCCAGGGCTTCAACCCGATTCCATCGCCCACAGCTTTTCGAGGGTCACTGGGCAGCTCAGCGCTGTCGGCGTTCCAACGGGACTCGGTGAGCGTGGCCGACGTCGGCGTGTATTCGAGCGGCATGACAGCCACACCCTACTTCGATCCGTCGCAGACCGTGTTCACGGCGGGACTGCACAGTGGTCAGTACGGGTCGTTGACGCCGGGGGTGGGGACGCTGTCCGTGGGGCCAGTCGGGAGTAGCAGCATCGGGCCGCTGGATCTGCGGCTCGATCGGCGCCTCGCGGCTCCACCCGTGAACCCGTCGGCACTGGGTGTGCCGGCGTTGAGCTCGCAGATTGTCGGTCTGACGCCGACTGGCTCGTCCGAGCTGAGTAGCACGATCTTCGGGCCGCCGCGCCAGTCGTCGTCGCCGCGGTCTGCGACCGGGTTGTACGTCCCGGAGCCGGTGGCGGGTCTGCAAAGCCAACTGGGCGATCTGTCGCGCGTGGCCCAGCCGGGCGTGCGTGAATTCTCGCAGCCGGGTGAGGTGGAGGCGATGCGCGTGCGGGATGTCCCGGGCAGCCGACCGCCGCTGGGTACGCCGCTGGAGATGGTGCAGCGGGGCGAGTTGTCGCCGGTGCCGCTGGAATTGCGGCAGGATCCGTTCGCGTCCGGGATGGGGCAGACGGGGCGCAGGCCGCTCGCGCTGGGGCCGGTGGCGAACGAGCCGGATTTGACGGAGCCGGCGCCGTCGACGCGGACGCCGTCGCGGCCACAGTTGCGGCTGACCGATACGAGCGTCCTGCCGGGTCAGGACGTGTTCACCGATATGCAATTGGGACTGGCTCTCGAACGTGAGCCGGATGCCGCGTGGTTCCGCGACATGCAGGCTGCAATGAAGAACGACCCGGCGGTGGCCGGGCTGGTCACCGACGTGGCCGTGGACCAGTCGCAGACGTTCCTGAACCGGCTGTTCGACGCGCCGATCCGTACGTTCCACGGAGGCGGGGACTCGGCGTTCAACGACGAGCTGCTGAAGGCGGAGTCGCTGCTCGAGATCGGCCTGTACTACGAGGCCGCGCGGCGCTACGAGTCGGCCAACCGGCTCGAACCGCTCAACCCGCTGCCGCTGATCGGCAAGGGCAACGCGTACCTGGCGGCGGGGGAGTACCTGTCGGCCACGGTGGCCCTGGTCCAGGGCTTCTCGCGTTATCCGGAGCTGTCGCGATTCGACTTCGACCTGAAGTCGTTGATGGGCGGCGGGGAGATCGTGGATATCCGCCGGGCGGACATCCGCAAGCGGCTGGAGCAACAGGACGATGCCCGCCTGCGGTTCCTGCTGGGTTATCTGGAATACTACGCCGGCGACAAGCAGTCGGGGTTGAAGAACCTCGAGCAGGCGGCGGATCTGGACAGGGGCGAGTCGATCATTTCGAGTTTCCCGGCGATGCTGCGTGACGGCGGGAAGCTGCCACCGCCGAAGCTGCCGATGGACGTGCCTTCGGATGTACCGGCGACGCCGACCGCGCCGCCGCCGCCGGCCACAGAGCCTTGAAAGGGGACGTGATGTCAGGTCGGGTAGTCGTGTTGTTGTTGGCGCCGCTGTGCTGGGGCCTCGTGGGCTGTGGCCCGACCACGGATCTTACCGGGCAGCAGTCGCGGCTGATCGACACGCCGGACAGCCGGGCGGTGCTCGTGGCGGGGGCGGCGCTGCTGCGGCGCGAGTTCGGGCGGGTCGACGTCGACGAGGGGCGGCTGGCGGTTGACAGCCTGCCGGTCGAGTACAGCACACGCCGCGAGAGCGGGACGGCCCGCGACCTGTACGGCGGCCGGTCGACGATGCGGCGGGTGGCGCACTTCAGCGTGGGCCGCAAGGGCGAGTCGAGCGTCGCCCGCCTGCGCATCGACGTCGAGCGGCAGGACACGGCCCGCGTGGCGAGTGCCCAGCCGGCCGGCACGCGGATCAGCGATTCACCGGGCTACACCCCCATCGAGCGGGACGCCGCCACGAGCGAGCGCCAGAATACGGTCTGGTCGCGCGTGGGGCGGGACCGCCGACTGGAACGAATGTTGCTTGACGAATTGGAGGAGCGCTTCGCTGCGCCGCCGACGGAAACGGCCCCGGCCCCGGCCCCGGCGTCGGAGCGTCCGGAGAACCCGGCCGGGGGCTCTCCGTGATCGATCGAGACCGGCCCGCGAAGGAAAGGTGCCCATGTTGAAGTTTCTCTCTCAGCCTCTGGCCGAGACGGACCCGGCTGTTGCCGAGATTATCCGGCAGGAAGAAGACCGCCAGCAGAACACGCTCGAACTGATCGCCTCGGAGAACCACGTTTCGGTGGCGGTGCGGACGGCCGTGGGATCGGTCTTCACGAACAAGTACGCCGAGGGTTATCCGGGCAAGCGGTACTACGGCGGCTGCGTCAACATGGACGCCATCGAGGACCTGGCGCGCGAGCGGGCCAAGAAGCTGTTCAGCACGCCGTTCGTGAACGTGCAGCCGCACTCCGGCGCCCAGGCGAACGTCGCCGTGTACATGGCCTGTGTGAAGCCGGGAGACACGGTGCTCTCGCTCGACCTGGCGCACGGCGGACACCTGTCGCACGGGCTGAAAGTGAACTTCAGCGGAACGATGTACAACATCGTGCCTTACGGCGTGAGCCGCGAGACCGAGGCCTTCGACATGGCCGAGGTCCGGAAACTGGCGCTGGAACACAAGCCGAAGCTGATCATCGCCGGCGCCTCGGCCTATCCGCGGACGATGGACTTCCCGGCGTTTGCCGAGATCGCCCGTGAGGTGGGGGCCCGGCTGATGGCGGACATCGCCCACATCGCCGGCCTGGTGGCCGTGGGGCTGCACCCGACGCCGATCGGCCATGCCGATTTCACCACGACGACGACGCACAAGACGCTGCGCGGCACGCGCGGCGGCATGATCATGTGCAACACGGAAGACGACGCCAAGCTGATGAACAAGTGGGTCTTCCCCGGCACGCAGGGTGGCCCGCTCATGCACGCCATCGCCGGCAAGGCGGTGGCTTTCGGCGAGGCCCTGCGGCCGGAGTTCAAGCAGTACCAGCAGCAGATCCTCGACAACGCCCAGGCGCTGGCCGAGGCCCTGCGAGCGCGGGGTTATCGGCTGGTCTCGGGCGGCACGGATACGCACCTGATGCTCGTCGACCTGCGCGACGTGCATCCCGACCTGACCGGCAAGCAGGCCGAAGCCTGGCTCGAAGAGGCCGGCATCATCGTCAACAAGAACATGATCCCCTTCGACGAGCGCAAGCCGACACAGACCAGCGGCCTGCGGATCGGTACGCCGGCCCTGACCACCCGCGGGCTGAAAGAGCCGCAGATGGCGGTCGTGGCCCAGTTAGTGCACGAAGCCCTGTCGGCCGAGGGCGACGCGGCCAAGATGGAGCGGACGCGCGGGCAGGTGCGCGAGCTATGCCGCCAGTTCCCGATTCCGCACGCGTGATGCCCCGACGGCCGGGCGCGTGGTGGCGTGGCCTGCTGGCGGTGCTGCCGCTGGCGGGCCTGCTCGGTTGCGCCGGCGGCGGACACGTCGAAGTTGCGGCCCTGAACTACCGCGAAATCGACCCGCCGCCGGCGCGAATCGCTCGGCTTTCCCTGGATCATTGCTATTGGTGGACGGACGACACCGGGCAGGTGTGGGTGGCGATGGAGGCGACGCGCCGCCCGCTGCTGGGGGCGTTGGGGCCGTTCAGCTTCCGTCTGTCGCTGGCGCTCGAAAAGCTGCCCGCCGGGAAGGACCGCAATTACCTGGTGGCCAGGCGTGAGCTGCGAGCGGTGGCCCGGTTTGGCGTGAGCGAGGGGCGGTTCGTGTCGACGATGGGGATCGTTGCCCTCTATCGCGACAAGGGCGAGCGGCTGCGGGGGACGTTCCGGCTGCTCACGCAGCGGCAGGTCACCGGGCTCCTGGGCGGATGGGGGCGGCCGTCGAACCACTTGCTGCTGGGATCGTTCACCGCGGTGCACGATCCGGTGCGCGGGGCGGAGATCGCCACCGCGACCGAGTCGCAGGGCTGGGATCGCGAAGAGCCGCCGGCGAGCCAGGACGCAGAGGGCGTTCCGCTACACTCCGATTGAGCGGGGTGGATCAGGGTTGCAGGATGCGGCAGATGGCGTAGCACGCCGCCACTTGCAGCCGGGGGTCGTTCTCCGACTCGGCCATGTTCTGCAGGTCGGGTAGCGCGCGAGCGTCGCGAATCTCGCCGAGGACCATCGCCGCGTTGGTTCGAACGCGGACGGCCTCTTCCGGATCCTCGGGGTTGCTGCCGACGAAGCGCAGTTTCTCGATAGCCAGGTCGTAGCCGATCGGCTCGCCCAGACGGGCGAGTCCGCGGGCGGCGATAAGACGGTGGATGAGGTAGTCCTCGGCGTCGCTCAGGTGATAGCGGAGGACGTCGCGGGCTCGCTGGGTGCCCACGTCCGCCAAGCCCTGCAAGGCCAGCAGGCGGGACAGGGCGTCGTGCTGGGCGGCGGCGATGAGCCGGTCGGTGCCCTCTTCGTCGCCGAGCCGAGCCAGGGCCGTGTAGATTTCGAGCCGGACGATGTTCGACTGCTCGTTGGCCTGGAGGCGCAAGGCGGCTTGCAGACGTTTGATGGCCCGCGGCTCTTCGAGGCGGCCGATGAGCTGGGCCGCTTCGGCCCGCACGTGCTCTTCCGGGTTGTCGTCGAGGGCCGTGACGAGCAGACGAGCCGCTGACGTCTGACCAGCCCGACAGACGGCGAACGCCGCGGCGAGCCGCACGAGCGGATGGTTGTCGCTCAGAAGCTGCCGGTACATCGCGGCGGAGCTACCGTCGGCGAGCGTACCAAGGGCCTTCAGACCGGCGGCCCGCAGCAGCGGCGACGGCGAGCGCAACGCAGCGCGGAAGTGCGGCCGGCCCTCCTCCGGGGCCACGTGCACCAGCGCCTCGATGGCGTGGCAGGCGACCAGCGGATCCTCGCTCTGCGCGGCACGGAGCAGCAGGTCGGTCGCCCGCCGTTCGAGGGCCAGGGACTCGTCCGGCGTCAGCCGCGGCGCCGCGCTCTGACAGCCGAATCCCGCCAGCAGCAGGCCGCTCAGCAGCAGGGCGAGGCCGGCGGCGTTACTTCTCGTCTTTCGTGGTGGCATGAAGCCGCCCTCCTCCGGCCCGCCAGGCAGCGATGCGCTGTTGCAGGGCCATAACCCACCGTTCGGCGATGGCCACCGCCCACAAGCCGGCGGTGAGCACCAGGCAAGTGATGGCCAGCCAGTCGCCGAAGCGGCCGTAGATGCTGGTGCGCTTGTCCAGGAGCACGCGATCCACGCGGTAGCCGATGATGCCGGCTCCGTAGCGGCGTCCGTCCTTCTCGACGACGGAGTAGACGCGGCCGTTGGGATCGATGAAGCCGCTGATGCCCGTGTTGACCGCCCGGGCGATGCCGATGCGGTTCTCGACGGCGCGGAAGGCGCAGATGGCCAGGTGCTGCGGCAATTCGTTGCCGTAGATGTACCAGCCGTCGTTGCTGACGTTGACCAGGAAGTCGGTGCGGCGCGTGCCGCCGTCCCAGACGTAGCGGCGCATGACGTCGGGCATGACGTCTTCGTAGCAGATCGGGGTGCCGAAGCGCGTGTCGCCCTTTGCCGTCGTCAGCGAGAAGACGGTCAGGTCCTTCCCCGGCGACGAGGAGTACTCGAACGTGCCGCCGCTGCTCATCGGGCTCAGCTTGTTGAGCCAGCGATAGAGGAAATGCAGGCGGCCGCCGCGGAAGGGCACGAACTCACCGAAGGGCACCAGGTGGTTCTTGTCGTAACGGATTTCGCGCTGCGTGCCGTCCGGGTCGTAAACCAGCACCGAGTTGTAGCGCTTGAACTTCGGGTACGTCTCCGCGGGGAACACATCCACCGATTGGGCGCCGAGGACGACGGTGACCGGCGGTCCGCCGGCCTCGGGCAGGCGTGGCAGCTTCCGGTGCGTGTACTTTCGCTCGAAGCGCTCGAGATCTTCGATCTGCCGGTTGACAGCGACGTAATCGCCGCGGGCGAAGGCCGAGATGGCGTCGTCGCAGATCTTGCCGTAGTGCCAGGTGCCGGCGGACAGGCCGGGCACGGCGTTGTGCTCGACGGCCAGGAACTCGCGGTTCTGGATGGAGCTCCAGACCGTTTCCGGGAAGACGAGCAGGTCCGGCTGCGTCTTGGCGGCTTCGGCGGCCAGCGCCACGTACTCGGCGAAGATGACCCAGGAGTGCTCGCCGTAAGGCGGCGCGCTGCGCAGCGAGAAGTCGTGCTGGATCACCGCGACCTGCGGGCCCGGCGTGAAGTCGGTCTGCCGGAGGCGGTAGTGGCCGTACACCAGCGTCAGGACCACGGCCACCACCGTCACGCCCGTGCCGATCAGCAGTTGCCGCGGCGTGCGGGTCATGGCCGGATGCCGGTAGCGCCACAGGATCCAGGCGGCGATCGTGCCGTTGATCAGGGCGGCGAGAAACGAGACGCCGTAGGCGCCGGTGATGTCGCTGATCTGGATCAGGATCAACTGGGCGTGGAAGGCGTGGCCCAGGAACAGCCAGGGGAACCCCGTCATCACCGTGGCCCGCAGGAACTCGCAGGCCACCCAGGCCACGGGCAGCGTCCACACCGGCGAGATGTGATGCCGCTGGGCGGTGCGCAGGGCCCACGCCGCCACGGGCCAGTAGAGCCCCAGGTAGAAGGCCAGGGCGACGTGTCCGCCCGATGTCACCGGCCACAGCCACCGCAGGTTGAACAGGAAGAACGCCCAGCCCAGCGCAAAGCTGAGCCAGTGCACCAGCCAGGCCCGCTGCGTCCGGCAGGTGGCCACCACCCAGGGCACCAGGCAGACGAAAGCCAGCGGCCATACCCCGTGCGGCGGAAAAATCCACGAAGCCAGCACGAGCGTGATCGTGTAGAGACCGGCCACCCGGCCGGCCTCCCGGGCCACGCTGGGCATGGGTGGCGGGCTGGATTCGGGTTGCTGAGGGCGTTTGTCCTGTCTGCTTCGGCGATTCATGCGGGAGTGCCCAAGTCCGGGATAGGGCGGGGGTAACGTCCCCGCCACGCCCTCGGTAGACCACGCTGTGGGGGCGATTGTGGGAAGGCGGGGCGCAGCCGTCAAGCGTGGGCGTGGGGACCAGGGGACAGGCCGGCCGCGGCCGTGAGCGGTGACGGAGGTCGCGGCGTGTTGACCGTGGCATTTCCGGGGCAATACTTCCTATAGGAACGTTGGGGCGACGGGGACCCTTCCTGCGGGGTGGCAGGAGTCTGCACCGCGGGAAGGTGGGCAGCGGTTCCGTCATCTCGACAACGTGCGGTGTATCACCAGCCGCGCGGGGAAGCGTTGGGAGGGGGGCGGAGACTTCATCATGAGCGTCAGCAATCCATTCTGGAGGGGTGCTATCGTTATTTTGGTGATAGCGGTGCTGGCGGCACCGGCTCTCGGCCAGGGCTCGACGCGCTATCGCCTGCTGGAGGGAACCGCGCTGGTCTTCGGCGAGGACCCGATGATCGAGCTCCCGCTGCACGGGACGTTCGATCTGGTCACGACGTCGGGCAGCGACTCCTACGACGTTCGCAATTTCCGCGGGTTCGACGACTCGGGCAACGAAGCGGTGACGGGGGAGGGGACGTACGTCCAGAACGACGCCTTCCAGCAGATGATCCTGGGGGCCGTCGTGAACGGGGACGTGCACCACTTAGACAGCGGTCCGCAGCCGTACTACACGACCCTGCCCATGATCGAGATTATCCTGCACGAGGAACCCGTGCCGATGCGGCTCATCGTGGTGGCGGTACCGGCGACACCGGCGTGGTTCTCCACCGAGACGGGCTTCCACACGCCGGCGGGTACGGCAATCAGCGACGGCGACATCCTGACGACCTACGGCAGCGTGCTCTGGACCAACGCCGAGCTGACGCAGAACCTCGGCATCGAGCCGGTCGTTCCCGATGTCGGCCTGGACGCCATGCATCCGATGGCC
The DNA here is from genome assembly GCA_050115495.1 of Phycisphaerae bacterium. GTDB lineage: Bacteria > Planctomycetota > Phycisphaerae > UBA1845 > Fen-1342 > JAAYXS01. The sequence goes on along the minus strand of JASFQK010000007.1, from coordinate 104,023 downwards.
GTCTGGGGGCCGCTCTGGTGGGAGGGGTGGTTCTCGATGGAGATCGACCAATACAGCGAGACGCTGGGGCCGCTGCAACACGGCGACTTTCTGTCGGAGGGCGGGTTCATCGTGGCCCGCAACCAGGACCTCACGCAGTCGTTCGAGCCCCTGGAGCCGGGAGACCTTGGGCTCGACGCGATCACCTGGGAATGGTCGAGCAACTGCAAGTGGTTTTCGACGGAGGTGGATTTCCACTCCGAGGCTGTCGGCGCGCTCGTGGGACACGGCGACGTGCTGTGCGCCACGGACGGTGCGATCGTCTACACCAACCAGGAACTGCTGGCCCGCATCCAGCCACTGGTGCCAGATCATGATTATGGGCTGGACGCCCTGTACCGGTGGCCGAGCGGACACGTGTGGTTCTCGACCGAGGAATCGTTCCACTCGCTGACCCACGGCTGGATCAGCGACGGCGACCTGCTCAGCATGGACGGCTTCATCATCTACCGCAACCTCGACTTGGTGCGGCGTTTCGAGCCGGTCGAGGATCTCGACAACTTCGGCCTGGACGCGCTTCATGTCGTGCCCGTGCAGCCCGGGGACATGAACGGCGACGCGTTCATCAACAACCTCGACCTCGCCCCGTTCGTCCTGGCCCTGACCAACCGGGAGGCGTACTACGCGCAGTTCCCGGAGCTGGATCCGGATGTGGTCGGCGACCTGAACGGCGATAGAGTGTTGGACAACTTCGACATTAGCCTGTTCATCCGGATGCTGACGCTGCCGTGACGTCGCGGCGGGTCCCCTTCCTCTGCCGCGCCGGTCCATGCGGGAGTACTCAAGTCTGGAGCAGGGCGGGGGTAACGCTCCGGCCGTGCCCTCGGTAGACCACGCGCTGTAGGGGCGATTGTGGGAAGGCGGGGGCGCCATCAGCCGAGGACGCTGGAGGCAAGGATTGCGTTAATTCGAGCCGTTACCGGTGACGCGAAAGAACGAGTTTGACTGGCGGCACTCCTGGGCGGATATTTGTTGTAGGAAGGTCGGGGTGTTCGGGGCCCTCCAGGTGGCGAGGCCGGAGTCCACGCTGCGGGAGGTGAGTGGCAGTTCTGATCGCTCCGACAGCGTGTGCGAGGGGTGTCTGCACGCGCGCAGGTGTTCGGGCGGGGGGAAGGAGGTCTTGCCATGAGTGCTCGCGTGTTGGTCAAGGGGGGATGTGTTGCCATTTTGCTGGTGGCGGTGTTAGCGGCACCGGCGCTGGGGCAACTACCAACGAGGTATTGCCTGCTGGAGGGGAGTCTGCTGGTCACCGTCGAAGACCCGACGACGGAGATTCAGTTGCACGGGACGTTCGATCTGCTGCCGTCTGCCGTCGAGGGGCTGTACGTGGTGCAGAACTTCCGCGGCTTCGACAGCGCTGGGAGCGTGGTTGTCAGGGCCGAGGGTACGTACAGGCAGGATGATGCGGGCCAGCGGATGGTCCTCAATGTCGCGGTGGGCGGCTCCACGCACCTGTTCGACAGCGGGGTGCAGCCCTACTACACAACCCTGCCCATGATCGACATCGTGTTGCGTCCCGTGGCGGGGACGTCGCGGACGCCGCGGCTGGTGGTCGTCGCCGCGCCGATCGTCGACGTGTGGTTCTCGACCGAAGTGGGCTTCCATACGCCGAACGGAACGGCGGTCAGCGACGGCGACGCGCTGTCGGTATTCGGGATCGTGCTATGGACGAACTTCGAACTGACGCGGAACCTGGGCATCATGCCGGTTGTGCCGGATATCGGGTTGGACGCCCTCTGCCCGGCGGAGATCGACGAGGTGCCCTGGTGGGAGGCGTGGTTCTCGCCCGAGACCAGCCACTTCAGCGAAACGCTGGGCTGGCTCCAGCACGGCGACTTCCTGTCGGAGGGCGGATTCATCGTGGAGCGGAATCAGTCGTTGACATGGATGTTCGCGCCCACCTCAGAGTGTGACCTCGGGCTGGATGCCATCACGTGGGGATGGCCGTGCTACGGCTGGTACTTCTCGACGGAGGTGGACTTCTACTCCGAACCGCTGGGCCTGACTGTGGGGCATGGCGATTTGCTCTGTGCCGCTCATGGCGAGATCGTCTACACGAACCAGGAGTTGCTCGCCCGGTTCCGGCCGGTCGAGCCGGACTACGATTACGGCCTGGACGCCGTGTACTTGTGGCCGAGCGGACACATCTGGTTCTCGACCGAGGAGCCCTTCCGATCAGGAACATATGGCTGGATCGGCGATGGCGACCTGTTGAGCAATGACGGTCACGTCATCTGTCGCAACCTGGACCTGGTGCGGCGGTTCCGGCCGGTCGAGGATCTCCACAACTTCGGCCTGGATGCGCTGCATATCGTGCCCATTCTGGACGATGACCCGGACGACGATGGTGAGCTGAGCGAGCTCGGCGTCGCGCCGTGATCCGGTCGCCGTCGCGGTGAAACTGCGGCGGGCTGATCGCTACGGCGCATGAAGATGAGGGCATGGGCCGGCCTGTCTGGGCCGGCCCATGCTGTATGTGGGCACTCCGCGTGACCGCGACCGTCCCGGCGGCTATCGTGGCGTCAATCTCTCCGCCGGAGCGACGAGCCACGTATCGGCGGCGCGGGGTCGAAGGAGGTTGCGGATGGGTTCGCGGCTGAAGGAATTTCGCGAGCAGCGCGAGAAGATGAACGCCCGCATCCTGGCGGCGAAGAACCTGAACATCAACCGCTTCTTCACGCTCGACGGTCAGGCGTACCACGATGGCGCGCTCGACGCGAAGACGAAGGAGCTGGCCGGCCTGGCGGCATCGCTCGTCCTGCGCTGCGACGACTGCATCACGTATCACGTGGTGCGCTGCCGCGAACTCGGCGTGAGCCGCGAAGAGCTCTTCGAGCTGCTGAACGTCGGGTTGATCGTGGGCGGTTCGATCGTCATCCCGCACCTGCGGCGTGCGGTAGCACTGCTGGACGAACTGGACGAGCCGGCGGCGTCCCCGGACGCCGGTTAGTGCATGTTGGGGCCTTCGCCCCAGCGGAGCTTGCGGCGGAGGGCGTGCCATTCGGAGCGCTTGGGGTTGCGCACCAGGAGGAAGTCGGCGTCGTATCGCGTGACGACCATCTGGTCGCCGTGCTGGAAGACCGACATGACGCGGCCGTCGACGTTGACCGACGTGCCGACGTTGGCCTGCACGCAGCGGAGGACGATCCGCCGGCGGGCGTCGAGGACGACCGGGCGGTACGTCAGCGCTTGCGGGCAGAGGGGGGTCAGGATGAAGGCCTCGCCGGTGGGTTCGACGATGGGGCCGCCGGCGGCGAGGTTGTGCGCCGTGGAGCCCGAGGGCGTGGCCACGATGAGCCCGTCGCCGCGGACCATGGCCACCTTGTCGCCGTCGACCGAAAGCGTGACCTGGATCATGTGGAACGGCCGGCCGGCGGTGACGACGCAGTCGTTGATGGCCGGGGCGTGGACGGTCGGTTGCCCGGCGCGTTCGATGGAGACGTCCATCATGATACGCCGAGTGATGGGCAGGTGATCGCCGAAGAGGAAGTCGCCCTCGCGTTCGAGCTCGTCGACCGTGAAGTCGGCCAGGTAGCCGAGCTTGCCGAGGTTCACGCCGATGATGGGGATCTGCTGGCGGCCGAGGCCGTTGACGGCGGCGATGAGCGTGCCGTCGCCGCCGAGGACGAAGAGCAGGTCGGGCTCGCGGGTCAGCGCCGGGGCGCTGTCGTAGGTGATGCCGGCGAAAACGATCTCCGCGCGGCTCTGCAGCCAGTTCTGGATGCGGGCCATGGTGGCGGCGACCGCAGCTTTGTCGGGCGAGCCGATGACAGCGACGCGTTGAGCGGGTTGGGCGCTTGTGGTCACGGTCTGGGTTTCATCCGTCGCAGGCTGGGTTGTGGGGTCCTGAGCGAAACACCGGGCAGCGCGATCGGCGCCTCGTGATCGTGCACGCCTGCGCCGATCGTCCCTGATGAGTATCATTGTAGCCGTCCGGGGCGACGGGAAGCGAGCCGAAAAGCCGGAAATGCGACAGGCCCGCGGCGCTTCTCAGGCGGCGGCCCAGCGGCGAGAATGCGCGTCGCCGGCTCCGGTCGGCGGGAAAGGCAGGATCCGTGTCGCCCTCGCCGAAGTACGACCTGATCGCCATCGACGTGGACGGAACGCTGCTCGATTCGCAGCACCGTCTGCCGGCGGAGAATCGCCGCGCCCTGCACCGCGCCCACGAGGCCGGGATGCGCGTCGTGCTGTGCACGGGCCGCAGTTATCCGGAAACAAAGCCGGTACTGGACGAGATCGGGCTGGATCTCGACGCCGCCGTGACCGTGTTCGGGGCGATGATCACGGACGTGCGCAGCGGGCGGACGCTCTCGCGAACGCCCATGTCGTTGCCCGTGGCGTACGAGCTGACCGACTGGCTGCTGAAGCGCGGCTTCACCACGCTCTGGCTCAACGACGCCGAAGAGGCCGGCTTCGACGGCTATGTCATCGACGGGCACCGGCGACATCCGGCCGTCGACCGCTGGGTCCAGCACACGCCGTGCCGCGTCACGTGCGTGGACCGGCTGCGCGGCGACGTCTGGCCGCCGGTGCGCGTCTCGATCATCGATGACCCAGACGTGCTGGCCGACGTCGAGCCGGAGTTGCGGCGGACGTTCGACGGCCGCATCGCCCATAACCTGTTGCGGGCGCCGGCGTACGACCTGACCATCATCGAGACCTTCGCCCCGCAGGTGAACAAGTGGTTCGCCGTCGAGCAGCTCTGCCAGCGGTGGGAGATCGATCCGCGGCGGACGGTGGCCGTCGGCGATGACGTGAACGACGTGGACATGATCCGTGAGGCCGGCTGGGGCGTGGCCATGGCCAACGCGCATCCGTCGGCCAAATCGGTCGCCCGGCAGGTGGCCGGGAAGAACGATGACGCCGGTGTGGCCGGGCTCATCGACGAACTGCTGAGCACACCGGGGGTGGCGTCATGCTGACGACGGCCTATGCCCGAACCGAAATCACGCTGCTCATCGTGCTGGGCGGACTGGCGACGGCGGTGGTCGGGTACTACTGCCATTGGTGGGGGTTGCTGCCGGCGTTCGTGGCCCTGTCGCTGCTTTCGTTCTATCGCCATCCGCGCCGACAGCCGCCACCGGGAGACACATTGCTGCTCGCGCCGGCGGACGGGCACGTCGTCGAGATCACGCGCGACGCCGAGCATCCCGACGGCGGCCGCGTGCTGCGCATCATGATCTTCCTCGCCGTGTACGACGTGCACGTGAACCGGAGCCCGTGCGCGGGGCGCGTCACCGGCGTGACGTATCGGCCCGGCCGCTTCCTCAACGCGCTGCGCACGGAGGCCGACGCGGTCAACGAGTGCAACACGGTCGAACTGGAGCCGGTCCCGCCGCTGACCGGACCGGTGCGCGTGCGGCAGATCGCCGGCGTGCTGGCCCGGCGGATCGTCTGCCGGGCGCAGGTCGGGGACGAACTGGCCGCGGGACAGCCGTTCGGTATGATCAAGTTAGGCTCGCGGACGGAAGTGTGCGTGCCGGAGGATGCCCGGTGGGAAGTGGCCGTGGCCGTCGGCGAGAAGGTGCGGGCCGGGCTGAGCATTCTGGCGCGGTGGACGCCGCCGCAGTGAGCAAGTCGACCATGATCCAGCGTGAAGAGCAACCGGTGACAGAGACGCGCAAGCGCCGGCTGATCGGCATCAGCCTGCTACCGGCGACGGCGACGCTGGGCAATCTGCTGTGCGGATTTCTGGCGATCTTCTGCTGTCTGCTGTCGATACGGGCCGGCTACGCCGAGATGTACGCCGAGCAGCCCCGCGTGTTCTCCGTACTCCTGGAGAAGGTCTTCCCCACGCACATCGCCGCCGGCGCGTACCTGATCGTCCTGGCCATGATCTTCGACGCCCTGGACGGGCGACTGGCGCGGATCACGCGGCGAACGAGCGAGTTCGGGGCGCAGCTCGACTCGCTATCGGACATTGTGAGCTTCGGCGTGGCCCCGATGGCCCTGTTCATCACGCTGCTGATGCGGCCGGGGCCGGACGTGCCGGTGGGCATGCCGGATTTCGCCCGCGTGCTGTTTCGCGTGGGCATGCTGGGTTCACTGATATACCTGAGTTGTGCCGCGATCCGGCTGGCCCGTTACAACGCGGAGAACGTGCGCTCGGAACATGCGCAGCCCGGCTTCAGCGGCCTGCCCAGTCCGGGAGCGGCGGCGGCCGTGGCCGCCCTGCTGGCACTGCACGAGAACTTGCGTGACAGCGAATTCGCCGCCTGGGGCGTGGATTGGCTATGGGTGCTGCGCTGGGCGACGGCGGTGACGACGGTCGTCGTGGGCCTGCTGATGGTCGGCCGCGTGGATTACGTGCACGTGTTCAACCTGTACGTCCGCCGAAAGCACCCGCCCACGCACCTAGTCTGGGTGATCGTCATCGTCGTGCTCGGGTTCTACAGTTTCCCGCTGTTGCTGGTGTGCCTGGCGTTCGCCTACGTGCTCAGCGGGCTGTTGCTGCATGCGGCTCGTCGACTGGGCTGGTCGTGGGCTGAGCCGCCCAAGGGCGAACTCGAGTTACCGGACGAACATTGAGTGCGGCCGCCGGGCGGGTGAGCCGACCGGTACCGGCCAACTCCGGGAAACCCCTGATGAATACCCCACTGGCGACGAAACGCGTCGCCGTCGAGGACAGTCTGCGGCGGATGGGCTCGGTGCTCGTGGCATTTTCTGGCGGCGTCGACAGCGCCGTGCTATTGAAACTCGCCGTCAATGCGCTGGGCCGGCGGCACGTGCTGGCCGTCACCGGTCGCAGCCCCAGTCTGGCGGAAGCCGAGCAGGCCGCGGTGCCGGGTCTCGTCGACGAGATCGGTGCCGAGCACGCGTTCCTCGACACGAGCGAGTTCGACGATCCGCGCTACCGCGCCAACCCGAGCGACCGCTGCTATTTCTGCAAGATCGATTTGTACGGCCGCCTGCGGCGGCTGGCAGAAACGCGCGGCTTGGCGGCTGTGCTGAGCGGGGCCAACGCCGACGATTCTCATGATTTCCGACCCGGTCTGAAAGCCGCCGAGGAACACAGCATCCGGGCGCCGCTGGCCGACGCCGGGCTGGCGAAGGCGGACGTGCGGCAGCTTGCGGCGGAGCTGGGGCTCTCCGTGCGGGACAAGCCGGCGTCGCCATGCCTGGCCTCACGCGTGCCCTACGGCGACGAGGTGACGCCGGAGAAGCTGCGCCAGATCGACCGGGCCGAGACGTTCCTGCGTCAGCAGGGCTTCAGCGACTGCCGCGTGCGGCATCACGGGGTCATGGCCCGGATCGAGGTGCCGGCGGGGGAGATCGCCCGGCTGGCCGGACCCGGTTTGCGCGAGCAGGTCGACGCCCGGCTGCGCGAGCTTGGCTTCCAGTACGTCGCGGTCGATCTACGGGGGCTGCGCTCGGGGAGCCTGAACGAGGTGCTGCTCGGCGAGGGCTGGCGGAAGATCGGGCGATGATTCTGACGGCTTTCCGGGTCGGCGGGCGTCTGTACAATTCGTAGCTTTGCGGGAGGGAGGACGGGCTGCGCCTGGGCGCCGCCGTTTCCGCCGTTGGCATGAGAACATGATTCCGACCGAGATACTCAAGAAAGTCCGCCGGATTCAGATCGTCACGTCGGCGCTGGTGCACGACGTGTTCGCGGGGCAGTACCACTCGGCCTTCCGCGGTCGCGGGATGGAGTTCGAGGAGGTCCGCGAATACCAGCCAGGCGACGACGTGCGCACGATCGACTGGAACGTGACCGCCCGCGTTGGCCGCCCGTTCGTGAAGAACTACCGCGAGGAGCGCGAGCTAACCGTGTTGCTGCTGGTCGATATCAGCGGCTCACAGCGGTTCGGCACGAAGGACCAGCTCAAGAGCGAGCTCGTCGCGGAGATCGGAGCGACGCTGGCCTTTTCGGCGATTCAGAACAACGACAAGGTCGGGTTGATCCTCTTCACCGACCGGATCGAGTGCTTCGTGCCGCCGCGCAAGGGGCCGCGGCACGCCCTCCGCGTCGTGCGCGAGCTGCTGTATCACGAGCCGCAGGGCCGCCGAACGGACGTCGGGTTGGCGCTCGAGTATCTCAGCCGCGTGATGCGGCGGCGCGTGGTGGCCTTTCTCATCAGCGATTTCCAGACGCCGTCGTTTTCGCGGCAGCTCCAGGTCGTTCGCCATCGCCACGACCTCATCCCGATTCTGGTCGGCGACGAGCGCGAGCGGACACTGCCGCCGGTGCGGTTCATCGAGCTGCTCGACCCGGAGACCGGCGAGCAGCTCCTGGTCGATACAAGCTCCGCCGCATTCCGCCGGCGTTTCGGCGGACAGGCAGCGGCGCGGCGTGAAGCGCTGCGGACCGAGTTACGGCGCATGCGGTTGGACGCGATCGAGGTGGAGACGGGCGAGTCGTTCGTCGATCCGCTGCGCAAGTTCTTCCGCCGCCGGGAGCGCCGGCGATGAGCGGCACCTGGCGACGATGTTGCGGCCTCGCGGTCCTCGGCCTGTTGTGGGCCGGAGGGTGCTCGCGGCCGGCGCCATCGGAGGAGAACGTCGTTCGCGACGTGGCCAAGCGGGGGCCGCTGCAGGTGACGGTCGAGGCTCGGCCGCGGCAGGTCTGGCTGGGCGATCCGATCGAGATCACCGTGCAGGCCATCGCACCGGAAGACTACGTCGTGCGATTGCCCGAGTCGGCGGATTTCGGCAATCTCAACGTGCATGTGACCGATGCTCCGGATTCGCGGCCGGCGCCGGAAGGTGGACGCGAATGGCGGCGAACGTTCGTTCTGGAGAGCACGACGTCCGGCACGCTAACCTTGCCGCCATTGGGTGTGAAGTACGGGCGTCTGCCGGCGGAGCCGGGAACCAATTCCGAGTTGGAGCGCGAGCTCACCGCTGAGCCACTCAAGGTCGAGGTGCGTTCAGCGTTGACGTCGCAGGACAGCCCGGCTGAGCCGCGCGACATCACCGGGACAGAGCTGCCGCCGAAGACCGCCTGGCAGTCTGCACACCGTCCGCTGCTGATCGGCGTGGTGGTGGCGCTGGTACTCGGCGGGCTGGCGCTGGCATGGGTGTTCTATCGGCGGCGCGGATTGCTGGTGCCGCCGGTGGCGCCCGAGGTATGGGCGCTGCGGATGCTGGCGGTGCTGGAAGCTGAGGACCTGCTCAGTGTGGAGCGGGACCAGGAGTTCTACTTTCGGCTTAGCGAAACAGTGCGGCAGTACGTCGAACGCAAGTTTGACCTGGCGGCTCCGGATATGACGACGGAGGAGTTCCTGCAGACGTTGGCGCGGGACGGCTCGGCGCTGCCGTACGATGCCGACCGGCTGCGGGCCTTCCTGGAAAGCTGCGACATCGTGAAGTACGCGGCGCTGCGGCCACAGCCCGAGGACGGCGCGGAGGCCCTGCGCTCGGCGCGGGCGTTCGTGCAAGAGACGGCAGCGGCGGCTGAACGCATGGCCCAGGCGCACGACCTGCAACAGACGATGGGCGGCGATGAGGCGGAGGGCCGAGCGGCATGACGCACGTGCACCTGCCGTTGACGCCCGAGTGGCTCTTGTGGCCCTATCCGTGGGTGTGGGCGCTGTTGCTACTCCCCGTCGTGCCGGGGTTGTGGGCGTGGTGGTGGTGGCGGCGACCGCGCGGTATTCGCTATTCCGATCTCGGCGCGCTGCGCGAGGCCGGCAGCCGTTGGCCGCGGCGGGTGCGGGGCGTTCTGCCCGTGTTGCGCTCGGCGGCGCTCGTGTGCCTGATCATCGCGGCGGCCCGGCCGCAACGGCCGGATGAATCGAGCCAGATCTACGCCGAGGGCATCGCGATTCAGCTCGTGGCCGATACGTCGCCGAGCATGGATGACGTGGACCTGTCGCCGCCGGGTCGGCGGATGACGCGGCTGGATGTGGTGAAGGACGTGTTTCGGCGGTTCGTGATGGGCGACGGCAAGCTGCCCGGGCGGCCGAACGACCTCATCGGGTTGATCCGTTTCGCGTACTACCCAGACACCGCCTGTCCACTGACGCTCGATCACGACGGGCTTGCGGACACGCTCGGCGAGCTCCATCTTTCGCTCGACCGCAGCGAGCGCGGCACGTCGATCGGCGACGCCCTCGCCCTGGCCGTCGAGCGCATGAAAGACCTGGAGCGCACGACCGGCGCCGGCGAAACGCTCAAGATCACCAGCCGCATCGCCGTGCTGATCACCGACGGTTTCGACGAGACCAGCCAGATCAAGCCGCAAGAGGCGGGCGAGCTCGCCGCCCACTTCGGCATCAAGGTGTATACGATTCTGGCGGGCACGTTCCACGGCATGCGGCCGAGCGATGACCGCGACCTGCGGGCGATCGCCGAAGTGACCGGCGGCAAGTTCTACGACGCCCGCAATGCCGACTCCCTGGTCCAGATCATGGCCGACATCGATCGGTTGGAGCGGACCCGCGTGGAGGAGCGGCGTTTCGTGCGCTACGGCGAGCTCGCCCGGCCGTGGCTGATGGCGGCGATGGCTTGCCTGTGTTTGCAGATGGTGCTGGCCGCCACGCGGTTGAGGAAGATCCCGTGAACAACCTCGTCTTCGACGATCTCCGCTGGCTGCACCTGCTGTGGGTGGTCCTCGGCGTCGTGCTGCTGGGGCTGTACGGGATCTGGCAGCGCCGGCGGGCCATGCGGATGTTCGCCGCGGCGAACCTGCTGCGCTACCTGACGTCGCCAGTGAGCTGGCCGCGAGCGCTATTGCGGCTGCTGCTGGTGACGGCGTGCCTGGTGGCGCTCGTCGCCGGTTTGCTCGGGCCACGCTGGGGTGAGCAGGAGCAGCAACTCGCCCGGCGGAACATCGACGTGATGGTCCTGCTCGACGTGTCGCGCTCGATGCTGGCCCGCGACATTGCCCCGAATCGCCTCGAACGGGCCAAGCTCTCCATCCGGGACGACCTGCTGCCGGCCCTCGGCGGCGATCGGATCGGGCTCATCACGTTCGCCGGCGAGGCCGTGCTCACCTGCCCGCTGACGAACGACTACGGCTTCTTTCGCCTGGCGCTCGACGACGTCAGCACACGCAGCGCCGCTCGTGGCGGGACGCTGATCGGCGACGCGATCCGCAAGGCGGCCAAGGCCTTCCCCGACAAGCTCGGTGCCCACCGCATCGTTCTGCTCATCACCGACGGCGAGGACCACGACAGCGAGCCGGTCCAGGCCGCCGCCGGTGCGTGGGAGGACCACCAGTTGCCCATCATCGCCGTAGCGCTCGGCGACGAGCGCGAAGGTGCCCGCATCCCCGTCGACACGGCCCGCGGCGAGGGCTACCTCGAATACCAGGGCAAGGAGGTCTGGAGCAAGGCCAACTTCGACGACCTGCGGCAAGTCACCCAGGTCGCCGGCGGCAGCATGTTCAGCCGCTTCGGCCGCCAGAACTTCATCCCTGTCGGCACGCGTAATTTCGACCTGGGCGAGATCTACCGCGACGTCGTGCTGCCGGCGGTGGATGCCCAGGAGCGGCTCGAAGCCGAGACGGTGCCGCTGCCGTCGCGGACGCACCTGTTCGCCCTGGCCGCCCTGGGGCTGCTGCTGATCGATTCGCTGCTGCGCGACGGGCCACGGCACGGGGCGCTGACCATCGCCGAGACCCACCGGGAAAGAGGAGCTGCCGCATGAAGCGCGGAATTTGCGCATGCTGTATCGGGCTCGGGCTGCTTCTCCCGCCGCCGGTGATGGCGGACGAAACACTGTCGCCACGCGAGCAGATCGCCAAGGGCAACGAGCTCTATGCGGCGGGGGACTATGCCGCGGCGCTGAAGGCGTACCAGGCCGCGGCGGAAGGTGCCGGCACGGAGGTCTGGCCCGAGCTGCTACACGACCAGGCCGCCGCTTATTTCAAGCTCGGCGATCTGGCCGAGGCCCGCGAGCATTGGGTGCGGGCTCTGGCATCGGAGGATGTGGCGTTCGAGGCCCGCACGCGCTACAACCTCGGAAATTGCGATTATGCGGAAGCGCTGAAAGCCCTCGAAGCACAAGACATGGCCGCGGCCCAGGATGCGCTCGACCGGGCGACCGCGCAATACATCGACGCGGTCCGGCTCGATCCGACCCTCCCGGACGTTCGGGCTAATCTGGAGCTGGCCTATCAGCTTAAGCAACGGCTCGAACAGGCCAGCGAGCAGCAGCCCGAGTCACAGCCCAGCACCCAGCCTTCCGAACAGCAGCAACAGCAACAGGACCAGAATCAGGGTCAGAACCAGGACCAGGACCAGGATCAGCAGCAACAAGAGCAGCCGCCACCCACCTCCCAGCCGACCTCCCAGCCGCAGCAACCGGACGAGCAGGATCGGGAAGAATCTTCGCCCGAGTCACAACCGCAGTCCGAGCAGCAGCCGCAACCAGAATCACAGCCATCCTCGCAGCCGCAGGCCGGAGACGAGAACCAACCCCAGCCCGAGCAGCAACCCGAGGAGGGAGAGGGCGAGGAGCAGACCGGAGAGCAGCCGTCGCAGGTCATTCACCTCACGCCCGAGCAGGCCGAACGGCTCCTCCAGCAGATCCGCGACGCCGAGAAGGCCCGGCGGGAGATGCTCCGCCGGCGGCAGGCGGCGCGGCACAAGCCCGTGGAGCGCGACTGGTAGCGACGCTGGCCGCGGTCTCCGAGCTCGCAAATTCGCCTCGGGTGGGTCAGGCATTTCGTCCGATATCCTTTGGTATCAGCGAGAAAGCGACAGGCGAGCCCCTTGCCCACCCGGAGTCGAGGATTGCTTCACGAGCGCAAACGTTCGCCCGACTCCCTGTCGGGGCTGTCTCGCGTGGTTTCCCACGAGGCCCGAAGTTGCCGAACGGGCCTCAGGCCGATAAAACATGCACGAGCAAAGGAATGTGTGCCCGCACCGTAGCGGGACATCGAGGCACGTCGAAGGCCGACGGTCGGGCGTATTCGGGCGTTCGGCCGAGGCCGGCCTTACAGGATGGAGTCGCAGCCATGATGTCGGATCGTGTCAAGCAGATTCTCAGTTGGTACGAAGCGGACAACGGCGGCTCGCTGGCCAAGCTGCGCTGGATGATGGGCACCGGCACGCTGGCTGACACGGGCATGTTTGTCATTCTGCCGGTCGACCAGGGCTTTGAGCATGGTCCCGCGCGGAGCTTCGCCCCGAACCCGCCCGGCTACAACCCGCACTACCACTTCGAGCTCGCCCTTGAGGCCGGCTGCAACGCCTACGCTGCGCCGCTCGGCTTCCTAGAGGCCGGGGCCCGCACGTTCGCCGGTGAGCTGCCCCTCATCCTCAAAGTCAACAACCACGAGGTGCTGCACGACGAGAAGAATCCGATGCCGGCGGTGACCGCCTCGATCGATCACGCCCTGCGCCTCGGCTGCGCCGCCATCGGTTTCACCATCTACCCCGGCTCCGCCCTGAACACGGCGATGTACGAGCAGCTTCAGGCCCTTTCGGAAGAGGCGAAGTCCGCCGGCCTGGCGGTCGTCGTTTGGTCGTACCCCCGCGGCGAGGACCTGAGCAAGGAAGGCGAGACCGCGGTCGACGTGGCCGCCTACGCCGCCCAGATCGCCTGCCAGCTTGGCGCCCACATCGTCAAGGTCAAGCTGCCTACGGCCCACATCGAGCTGCCCGCGGCCAAGAAGGTCTACGACAAGGAGAAGATCGCCATCGGTACCGGTGCCGAGCGTGTGGAGCACGTGGTGCAGTCGGCCTTCGGCGGCCGGCGGATCGTGATCTTCTCCGGTGGAGCGACGAAGGGCGCGGACGCCGTCTACGAGGACGCCCGCGCGATTCGCGACGGCGGCGGCTTCGGCTCGATCATCGGCCGCAACGCTTTCCAGCGGCCCAAGGCCGAGGCGGTCACCATGCTCAAGAAGATCATGGCGATCTACCAGGGCAAGGAATAGTCCCCGACGGTCGCATGGGCGGCCGATCCCGGTATGCCGGGACGCCCTGTAGCGTCCGGGCTCCGCACCGGACGTTGTGGCGTCGGCCGAGCTTGAGAATCAACCCCCAACACTGGGTGGGGCAGGCGTCTCGCCTGCCGCTTTTGCCTTGAAATCAACGAATGTCGGGCGGGACACCCGACCCACGCGGGGTTGATTCATAAGCTCGCCCCCCGTGGCCAGCGTGGTATGCCGCGACGTAGCGGCCGCTCTCCGTGTCGGCCGTCGATGGCCAACGGATGACGGCACCAGTGGACAAGCCACTAGTGGCACCCCGCGGCGCCGCCGTTCACTTTCGTTCCGTCCCCCGCGCCACGTCGATCCGCTGACCGCTTGCCGGCGACGCGAGCCCCGGGCACAATCACGCTGAATCGCGTCGCCGCCCGCCGTCGGCCGTGCTCGGAGATCACGTGCACCAGGAGGGTCCACCATGCGCCGCTGCTTCATCCTCGTGATCGCTCTGCTGATGGTGAACTTCGCCCCGGCCGCCGAACCGCCGGACGGTGCCCCCGGCGTGGCCACCGCGCAGACGCCCGTGCTCCGCGACTGGGAGAAGCTGCACTACGGCATGTTCATCCACTACGGCCTGAGCACGTTCGTCGGCGACCAGTTCGGCCGGTTCGAGCACCCCAGTACCGCCTACGCCCCGACCGACCTCGACGTCGAGCAATGGGCGCAGACGGCCGAGGCCGCCGGCATGAAGTACATGGTGCTCACCGTCAAGCATCACTACGGGCACGCCCTGTGGCCCAGCGCCTGTTCGGACTACACCGTGGCCACCAGCGGCGACAAGACCGATGTGGTGAAGGCGTTCGTGGAGGCCTGCCGCCGGCACGACCTGAAGCCCGGCTTCTACTACTCGCTCGGCTGGGATCGGGTCCACCAACAGTCGCGCACGCCCGCTGAGTACGAGCAGTTCGTGCACGACCAGCTCCGTGAGTTGCTCACCGGCTACGGCCCGATCACCGAGCTGTGGTTCGACATCGCCTGGGATGTCGGGCCCGACATGGCCGGCGTGCTCCAACGGCTGTACGCCCACTGCAAATCGCTCCAGCCCGATTGCCTGGTCCTGCTCAACCAGAGCTTCGTCGACGGCAGCACCATCGCGGAGTACAAGCCCAGCTACATCGGCAAGGTCCTCTCCGAAACACCAGTGCCCATCTGGCCGAAGGACCTGAACAACGGCGAGCGCACCGTCCCGCGGCCCATGGGGCACAATCCGTGGATCTCCTTCAAAGACCACCTGTACTACATTCCCGACGAGGTGTGCGACACGGTCGGGCAGCAGCGCTGGTTCTGGGGGCCGAACGACGACATTCGGTCGGCCCGGCAGCTCGTCGAGCTCTATCGCTGGTCGGTCGGCCGCAAGGCGAACCTGCTGCTGAACGCCTGGCCCGACAAGACCGGCCGCATTCCGGCGGAGACGGTGCAGCGGCTGGTCGAGGTCGCCGAGTTGATCC
The DNA here is from genome assembly GCA_050115495.1 of Phycisphaerae bacterium. Taxonomy (GTDB): domain Bacteria; phylum Planctomycetota; class Phycisphaerae; order UBA1845; family Fen-1342; genus JAAYXS01. The sequence goes on along the minus strand of JASFQK010000007.1, from coordinate 88,660 downwards.
AGCATCCGGAGCGCGTGCAGAGTTCGCTGCTGGTCGGGCGGCCGGTGATGGCCTCCAACGTGTACCACGGCGACTACGGCCGCTGGGGGCCGCAACGTGCGGTCGATATGGACATTACGCCGGAGGCGGGCACGCGCTGGGCCACCGGTGACGAGGTGCGGTCGGCGTGGCTGGAGGTGGATCTCGGCGGCCCGCAGCGGTTCGCGCGGGCCACGCTCAGCGAGTACAACGACTCGATCCGCGCCTTCGAGTTGCAGGTCCCTGACGACGACGGCGGCTGGCGGACTATCTACCAGGGCACGACCATCGGCGGGCCGGGCGTCGACGTGACCTTCCCGCCTGTGACCGCCCGTCGCGTTCGCCTGGTGATCACCGAAGCCACGCTCGGCCCGACGATCTGGGACTTCGCGCTCTACCCGCCGCGCTAACAGAACGGATAACGGCTACGTCTCCGTTTATGCCAGATTTGACTGGATCCACCGGCGGCGAATCAGTAGTCTGTATGGAAGCGCACGTCGTTTGTTTTCCATAGGAAGGGAGTGTGCCTCCCAAAACCGCTCAGCAGGAGGGAGAAGGATGCGCCCCGCGACTACCCTGTCCGTGTCTATGCTCGTGCTGTCCCTGTCTCTCACCGCCAGTGCCCTCGGCGGCCAGCGTGGGGTGATCGTCGTCGACTGGAACGGCGGCGGCGACTATTCGACGATTCAGGAAGCCCTGAACGCCGCCGGCGATGGTGACACCGTCATGGTGATGTCGTCGGTCGGGTCGCCGGCCGGAGCCTACATCGAGAATCTGGTCTTTCCCGCACGCGAGATCACGCTGACGTCCGACCCGAACGATCCGGACCGCGTGGCCCACACGATCATCGACGGCAAGGCCTCCGGCAGCGTGGTTACCTTCGAGATCGCGGCGCCCGCGGCCGCCACGCTCGACGGCTTCACGATTCGCAGCGGGTTGGCGTACCAGGGCGGCGGCATCAAGATCACCAACGCCAGCCCAACGGTGCGCCACTGCGTAATCACCGGCAATGCGGCGGACGAGGGCGGTGGCGTCCAGGTCTGGAACGGCAGCCCCATGTTCGAGGATTGCACGATCACGGAAAACACCGCTACGGACTACGGCGGCGGGATCGCCTGTGTCGGCTACGTCGAAGACGCCGAGCAGGTGACGCTCACCGATTGCACGATCACCGACAACGCGGTCACCGGCGATTGGGGGTACGGCGGCGGTGTGTACTGCGACGTGGTCGGCGTGACCGCCACCGGTGGCAGCATCAGCGGCAACGAGGTGGGCAGCCCCGCATTGTCCGGCAGCTCGGGCGGAGGCCTGAAGATCACCAGTTGCGCCGCCTACCTCGCCGGCTGCACGGTCAGCGGCAACACCGCGAGCGGCAACCAGGCGTTCGGCGGCGGCATCGAGGGGCTGTGGGCTACGATCAGCCTTACCGGCTGCACGATTACCGACAACACCGTCACGGCCGAAGACTTCTGCGGCGGGGGCGGCGTGAGCGCGTCCTGGGAGAGCGAGCTGACCATCGAGGGTGGCCTGATCTCGGGCAACGTCGTAACCGGGGGCTGGAGCCTCATGGACGGCGGCGGCGGAGTGTATTCGGCCGGTGGGCCGGTGACGATCACCGGCTGTACGATCATCGACAATGAAGCGACGCAGAGTGCCGGCGGCGTGTACATCGAAGACGGTGTCGCCACGATTCGCTACTGCACGATCGCGGACAACCACGCGGCCGGCGGTGGCGGGATCCTCGGCTACGAAGGCACCACGCTCAACATCCGGAACTGCGCCATCACCGAGAACACGGCTGACGTCGATGGCGGCGGCGTCTATGTCGACGGAAGCCAGACGACCGTTCTCGGCTGCACGATCGCCATGAACGCCTGCTCGGACGTGTACGGGGCCGGGGGTGGTATTGCCTCGTACTCCAGCGAGCTGGCCGTCTCGAACAGCATTCTCTGGGGTGACACCGGTGTGTTCGGCGCTGAGCTGTACCTGGGCTGTTGGTCTCCCGAGGATGTGTCGCTGGCCACGGTCACGTATTGTGACGCGCAGGGCGGCATAGAGGCCGTGTACGTTGGTGCGGACTCCACGCTGGAGTGGCTGACGGGCAACATCGACGCCGATCCGCAGTTCTTCGGTGTCGACGGCGCCGACGACGACTTCCACATCCAGGCCACGTCGCCGTGCCTCCAGGCCGGCGATCCAGACTTCCTGCCCGAGGTCGACGAAACGGACCTCGACGGTCAGCCACGAGTTCAGGGCTGCCGTGTGGACATGGGGGCCGACGAGTCCGACGCCGTCAGCCCGCCCACCGGCGACGCCGATGGCGACGAGGACGCTGATTTGGCGGACTTCGCCCGGTTGCAGCAGCATTTTGGCGACGTGGCCGTCAACCCGGAAACGCCGCCGGAGTGGTTCTGCTGGTTCGACTTCGACGCGTCGGGCGAGATCGATTTCCCCGACGTGGTGGCGTTTGCCCAGCTCATGTCACCGCCGAACCCGTAGGGCTACGCCGCCCGAGTAACGTTCGCCCCCCGTGGCGGACGTCGAATGTGAACGCCGTTCCGCACGCCGCCGTAGCGGCCGACCTCCGTGTCGGCCGTCGATTCGCAGGATGCGTCCGTTCTCTCTGTAGCGTCGGCCCCCCGTGACCGACGTCGAACGGGGAAGCCGTCTCGCGCGCCGGCAGACGACGGCTCTGTGTCATGTTCGGTACGATGTCCGATGTCGGCACCGCGGGCGAGAGTCTTTCACGAAGGGTCCGAGGATTCCCCATCTTCGGTGGCGACCTCCCGGACTTCGACCGGGTCCAACGTGAGCTGCCGGTTCAACCAGGCCTCGCGTGCTGCGGTGTCCCCTTCGATAACTCGTTCGATCGCCAGGGTCTCGTGGTATTCCCGGGCTTCGGCGAGCATCGTCCACTTGGCCTCGACCCCGAGGCTCTCCACCTCACGCCGGATGTCCGCGATATTCGCCCGGAAGAACTCCTTGCGATGGTTGACCTTGTTCATCTGCGTCAGGATGAAGTGCTTGTGCAGTTGCGTCTCTAGGGCCGGCGCATCGTCGCTGTAGAGGATGGCGTGGACGTCGAACTCGAACGGCACGCTGGCGTCGCCGAGTTCCTTGACACGCTCCAGCGGGTCCAGCCGGCGGGTCAGGCCGATCTTGTACACGTTCTCGCCGAAGGAGCCGATGTTGGAGATGATGTACACGTGGCCACGGCGAGTCTGCTGCGCCATGGACCTGGCTCGCTGGTTGCGTTCTTCGGCCTCCTTGAGCTTGACACCGAGCTCGGCCAGTTGCGCTTCGTACTGGGCCCGCTGTTCCTCGCTCGCGGCCGCGACCTCGGCCTGAGCCTGGGCCAGCGCCTTACGCAGCAGATCCTCTTCCTTGGCCGCCTCGCGCGCCGCCTTCTCCAGTTCCCGTTGGGCCTTCTGCTCTTCGCGAATCCAGTTGCGGAACTCCCGTTGCTCCTCCTGCTCCCGTCTCCTGAGCTCTTGCGCGACGGCAGCCCACTTCAACTCGGCCAGCCGCGCCGCGAGGTACTCGTCCGTGATCCTGGCCTCGCGGAAGGCCTTGCCACCGAAATTGACGGTGGCGAACGCGTCCTGGATTTCCTGTTCGAGCTTGCCATAGTTGTCGTGGCTCGCGCGAGACAGAATCGAATCGACTCTTCCGTTGAACGCATCCAGCACGAAGCGCTCCGCTCCCTCGCGGCGGCTCGTCTCCACGTATTCACAACGCGACGCCTGCCCCTTGTCCACCATCGACTCGGTATGCTCTCGGGCGAGCTTCAATTGCCGGCCGGCGTCCTTGTGTCCGAAGGCCTCGGCCAGTTCGTCCAATAGGCTGGCGGCCGGCTTGAGATACTCGTCTCCGTATCCTTCGATGATGTTCTTCATCGCTCTGGCGGTTTGCTCGTACAACTCGGCGTTGCGAACCACGTCATACGCTTTGCCGGCGATTTCCTCGGCTCGGCGGTTGGCCTCAAGGACCGTGGCGGATGCGGTCTTCGTCGCCGTCGCCAGCGCCGTCTCCGCCTCTGCCGCCAGTTGCTTGGCTTTCGCCCGGGCCCCGGCCGTCTTCTCGCGTGCTTCGACCCGTGCCTCCTCCAACATCCGGTCGGCCTGCTGGCGAGCATCGTTCGTTATGTTCTGGGCATTTGCTTCCGCAAGGGCGGACTTCGCCTCTGCGGACGCCAGCAGGTGCCGCGCCTTGTCCACAGCGTCGGCCACGCTCTCCCACTTCGCCAGCCGAGCGACCTGGCGGCGCCGTTTTTCGAGTTCCGTCTCCATCTGCTGCTGGCGGCGCTCAGCGGTCGTACGGTACTCCTCGCTCTCCTGCTCGAGCTGTCGCCGGGTCGATCGCTCGTGCCACCAGACGAAGGCTAGGTACGCACACGCGGCGACTGCGACCGCCAGTAGAAACGCGAGCAGGTAGGACATGGTGGACCTCCTCACCAGCAGCGACACAGCCGGCACCAGAAGCGGAACGACTTGCTGAGGGGGCCCCGGCTACCCCGCTTGCGGGAGCTGCGTGCGTGGCCGGACGTCGGCCCAGCGCACGTGCACGCCTCATTCTACTGCCTGTGTGCCTTCCCCCGCCAGATCTACACGCGAGGCATCACTCCGTCAGGGCGACCATTCCGGCGGGGGGAGCTTGCCTGTGGGTTTCTGCGTGGGGAGCTCGGGCACGTACGAGCCGACGTGCTGCGTGCGGCAGGCCGGACAGGCGGGGTGGCCGGGGTAGCGCAGCGGCTCACCGTCGGCGCCGCGCACCAGGTTGGGGATGAACAGCTTCTGGCATTCGTAGCAGTACAGCCACGGATACACCGCCATCTGCCGGCATTGCGGGCACTCGTACGGCTCGCGCTCGCCGGCGGCGAAGGAGAGCTTGACCTCCTGCTGACAGCCCAGGCACAAGCCCTGGATGGTGTACGTATCCGGGCGCTGCCGCCCCGACCCGAAGCCGAAGAACATGTACAGAGCGACGAGCAGGGCAATGACCGCGATGGAGCCCAGGACGACGTTGCGCTGTTTCTCGGCCATGCGTCACTGCCTGCCGTTTGAGTCGTTGGGGAGGTTCCGCCACCGGTTGTTGTTGGTTCGCCAGGTCGCGCTGAGTTCCTCGGGCATGCCGAAGGGGTGGAAGTTGTCACCGTTGCTCGGGTCGATGCGTCCGAGCCACTTGCCGCCGTAGTTGCTGGTCTTGCGTTTGTACCACTCCGGCCGACCCGTCTGGTCGTAGCCGGCCATGCCCTCGGGGTTGTCATCGCCGTAGGCGTCGCCGCGGGCGCGCGTCGAGCTCTCTCCCGGCAACCAGGTGAAGGCGCGGGTGGTGTCGACCGTATGGTAGAGGAGGTCGTCCACTGAATGGGGGACACGCGGGATCAGGCTGCCCACGTGCCCGTCGCAGAACAGCGCCTCGGCCCGCAGGGCGCGGCCGTGCCGCCAGCCGACCATCGTGCCGTCCTCGCCGGGGAAGGTCAGCGGCGGCGGGGCCATGCCGATCACCGACGGCGCCATGAGCCAGGCGGCGTTGAGCGAGCCGAACCAGCACCACCAGCCGTCGATGGCGTAGACCTGGCGGGCCGCATCCTCGAAACGGTCCTCCAGGAAGTTGTAGTGCATCTGGGCGTTGAGGGCGTAGCTGGTGCGCACGCCGGGACGCCCCTGATCGCTGACGCCCATGGAGCGGACGAAGTGGTGTTGCCAGCTCTCGCCGCGGATGCGGGTGACCTCGTCGGGCCGCTCATCCTTGGGGCAGCGGCCGCCGTTGGGGTCGCTCATGTAGTTCAGGTCGAACAGGACATCGACCCAGGTAAGCATGTAGTCCTGCTGGCCCTTGGGTTCGCCGCAATCGCCGTCATCCCACGTCGGCCCGAACTCGTTGTTGTCACCCCAACAGGCGGCGACGGCCGTGCCGATGCCGCGCAGGGCGGTGCCGCACTTGGTGGTCTTGGCCTGTTCGCGCGCCGCGCTGAGACTGGGGAGCAGAATCGAGATGAGCAGCGCGATGATGGCGACGACGACGAGCAGCTCAATGAGCGTAAAGGCCCGTCGGCGGCTGTAAGGTCCGAGAATCCGTGGCATGGCAGGCGCTCCCGCAACGTTCGCCCGCTGATCCGCGGACGCCGCCGCAGCCGGATGTTGTCGTTCCGGAGGTCTGGCCCGCGGTCCGCGAACCCGATGGCCAACCGACCGGCCCCGTCCGAGTATAGGATCGGTCGCCCGGTGCATCAAGCTGGAGGCCAGGGGGCACCGGTGGCCCGGGCGGGTGAAAACGCTTTACCGCACCAGCAAAGGCCTCTATACTAAAGTGCTTCGGGGTCGAGCCCAAAGGCCCCTGGGAGTCGCGGAAGAAGTAGCCCCATTCCAGAGGCCGCCAGCGTCTCGGCCGCTACGGTCGGCGGCTTGCCGACAAGTCGCCGTCTCCACCAGCCTGGGAGTACGCGCGCCCCCGTGCGGAGGCGCGTCGCGAGCATTAACAGTGAACGTAACTGGTAGTCGGCACCCAAAAGGAGGTAGCGCGATGAGGCATTGGCTTGCAGGAACACTGACGGCGCTGATCGTGCTGGCGGCCCCGGCACTGGGCCAGCCGATCGTCAACGGCGAGGCGGGTGTAGAGTACGGCTACATCGACATCGTGCATCAGGACACGATGACCGGCTTCGGCGACAACACCGACCCGCGGCCTGACTGGGCCAACGGCTCGGAGCTGGATGCCGCCTACGCCGTGATCGACGACGGCGTGTTGTACATCGTCTTCGCCGGAAACTTCGAAACCAACGGTAATCGCCTCGACATCTTCTTCGACACGCGGGCCGGCGGCCAGAACCAGATCCTGGCGACGAACCCGGACGTCGACTACGGCGCCCTCCAGCGCATGGGCTACCTCGACGCCGAGAACCCCGGCCTCAAGTTCGACGCCGATTTCGCGGCGGACTTCTTCATCACGGCCAACGCGTTCGGCGATCCGACCGCGGTCAATGTCAGCTACGCCGAGCTCTACATCGATGAGGAGAACCCCGGCGTCACCTATTACATGGGACACGGTGCGGCGCGCTGCCAGACCGAGGGCGGGGCGCTGGCGGACGCAGATCCGGCGGCACCGTTCGCCTTCCTGGCCACGGTCGATAACAGCAACCTGGACGGCGTGGCCGGCGGCTACGGTGTGGACAACGGTTCGGGGGTCTACACCGGCCTCGAACTGGCTATTCCGCTGGCGGCCCTCGGCAATCCGGCGGGAGATTTCAAAGTTTGTGCCTTCATTAACTCGGCCGACCGCAACACCATGTCCAACCAGGTGCTGGCTGGCCTCTTCGGCCTCGTCGACCACAACCTGGGCGAGCCCCGGCTGGTCGATTTCACCACGATCGCCTTCAACCAGTACTTCACCATCCCGCTGGTTAGCCCGCCCTACGGCGCCTGCTGCATGGGCGAGGTCTGCCTTGAGACGATTGAAGCCGACTGCGCCGGCGACTGGTACGAGAACACCAGTTGCGACGGGAACCCCTGCGACACGATCCCGCAGGGCGCGTGCTGCCTGCCCTACGAGTGCAGCGTGATGACCGCGGCGGATTGCGCCGGAGCCGGCGGCGAATACCTCGGTGACGGCACGAACTGCGACTACTGCCCCTGCGAGCCTTACGGCGCCTGCTGCATCGACGAGGAGACCTGCGTCGAGACCACGCAGCTCGACTGCACCGAGAACCTGCTCGGCTCCTGGGTCGGCGACTACACGTACTGCGGCGAAGACACGTGCACGCCCGGCGCCTGCTGCATCGAGTACGAGTGCTACGTGTACACGAGCTTCGAGTGCTCCGCTCTCGGCGGCCGCTTCCTCGGCGCCGGCACCACCTGCGACGGTGACCCGTGCAGCCTCACCATCGAGCCGCCCTATGTGGCCGGCACGATGAACGGCTGGGACGCCAGCGCCAACCCGATGACCGAAACGGAACCCGGTAGTCACATTTGGACGATCACCTTCACCGGTCTGACGCCCGACAACCTCGAAGAGTTCAAGATCACCGACGGCACCTGGGACCGCTCCTTCCCCGACGGGTACGAGCACAACAGCTGGTGCTACACCGACGCCCTCGGCGCCATCACGATCACGTACAATTGCAACTGGGTCGAAGACGGCTGGTCCCCCTCCGTGGCCCGCCTGGGCACGAGCACCGACCCCGCGACCTGGACCGCCGCCGGCGACTTCCAGAGCGAAGTCGGCGGGAGCGATTGGACCAACAACGACCCCGTCACGCAGATGCTGCCCACCGGCGACCCGGGCATCTACAAGTACAGCGTCACCGGCCTGCCCGAAGGTACGTGGCTCTGGAAGGCCGTGGTTACCGGCTCGTGGTACTCAATCAGTTGGGATGTGCGCAGCAACAACACCGCCAACATGGAGTTCACCACGACCGGGCCGAGCGACGTCGTCAACCTGTACGTCGATTCGTTCACCGGCACGGTCATGGTCGAGACGCTCGGCGGCGACCAGGTCTACAGCGGCAGCATGGACGGTATGGGCGGCTTCACCCCCGGCCCGAACAACAACGGCTGGGAGGATGAGTTCGGCAATCGCTGGTTCCTCTACGACGGACCCTGGTGGAACACCTGGTGGTACAACGGCGCCGTCGAGCAGAACACCAAGTGTGTCGAGATGGAATTCGATATCACTATCGACCAGCCCGGCGGCTTCGCCATCGTCGCGGTGAACTGGTCCACCCCCGACTGGACGAACCCGGATCGGCCGCCGCTGCCGGGCGACGACGTGTTTGTCGACCGCAAGACGGTCGGCACCTACACCGAGTCCGGCCACTACGTGGTGTATACGTACATCACGCCGCAGCCGATGTGGCATTCGGTCGACGTCTGGGGCGAGAACTTCACCATCGACGGCAGGATCGTGACCGTGTGCCTGCTGAAGGGTGACGTCAACGGCGACGAAATCGTCAACAATTTCGATATTGCTCCGTTCGTGTTTGCCATTTTGCATACGCAGCAGGAGTTCGAGGACGCCTACCCGGCGGGCAACTACGCCGCCGCCGACACGAACTGCGACGGCATCGTCAACAACTTCGACATCAGCCCGTTCGTGTACCTGCTGACCCAGTAGTGTCGATCAGCGCTGGGCCGGCGGGCCTCCGCTCGCCGGCCCGGTGCCGTGTGTATCGTGTACGGCTTCGATAGGTTCTGGAGCGTCCCAAGGAGACGGAGAAGGAGAACGATGATGAGCAAGCGGTTTCTGGTGGTGCTGCCGATTCTCGCGCTGATTGCGGCGCCGGCGGTGGCTGATCTGATCGACGTCCGCGTGGACACCACGCTGGACGGCGCGACCATCGACGGTGTGATCGCCGCCGACGAGTACGGCGTGGGTAACACCTACAGCTATGGTGGCGGCGGCACCGGCTTCGGCGGCACCGTGGGCAGCGGCCTGCTGTACATGGAGAGTGACGACACGAATCTGTACATCGGCTTCGCTCCCGGCAACAACCTGAACGACATCGCCTGGATCATGTTCGATACGCGCGAGGGCGGTTTCCTCGACGCCGACATGCACGATCAGGCTGACGGCAGCCGCCGCGTGCTCAGCGAGCAGACGTTGAACGTGGACGACGCCTACCCGATCCTGCCTGATTTCGGCCTGGTCATCACGCAGTGGGGTATCGGCCTGTTCGAGCTGACCGCTGGCGACACCGACGGCCATCTCAACTACGTCTCGTGGGACGGCACCTTCACCGGCACCGAGCCCACCGTCCGCGAAGTGGCCATCCCCCTGACCGATCTGGCCCTCACGGCTGGCGATGCGTTCGACTTCTTCATGGGGTACACCAGCGATAGCGGCTGGAACTCGAACGAGTCCATCCCGGCTTACGAGCCGCTGAACACAGCGGACAACCCCGGCCATGACGGCCCCGCGGCCGGCTACGGCAACTACGACCGATTCGTGACCGTGCCTGAGCCGGCGGCGCTGGCCGGTCTGCTGCTCGGTCTGGCCCTGATCCGTCGCCGCTAAGCGGCCTCTGCGATCGGGCACCAAACGACACGGCGCGTCGGATCCCGCATCCGCCGCGCCGTGCTCTTTGCGCTGAGGCGGTGTTGGGGGAGTTCGGCTGCCCGTTGTCCCCGCCGTGTCGTCCGCCGGCGGGCGAACACGGGGGGAGGAAACGAGTGCCGGGCAACGACCTATAATATCTCCAATCACAATCCGCGAGGCCGAGCAATCCCCATTCACTCGCGATGCGCGGGCGTGCGCGGATACCACCTCACAACTTGAGCCGGGCCTCTCTCTGCCTTCCTCGAAACCGCGGTTGAGTTGATTTCGCGAAAATGAATGTGAAACGTTTTCTTGAAATCAGCACGAATAGGCGATAGTATGGGTCTCATGGCTACGCACACCAAACATGAATCGGGTCGGGGGTTCCTGAATGACACGCCGGCTGTCATCGCCCGTGTCAAAGACGCCTTCGCGGATGTCGTTCGGGGCTTGCCGAAGGACATCGAGCGGGCGAACGAACTCTCGAAGACGCTTGGCGTGAGCACGAAGCTCGGCTGGCAGGTCACCAGGCTGCTGTACGAGTCTGACCCGTTCGTGGCGGCGCAGTACGTGCCCGGGCAGAACTCGGTGAAGAAGTTCCTGGCGGCCGCGGCGGGGCTGAACGTGGACGCCAGCGTCATCGCCGCGGCGGAGAGGGCGATCGAGGAGTTCGATCGTCTGGTGCAGACGCACGCCGACAATCGCGAGTCATTCGATATGCTCGCGGCCGGTTGCGCGGCGCGGGTCGTGGAGAGCTCCTATCTCGACTATCGCAAGGCGGCGTTCGTCGGCAGCAGTTTCACGTGGGGGGTTCACGCCAGGGTTCAGTTGGCGACAGCGTTCGTGTTCCCGGCGGAGGACCAGACGCGATTCAACGTCCTGAGTGTACGCGGCTTCGTCGAATTGCGCCGGCTCCGGCCGAGTGTCTCCTGGCCGATCCAAACCTCGCATCTGCTCCGGGCGGATGGCGGCAACGAGCCAACGATGAATCGCACGCCACTGGATGTGATCGACGAGGCCGATCCTGTCGCGGGTGTTCCGCTCCTGCGTGAGTTTTCGACGCATCCCCTATCGGAGGTGCGGCGGGTCTTCGCGCCCAATGACATTATTCGCGATGAACTGGTAGGTGGCGAGATCGGCAAGCAGGGTGTGGTCAATTGCCTCCTGGGCGAAGTGATCTGGAATCTCCCGGGGCGATACCGCAGCGAGCAGAATCGCGAATGGGGTGTTGGCGCGAAAGTGCGCACCCCGTGCGAGGTGGTGATCCTTGATCAGTTCGTGCATCGGGACCTGTTCGGCCCGGTATCCCCGCGGCCGAAAGTGTTCAGCGACCTGACGGAAACGGCATCGCTGTATGTCGACCAGCGGGCCGATGATCGGATGGACCTCTTCCAGCGTGTTGAATTCCTCGGGCGGGGTCTCTCCGGTATTCGCACGCCGGAGATGCCGGACTACGTCGACCTGGCCAGCTATGTGATGAAGCGTGTCGGTCTCGACAGCGAGATGTTCGAGGCGTACCGCGTCCGGATCGAGTATCCACCGATGCCTATCTCAGTGATGATGCTGCTCGATCTGCCGGCGGAGCCGGGGACGCGGTGAGTTGTGATAACAGAATGAGCAGGTACCCCGTGTGGGCGGGGACCAACTCGATCACGCACCCATTGTAGAGGAGATCACAGGTGTTCGCAACCAGACAAATGTGGGTCTTGTGCGCGCTCACGGTGGCATCCGCCCTGACCGCGGGGCTCGTCCCGGCGCCCGACAACGAGGCGGCGTTGGATGGTCAGGGTCGACCGGCTGCCGTCGCCGACGTTCGCCATGGGCACATGGCCGCCCGCGACATCGAACGGCCGGATGATGCCAATGGCGGGGCAACGACGGAGGGCGGCGACCGGCGCGCCACCGATTGGAGCACGCCCGAGACTGCACCGGGCATGTCGCGGCTCTTCCTGGGCAAGCAGACGGATGCCGAAGGCAACCGCGACGTCTGGATGTTCATCGGCAACATGGCCTATCGTTCGACCGGGCACGGCGCCTTCCAGGAAGTTGGGGACATGGGCATGACCCTCAGCCCGGGAGCGTACGACCCGTTCACCGCGGTCATTGACCAGAACGACAACGTCATGGTGTTCGGCGAGAACATCGACGGCGGCGTGAAGATGGTCCGCTACGAAGCTGGCACCGGCTGGTCCGCTCCGACCGAGCTATACCATGGTGAGGTGTATCAGCTCCACGCCCAGGCCGACGAGAACGATAACGTGATTGTGGTGATGGACGGCGCGTACCGGATCTACGACGCAACCACCGCGACCTGGGGTGACCTGCAGCCAATTCTCTTGCCCGGCGGCCGTCTGCCGGAGACCATGAGCAAGGATTACACCGCCTCGCACCGCCTCGTGTCGAACCGCTCCGGATCCGCGATCTATCTGCTCTACCTCGTCCGCGACCAGCTGGTCGGCAGCGAGTACCCCGAAGATATCGTGTGCCTCAACTACCCCTGGCAGCTTTCCTGCGTTTGCGTGAACCGTTACGACCCGGTCACGCGGCAGTTCTCGCGTGCCGAAGTGATCCCGAATACGTGGATGGCGAGCGGTGGCTCCGGGGCGGCGTACGCGCCCATGCTGGCGACCGTGGATAACGTTGGTAACCTCACCGTCCTCTGGTCCCGGGGTGAGAACGGCTCATCGCGGCAGAGGGTCTGCGCGAGCCGGCTGCACAACGGTGTCTGGCAACCGACGCACGAGATTGCCGTGCGGGGCAATGATGACCTGAACGCCTTCCGCCAAAGCTCCATCGATGTGAACGCGGCCGGCGACATCGTGGCCGTCTTCATCGGCAAGAGCGACATCCAGCTCGACTTCGGAGTCGTGAAGTGCTACGCCGCGCGGTATCGGGCCGCCGACGACCAGTGGGATGCCGCGACACTGGTTCACGGAACGCCGTCGGATCCGTACATCAACCCGGTACGCTGTTGTTTCTACGAAGGCGAGCAGGCCGTGTTGACGATGAGGACCGAAGCGATGGCGGGGCAGGTGCGCTCGGGCTCCTTCCTGTATGACGGCACGAGATGGATGACCGAACCGCTATACGCCGGCACCAGTGGGGCCCTGGGCGGCCAGGAGCTGGTGAGTGACAACGGCGAGGTGTTGTGGTTGTTCAGCGAGGACAGCGATTACTGGAGCACGTGGCTGCGCAGCACGCCTTAGTGGAGAAGCACGGGCGGCGTTTCGCAACATGCAGCGACGGATAACGAGTGCAATGGAGCAAAGGACGATATTCATGAAATCGCGACAGTGTCGGATGAACCTTATCGTGACCGCCGCGTGTGCGGTCCTGGCCATCACGGCGGTGGTCCGCGCCAGCGACGGCAACCGGGGCTGGGGCAACCTGGTCCAGATCGCACCGGCGAACTGCTTCCTCAACGACGTGGTGTTCAACGAGCAGGGGGACGCGTGGGTGTTCTTCGCCGCGCCCTATCCCGTTCAGGGTTGGGGCGACTGCATGTTCCCCTGGGTCGCGCACTACAACGCCCTGGACGGAACGTGGGACGAGGCTGAAGTGCTTCCCCATACGATCGGCGTGGGCCCGTTCGCCGCTCTCCCGAACGGTTGGGGGTCGGATGCGGTGATCGACGGCGACGGGAACATCACGCTCACGTATTCCTTCTTCAATACGGCGACCTGGGCCTACGGCGTTCACGGCATACGCTATACGCCGGGCGAGGGTTGGGCGGCTTCCGCGCAGCTCAGACTGGACCGGGGCCCGAAAGTCACCACGACCAACGTCGGGACGGATGATCTGGGGAATGCGGTCGAGACGCACCTCGTATGGACTTCCCCCTCGTTCGTCGAGGCGGAATACTACACGGCCTCGACCGATAGCTGGTCGTCGCCCGTCGCCGTCTCGCCGGGCAACCTGTACACCGCCGCGCTGCCCACGATCGTGCAGAACAAGTCGGGAGACACGGTCTACCTGTTCTACATGGGGCGCATGGAGTACGAGAACTACACCATCTACGTGCATCGTTTCGATTCGGGGCTGGTCGAATGGTCCGGATCGGATTTCCTGCCCGGTGCTTACGAATACGCCACGTTCACCGTCGGGAGCGGGACGATGTCGCGGATGTGCGCCGTCGTCGACGAGGCCGGTGAAGCGACCGTGTTCTGGGAAAGCCCGACGAAGAGCGGCGTTCGCCTGTATGCGAGCCGGACGCTCAACGGAGCGTGGCAGGCGCCGGTCCATCTGCTTGACTCGATCGCGCCGACCTTGATGGAGGTGACCGGGAAGGCGACGGTCAACGACGCTGGTGACGTGTTGTGCATCCTGCAGGCCGACGAAGGATACGGTCGGCACGTGTATGCCCTGCGCTACTACGCCGCCACCGGCTGGGCGGCGCCGGAGGTGCTGGCGGCCGTCGAAGCCGACGACTTCAGCATCACGAGCGTCGGGCTGCGCGGGACGGAAGAGATCGTCGCGCTGAACACGGTGTTGCCGGAGCGACAGTTGAACTTCACGTCGCTGTGGAACGACGGCACGGGTTGGGGAGATCCGGTCGATGTTGCCGGAGACTGGTTCACGCAGATGAACCAGATCGCCGTGCATGGTGATGACGTCCTGCTGCTGTGCGAGGCCCGCGACGCCAGTTACGCCTACCAGGGCATCTGGGCGGCGTGGCTTGTGGAAGGCATCCCCGGCGACATGAATTGCGACGGCATCGTGAACAACTTCGACATCTCGCCGTTCGTGCTGGCGGTGACGGATCCGGCGGCGTACGCGGCGGCCTATCCGGAGTGCGATATCCTCAACGGCGACTGCAGTGGCGACGGCGTGGTGAACAACTTCGATATCTCGCCGTTCGTGGGTCTGCTCGTTGAGCCGTAGTGCGTGAACCGGCCTGCGCGGGCGAGGGGGCCCGCGTGAGGCCGTGATCGTGTGTGCCTCCTCGCCCTGGAGCGCGGACTCTTTCAGCCGGTCCGCGTCTCCAGGGCACCGCACATCCTGCCTGAGCGGGGGGATGACCAGGACCAACGACCTGGCTGCCCAAGCCATGCCCCCGCCCGCAACGCCTCGTTGCCTCGACACCCTGAGCGGAGCCGAAGGGGTTACCTTCTTCCTACCCCTTCACCCCACCGAGACTGAGCCCGCCGATGAACTGCTTCTGCGCCACAAAGAACAGCACGATGCACGGGATCATGGTGACGATGCTCGCCGCCATGAGCAGGTTCATATCGCGGAAGTCGCCGTACTGGTTCTTGAACTGGTTCAGGGCGACCGCCAGTGTCATCTGCTCTTCGCTGTGCAGGTAGATCAGCGGCCCGAGGAAGTCGTTCCACACGAAGATGAACACGAAGATCGCCGTGATGGCGATCACCGGCCGGCACAGCGGCAGCATGATCCGCCACCAGATGCCCAGGTGGCCGCAGCCGTCGATCCGGGCCGCCTCGACCAGGGCCTGCGGCACCTGCGCGAAGAACTGCCGGAACATGAAGATGTAGAACGGCGTGCCGAAGAACATCGGCACCACCAGCGGCAGGAACGTGTTGATCCACCCGAACCAGCGGAACAGGATGAACATGGGGATCATGGTCACCTGTGCCGGCAGCATCATCGTGGCGATCATGACGATGAACGCCGGCTCCCGACCACGAAAGCGCAGCCGGGCGAACGCATAGCCCACCAGGCTGCACGACAGCACCTGGCCGGCGACGCTGAGCACTGTGATCACGATCGTATTGGCGAAGGCGTCCAGGAAGCCGTACCAGTCCGCCCACGTGCCCGTCCCGTGCACCGACCCCATCTTCAGTAGCGACTGCCCGTAGTTGCCCCACTCCCAGCTCCGCGGGAACCACTGGAAGTCGGTGCCGGCGGCGCTGGCCTCACTCGGCGTGGCTAGGCTCACCACCATCATCCACCACAGCGGAAAGAGCATGACCAGGCTGCCGGCGAGGAGCGTCGCGTAGATGGCGAAGGTCTTGGGTTTCATAGGGTCACGGAAGTTGGAGGAGCAGAGGGGTGAAGGAACAAAGGGACAAAGGAACAAAGGAGCAAAGGGGCAGAGGCGGATTGCGTCATTGAGATTCCTCCTTGGCGATCAGTGACCGGATGAGTGCGGATAGCATGCGCTCCACCTCGTCGACGTCTTCCATGGCCGGGCTGAGATCCCCGCCGCCCGCCGCATCTGCGCAGTCAACCCAAACCGCTCATCCCGCGGCAGCCCGCGAGTTGCAGTATAGATATGTGCACACAGCCTGAACGCCTTCTGCCAAACCTTAAGATCTCGATAAGTCCTCAGCACGCCTACCCCTTTGCTCCTATGCCCTCAACGCCTCGTAATAAACAAACCGCCTCGTACTCCTCATAATGAACAACGTCAGCGCCAGAATCATCAACAGCAGCAGCCACGCCATCGCCGACGCGTAGCCCATCTCGTGCAGGTCGAACGCGTTGTTGTACAGGTACAGCACGTAGAACCGTGTGGCGTCGCCCGGCCCGCCGCCGGTCATGACATACGCCTGCGTGAACACCTGGAACGACGCGATCAGGGCCATGATCACGTTGAAGAAGATGACCGGGCTGAGCATCGGCAGCGTGACGTTGCGGAAGCGCCGCCACCAGCCGGCCCCGTCGATCGCCGCCGCTTCGTACAGATCCTGCGGGATCCCCTTCAATCCGGCCAGGTAGATCATCATCGGTCCACCCAGCGCCCAGAAGCTCATGATGACGAACGCCGGCACGCCCCACGTCGCGGCGTCGTGCTCGAACCAACGCGGGGCATGTAGGTCCCACAGCCCCAGCACCGGGTCCAGCATGGCGTTCAGCATGCCGTGCTCGTGATGGAATACCCACCGCCACAGGATGGCGATGGCCACGCCGGCCAGCACGCTCGGCAGGTACCACGCCGCCCGGAACAGCCCGATGCCCCGCACCTCGGCGTTCATCAGCGTCGCCGCCAGCAGGGCCAGTATCTGTCCCAGCGGCACAGCCAGCACCGCGTAGTACAGCGTCACCCGCAGCGAGTTCCGAAAGCCCGTGTCGTGCCACATCTGCCGGAAGTTATCCAGCCCGACGAACTCGGCATGATCGAGCGTGGCCAGTCCGCTCCACCGGCAGAACGCCAGCAGCAGCGACAGCACGATTGGAAACGCCGTGAACGTCACGAATCCGATCACCCACGGGCTGACCATGCCCAGGCCGGCGACTTCTTCCTGAAGCGCGACCCGCGACGGCCGCCGCGACCACCACAGCGCCGCCGCCACGACCACCAGTAGGCTCAGCGGCACCAGGATCCCCGTCGCCACCAGGCCCCACGGCATCCGCGGGTACCGATCCTGCATCACGTCGGCGGCCTTCAGCGCTTCCCAGTCCTTCTGTACCTGGGCCAGCGCCTGCGGCACCGTCTTCACCCCGCTCTTGAACACCTCTTCCATCGGGCGGCGGAACTGGTCCAGGTACTTCGGGTCCGGCGGCCAGATGATCGGCCGGGCGGACGGCACCATGTCGAGGTATACCTGGTCGTTGTCCGGCTTCAGCGCCGGGTCGGCGAACGCCTCGCTCTCGGCGACGCTGATCATCGTGGGGATGGCCAGGCCCTCGCGGGCGATGGCCGTTTGTCCCTCCTCACCGCAGAGATAGCGGATCAGCTTCCACGCGGCGTCCGCCCGCGGCGATTGCGCCGTCCGCTGCGACATCGCCCACGCCGTCGTGAAGATGCCGTTGGCGGGCGGGTGCCCGGCCTCGTGCGGCAGGGGGGCGAAATCCCAGTCGAAAGCCCATTTCAGATCCTTGATTTCCCGGTAGGGCGGGATCTTCCATCGCCCGAACGGTCCAGCCAGGCCGACGCGTCCGGAGAGGAACGGCTCCTCGCCAGTTTCGAGCTGTGTCTTGGCGCTGCGCAGAGCCCGCGTGTCCTCGAAGAACCAGCCGCGCAGCCGCTCCAGAGCCGCTACGACCTGCGGGTCGAGGAAGTCGAACGTGCGGAAACCGTCGCTGGTGATCTGCGCCCCGCACGTCCAGCAATAGACGCGCAGCATCGCCTCCCACGTGACGAAGTCGGCTCCGTAGCAGGGGTTGCCCTTCTCGTCCGTGAGCTGCCCGATTCGCCGGGCCGCGTCGATGAACTCGTCCCACGTCCACCCATCGAGTGCCGGCTCCGGCACGCCCGCCCGTCGGAACAGATCCTTGTTGTAATAGAAGCCGACTGTGGTGAAGTCTTTCGGAATGCCGTATAGCCTTCCCCGGCCGGTCACCTCGCCGTCGAAGCGGAACGCGTCGACCACGTTTATGTAGAAGTTATTCAGATCCAGCGCATCCGGATCTTCACGGGCCTCGTCGTCGGCGATGAATGGCTCCAGGTCGGCCAGCACGTCCTTCGCCGCCCAGCCGGCCACGCGCTCGTAGCCAAGATAGAACACGTCCGGCGGATCACCCGAGGCGACCATTGTCTGCACCTTGGTCGTCACGGCCTCAGCGCCGCCCGGGTTGACCCGCATGATGCGAATGTCGGGGTATTTTCGCTCGAAACCGGCGATTAGCCGGGCGACGATGGCGTCTTCGGTGTCATCTCCCCAGTGGACAACACGCAACAGAACCTGGTTCGGCCCCAGCTTCGCCTGGCGCAGCGGCCGTGTACCCACCCAGGCGAAGGCGCCCAGCGTCATCGCGACCGCCACGACGGCCACGATCACCCGCAGCGCACGACCGACCTGCCTGCCCAGGTTCGTCCTCAAGCAACCTCCGCCGCACCGCTGTCACCAGCGGCCGGCCGAGTATAATTCGCGGCATGAAACCCAGCAAACACACGACAACCGCCGGGTCGCGGCCGCCTGCGGGCCGTGGCATCACCACGTTCCTGCTGCTCGCGCTGCTCGCCGCCGGTCCGTCATGGGCGCTGGCCGACTGGCCACCCGCCCCGCGGCTTGAGATCGCCGCCGAGGCCGACGCCGGCAGCCTGCCGTCCTCGGTGACCGCCGAGCCGGTCGGCCCGTCGCTCTGGCGCTGCACGTTCCGCTATCGGCCTTCCGGACCGGCGACGTCGGTGAACCTCGCCGGTACGTTCAACGGCTGGAACAGCGGCGCCAATCCGCTGGCCGGTCCCGGCGACGACGGACAGTGGTCCGTCGCGGTCGAATTGCCGCCGGGCGTGCATGACTACAAGTTCGTCGTCAACGGGCAGCAGTGGCACCCTGACCCGCTCAACACCGACGTCACCGACGACGGCCACGGCGGTAACAACTCCGTTCTGCGCCTCGGCCGCCTCGCTCACCTGACCCGCTCGACGGCCACCCGCGGCGACGGTCAGATCGACGCCGGCGGCCTCGAGCACCGCTGTTACCTGCCGCTCTACTTCCAGTCACTCGCGTCCGATCGCGTGCTGATCCGCTATCGCACGCTGGCCGGCGACGTGCAGAGCGTCGCCGTCGCCCTCAAGGATGACGGTCTGACGCCCATGGACCTCATCCAGGAGGACGACCGCTTCGCCCTGTACGAGGCGCAGGTCCCTCTCGGCCCCGAGCGCCGCAGCCGCGACCCTGGCGTGCACCGCGTCGAGTACACGTTCATCCTCACCGACGGCGACCTGCGCGTCAGCGACCCCTACGACTACAGCACCAGCTTCACCGACGAGAGCGTCTTCCGCACGCCCGACTGGGCCAAGAATGCCATCTGGTACCAGATCTTCCCCGACCGCTTCCGCAACGGCGATCCGGGCAACGATCCCGAACCGGTCTGCCCCTGGACCAGCGAGTGGTTCTCACCGTGTCCGTACGAAGTCGACAACGGCCAGACGTTCTACCAGTTCAACGTCTTCCGCCGCTTCTACGGCGGCGACATCGCCGGCGTCGAAGCGGAGTTGCCGTATCTGAAAGAGCTCGGCGTTAACGCCATCTACTTCAACCCCGTCTTCAAGGCCGCCAGCAACCACAAGTACGACGCCACCAATTACGTCCACATCGACGACCACTTCGGTACGCGTGGCGACTACGACGCCGTCGCCGCCCGCGAGGACCTGCTCGACCCGTCCACGTGGCAGTGGACCGACTCCGACCGCCGCTTCCTGAAGTTCATCGAGACGGCCCACGCCCAGGGCTTCCACGTCATCATCGACGGCGTGTTCAACCACGTCGGCCGGCCGCATCCGGCGTTTCAGGACGTGCTGGCCAACGGCCGCAGCTCGCGCTTCGCCGACTGGTTCGAAGTGACCTCGTGGGAGCCGTTCGAGTACGTCGGCTGGGCCGGCTTCGGCGATCTGCCCGTCTTCCGCAAGAGCCCCGACGGCCTGGCCAGCCCGACGGTCAAGGCGCACATCTTCGCCGTCACCCGCCGGTGGATGGACCCCAACGGCGACGGCGATCCGAGCGACGGCATCGACGGCTGGCGGCTCGACGTGCCCAACGAAATCGCCGAGCCGTTCTGGGTCGAGTGGCGCACGCTGGTGAAGTCGATCAACCCGAACGCGTACATCACCGGCGAGATCTGGGACCGCAGCGAGATGTGGCTCGACGGTCGCCACTTCGACGCCGTCATGAACTACCCGTTCGCCCGCGCCGTCGTGTCCTGGGTGATGGACCGCAACTGGAAGATAAAGGTCAGCGAGTTCGACCGCCGGCTGCGTGAGCTGCGCCTGTCGTACCCGCTGCCGGCGACGCTCGTGCTCCAGAACCTGATGGACAGCCACGACACCGACCGCGTCGCGTCGATGGCCCTGAACCCCGACCGCGCCTACGACCACGCCAACCGCGTGCAAGACAACGGCCCGAAGTACAACAACGCCAAGCCGTCCGCGCAGGATTACCAACGCGCCCGGCTGGCCGCGCTCATCCAGATGACGTACATCGGGGCACCGATGGTCTACTACGGCGACGAGGTCGGCATGTGGGGCGCCGACGACCCCACCTGCCGCAAGCCGATGCTCTGGAAAGACCTCCAGCCCTACGACAAGCCCGAAGAGAACGCCGTCATGGACGACCAACTGGCGTTCTACCGGCAGGTCATCAAGCTGCGTGGCGAGCATCCGGCGTTGCGCACCGGCACGTTCCAGACGTTGCTCTGCGACGATGCCGCCGACGTGTGGGTGTTCCTGCGCAAAGACCAGAACGAGCAGCTCATCGTCGCCTTGAACGCCTCGACGCAGCCGGCGAAGGTCGCCGTGGCACTGCCGACCGGCGCGCCGCATAAGTGGAAGGGCGTGTTCGGCACCACGGACACGATCGCCGCCACCGATGAACGCGTCGAGCTGTCCGTGCCGCCGCTCGGCGGAATCGTCCTGCACGCGGCGACACCCAAGTGACCCCGCCGCGGAGTTCGTCGGCCATGGAGAAACGCTTCCGCCTCGACCAGCGTGCCGCCGGCGTCCTGCTGCACCCGACGTCCCTCCCCGGTCCGCACGGCAGCGGCGACCTCGGGCCGTCGGCATTCGCCTTCGTCGACTTCCTCGCCGCCGCCGGCCAACGCTGGTGGCAGATGCTGCCCGTCGTGCCCCCCGGTCCCGGCGACGGCCCATACAGTTCGACCTCGGCCATGGCCGGCAGCCCACTGCTCATCAGCCTCGAACTGCTCGCTCGCGACGGCCTGTTGAGCCAAGTCGACCTGGCGCCGACTCGCGGCCTGCGCGACCAACACGTCGCCTACGAAGCAGTCCGCCCCTATCGCCTCGATCGACTTCGCCGGGCGCACGCCGCGTTCGCTGCCCGCAGCCGCCGCCAGCGCGCCGCCTTCGACGCTTTCTGCGAACAGCATCGCGACTGGCTCGAAGACTACGCCCTGTTCACCGCGTTGCAGGACAAGTGCCACGGCCGCCCCTGGCCACGCTGGCCCCAGCCTCTGCGCACCCGCCGACCCGCGGCCCTCGACCAGGCCCGCCGCTCTCTGGCCGACGACGTCGATTTCCACCGCTTCTGCCAGTTCATCTTCGATCGGCAGTGGTCCACCCTGCACCGCTATGCCCATCAGCGCGGCGTCGGTCTGATCGGCGACATCCCTATCTTCGTCGCCCACCAGAGCGCCGACGTCTGGGCCCACCCCAAGCTCTTCCAGCTCGAACCCGGCGGCCGGCCACGCGTCGTCTCCGGCGTTCCACCAGACATGTTCAGCCGCACCGGCCAGCTCTGGGGCCATCCGCACTACGACTGGCCTCGCCATCGCCGTAGCGGTTTCACCTGGTGGCTCGCCCGTTTCCGCCGAACGTTCGAGCAGTTCGACGCCGTCCGCGTCGATCATTTCCTCGGCTTCCATCGCTTGTGGGCGGTGCCGGGCCGCGCGCGAACGGCGCAGCACGGCCGCTGGGCGCGCGTGCCCGGCCGAGCACTGCTCGAAACCCTGCGCAAGACGCTCGGCCCCGTGCAGATCATCGCCGAAGATCTCGGTGTCGTGACGAAAGAGGCCACCGCCCTGCGCGACGACTTCGGCTTCCCCGGCATGCGGCTGTTGCACTTCGCCTTCGGCGGCGACGGCGACCACTACAACGAGCCCGACGCCTATCTGCGCCAGTGCGTCGTCTATCCCGGCACGCACGACAACGACACGACCGTCGGCTGGTTCCGCACGTTGCGAGCCGAGGCCCGTCAGCGCGGCCGCCGCGGCGGAGCGACGCCATACCGCCGCCTGCTCCGCTACCTCGGCACAACCGGCCGCGAGATCCACTGGGACATCATCCGCCTGGCGTACATGTCCGTTGCCAACCTCGCCGTCATCCCGGCACAGGACCTGCTCGGCCTCGGCAGTGCGGCTCGCATGAACTTCCCCGGCACCGCCGAGGGCAACTGGCGCTGGCGGCTTCCGCCGAACGCCCTGACGCCGGCCATCGCCGATCGTCTGCACGAATTGGCTGTTGCATACGACCGCGTCCGCACCGCGGGCGCCGCTTCGGAGAAATGAGTATGCCGTCACCTGACCTGCGGCTGCGTCTGGAAGCACTGGCCGGCAACCTGTGGTGGACGTGGAACAGCCCGGCCCAGCGGCTGTTTGCCGCGCTCGACCCCGTGCTATGGGACGCGACCAACCACAACCCGCTCGAAACGCTCGCTCGTCTTTCGCCCGCCCGGCTCGAAGCCTGCGCCGCGGACAAGTCATTCCGCGCGCTATTGAAGGAGTACGAGACGTTGTTGCGGGCGTACCTGCGGGCCGGCATGTGGTTCGCCCGCACCGCGAAGCACGCCGACAAACGCCTCCGCGTCGCCTACTTCTGCGCCGAATATGCCCTGCACGAATGCCTGCCGCAGTACGCCGGCGGACTCGGCGTTCTCGCCGGCGATCATCTCAAGTCGACGTCGGATCTCGGCGTACCCCTCGTCGCCGTCGGCCTGCTCTATCGCTGCGGCTACTACCAGCAGTCATTCGCCAGTGACGGCAGCACGCTTGCGCTCTACCCGGAGTGCGACTACTCGCTGCTGCCGCTGACCGACACACGCCAGCACGTCACCGTGCCGCTCGCCGGCCGCAAGGTCACCGCGCGCATCTGGCGCGCCGACGTCGGCCGCGTTCCGCTCTACCTGCTCGACAGCGACGTCCGCCGGAACCGCCCCGCGGACCGCGCCATCACCCGTCATCTCTACGGCGGCGACCAGGAGACGCGACTCAGTCAGGAGATCCTCCTCGGCGTCGGCGGCACGCGCGCCCTCGAACAGCTCCACCTGCGACCCAACGTCTTCCACCTCAACGAAGGCCACGCCGCCTTCTGCACGCTCGAACGGCTGCGGCGTTTGCGGCGGGCCGGCCGAACGTTCGCCCGCGCCATCGAGAACGTGCGTGCCTCGACCGTCTTCACCACGCATACGCCCGTCCCCGCCGGCCACGACCGTTTCGAGCCGAAGCTCACCACACGTTACCTGGCCCCGCTCATGCGCGAGATCGGCGTACCGCGCAACGAGTTCCTCGGCCTCGGCCGCGAAAACTCCGCCGACCGCACCGAGCCCTTCTGCATGACCGTGCTCGCTCTCCGGCTGAGTGGTCGTTGCAACGGCGTCTCGCGCCTGCACGGCGAAGTCTCGCGGCGGATGTGGATGGACGTGTTCGACGCCAAACGCCCCGAAGACGTCCCCATCGGCCACGTCACCAACGGCGTGCATTCGCAGACGTGGCTCGCCCCGGAGGTCGAAGGGCTGTATCAGCGGCACCTCAAGCCACGCTGGCTCGGCGCCGGGCCGAGGCACAATCCGTGGCAGCGTGCCCCACGTATCCCCGCCGGCGAGTTGTGGTCCGTCCGCCGACAGTTGCGAGCCCGATTGGTGCAGTTCATCCGCGAGCGTCTGCGCGACCAGATCGCCCGGCGGCTCGGCCCGGTCGGCGAGCTCAGCGCCGCGTGCGAGATGTTCGACGAGGACGTCCTGACCATCGGCTTCGCCCGGCGATTCGCCACCTACAAGCGGGCTCCGCTCATCTTCCGCGACCTGCCGCGGCTCGCCGCGATCCTGAACGACCCCGACCGCCCCGTGCAGATCGTCTTTGCCGGCAAGGCTCATCCCCGCGATGCAGCGGGACAGGCGTTCGCCCGGCAGATCTACACGCTCGCGCACAAGGCCGGCCTGCGCGGCCGCGTCGCCCTGCTCGAAAACTACGACATGCAGGTCGGCCGTCTGCTCACCGCCGGCTGCGACGTGTGGCTCAACAACCCGCTCCGCCCGCAGGAGGCCTCCGGCACCAGCGGCATGAAACCGCCCCTGCACGGCGGCCTCAACTGCTCGATCCTCGACGGCTGGTGGCCCGAGGCGTTCGACCACGCCAACGGCTGGGCCATCGTCGGCGGGCCGGCGAAGAGCAAGACCGCCCGCGATCGCGCCGACGCCGACGCGCTATACGATCTCCTCGAACGCGAGATCGTCCCGCTCTTCTACGAGCGTGACCGTGAGAACCTGCCCCGCCGCTGGATTCAGCGCATGCTGCGCTCGATGCGCACCGTCTGCGGCCAGTTCAACACCCACCACATGGTCGCCGAGTACGTGCGGGATTATTACCTGCCGAGTCGGCGGTGAGGTGGCCATGGGGTCGAAACTCTGCCCGAAGATCATCCTCGAAGGCACGCGGCTGACGCTCAAGACGGAGATCGCCTTCCGCCTGAACGAGCATCCGGGGTTCGTCGGGCCACGCCGTTACCGCTATCACTCGCCGCTGGTGTCCGCCGAGTGGTGCGGGTTTACGAACACGCCGTGGGGCCGCGGCCTCATCAACTTCGCCCCCGATGAGGCCGAGCGGGCGATGGAGACGTACCGCACGTGGCTGCACCTGTTCGAGCTGCTGCCGTATTACTCGTGGATTGTCGATCGCTTCCACCTGTCCACGCAGGCCTACCAGCAGCGCGTGCACGATACGGCGTTCGACTTCACCTGGCTGGAAGAGCGGCTCTCGGCCCTGGGCTTCCGCCTGGTGCTCTGCACGCGCGAACCGGCCTCCTTCCCGACAGCCCGCGCCGCCCGCCTCAAGATCTCCGGCCGCCCGTCGCAGTACGACGATCTGTCGGTTTTCATCGCCGAGCAGGAGGCCCTCCGCCAACTGGCGGCGAGTTCGCTCCTGCCGACGCTGGAGCTGGACATTTCGCACGACAACGTCGCCGACGCCGCCGACTGCATTGTGGCGTGGCTGCGCGAGACGGGCGGGTTGTGGGCTGAGTAGGGGGAGGCAACGAGGCAACGAGGCGTTGCGCGCTCGGCAACTCGCGTGCCACCGCCGGCGAACACTGGGTGCCACTGGTGGCTTGTCCACCAGTGCGGCGAACGCCGTAGCGTCCGAGCTCCATACCGGACGTCTTCGCGAAGCCATCAGCCATCAGCCGTCAGCCGTCAGCCACAAGCCGTGAGCCTTGAGCCCTGAGCCGGAGGCAGCCCCTTCGGCTCCACTCAGAGTGCCGAGGCAGCAGAGCGGTCGGGGGCCGATCGCCCTCCCTCTGCTCCTTTGCTCCTCTGCCCCTTTGCCCCTGTGTCCGCTTTCGCTCTGGCGCGCGGGCGTCCTGGATCGGCCGCCCGCGCGGCGAATGGGGCATACTCGATTGTCAAAGATCCGCTCCGGTGCTGCGCTGAGTGACCGCGAGGGGGCGGTTCCGTGCAGGCAGCCGCGTCCTGGCGTTCGCCGATGCGAGCGACGTCCTCTGAGCACCGTTGCCGTGTTCACCGAGGTGAACGGTCGCCGGCAGTCGACGTCGGCCACGGGGGGCCGACGCTACGGACGGCCGGCACGGAGACCGGCCGCTACAGGCCGACGACGATCGGCAAGGTGCTCCGCCGACGCACGGGTCACGAGACGATCCGTCTTCGGGGTTTGGTCGCCGACCACACGGGGTTAGCCGTGCTACAACGTTTCGATCGACGTCCTGGCTCCGAAGGCCGAGGGTCCGTCAAGGCGGGCCCGGGAACTGCGTGAGCACGTGAAAGATAGACGCGCTTCGGGAGAGAAGCAAAGGGGAATCCTAGGAATGCTAGGTTCTGGCGGATTCTGGCGGGTTCTGTTGCCTATTGGCGGGCACGGGCCGCCCTATGTTTGTCGATTCGCGCGTTTGCGGCGTGTCGGACGTCTTCCGTAGCGGCCGGTCTCCGTGCCAGCCGTCCCGTAGCGTCGGCCCCCCGTGGCCGACGTCGACCGCCGCGCGGCGCCCTACGTGCGTGCGTTCGCGCGTTTGCGGCGGGTTGATCTCCTGGTGGAGATGGGGGGCGTTGGGGGTGGTTGTCGGCGGGGCAGGAGGGTGGCGAGGAGGCGCGCGGGCCAGGAGCGTGACGCCGGCTGGGGGTGGTTGGTGGGAAGCGACGCCGGCTGGCGGCCGTTTTGCTTCCAGATGGTGTAACGCTGTGTGAAGTGCTGGCCGACGATGAAGACGATTCGCCGGGCCAGGCGGGTCCAGGCGTCGTCGGTTACGCCGTAATGGCTGCCTCGGGCGCTGGCTATGCTGTAGACGTATTGCAGCAGTTCGTTTTCGTCGATGTCGATGAAGCCGGCGTCCATCAGACAGCGGCGGTGTGTGCGGAACGTGCTGCCGGCCTGGATACGTTCGCGGAGGCGAAGACCGGTGCTATCTGTCACGCCGTGGCAGATGGTGCGGGCGATGCTGACGATGAGGGCTTCGAGAGCGGAACGGGCCTCGTTGATGGCCGCGTGGCCGTAGCCGTCGGCGGCGGTGGCGTCGGATTGATGGAGATGATAGGCCATCGTCGGCAGGTCGAGTTCGGGGTGTGGTTGGAGATCGTGGAGCAACGCCGTCAGGGCGAAGGCGTCCGTGTCGGTCGGCGCAGGGCCGGGCGTTTCCGGCGTGTCGCCGCCGGCGGGCACGGCCCGTTCTGCGGCGTTTTCGTTGTCGTGGCGTGTGGTCGGTGCGGTCATAGTGTTCGTCCTCTGTTGTGATGAGCTTCTCCGGTTCGGCGACGAATTTGGTGGGCTCGTCCTATTCGTTCGTGTGTGCCCACCACCGTTGCCACCACGTCGCCCGCAGCTCGATTTCCTCCAACCCCGGCTCGACGACCAGTATGTCGATGCAACAGGCGACCACCGTCAGCAACCCGCCCTTAATCGCGGCGTGCCGGTCCAGGTAGGCGGTCCACTTGCCCGGCAGCGTCTGCGGGCGGTAGTCGTGTGTTTCACGAATGCGGGTGAACACCTCGCGTGCGTTCAATCGCCGCAGGCACTCGGCCAGAACGTTCAACCGCGTCTGGCGGTCGACGGGGCGCAGCCAGAAGCACGGGGGGGCGCTTTCGGGGAGGTCTTTACCGCGACCGTAGTCGAGGCCTTGATAGCGGGCTCCGCCGGGGATTTCGCCCAGGATGCCGAGGGCGCGGAAGTGGACGGCGAGTTGCAGGAGGTCGCGGGCGACGTGGGCCGTCCAGAATTCGAGTGTGGCGGGGACGTTGTCGTTGCCACTGACGTAGGGGAAGGTCAGCATCAGGCCGTCGCCGGCGCGGGTATGGATCCGGTCGAGCATGGGCACTCCTCCACGCCATGACCCCGGTCTTCGACCGCGGCGTTGCCTCCGCACCATGTAGGGTGGGCCGTGGCCGCCGCGGGTGTTCGGACGGATTCGCGATTGGCGGGCACGGCCCGCCCGGCATTGGCGCGCAGGGGTGGCGACGCCGTTGGGGACGGCGGAACGTCGAAAGCTGATGGCACCAAAAGGAAACGGGCGCCACCCGATGCGCTAAAGGTCACGGGCAAACGGTCAAGCTCACCCTCGCGACCCCGCGCACCGGGCAGCGCCCGCTATGATAAGCGCGGACACTGTCCCGGGCGAGGCTGCCTTGGCTGAGGTGAGCATGAACCCGCATCACGCCGTTGCTGTAAGCGTGCCTGCTGGAGTGACCGTTTGCCTGCCAGGGCATATATACCGCCGGCCGTCCGAGGTTCACGCCGTAGGGCGCGTCTTTAACACCCCGCGTCGGCGAGCGGTTACCGAGCCTCTGCTAATGACGGTATTATACATCTATGTCTGCTCGGTGTCAAGCAGAATCTTAATTATCAGCTATGATTTCTTTCTTGGTGGATAAGACGTGGTCGCAATCAAGCTGAGGGAGGCTATGGAGGCTTACCGGCGACGAACTGGCGAGCGCATGACATACAAGCTGCTCGCGGAGCGAACCGGTATCGCCCATGGCACGCTGCAGATCATGGGAAGCCAGCCAGGCTACAACGCGACGATTGCGACCCTCGAAAAGATATGCCGCGCTCTCGGTGTCGACTTCGGCAATCTGCTTGAACTGATCGACGACCCGCCGAAGCCCAAAGCGAAGGCGAAACGGACCACAAAGAAGTAGGCCGGGCCGTGCCCGCGGGTGGGTGCCGGGGGAATTGGCGGGCACGGGCCGCCGCACCCACTACGGCGCGAACGCCGACTGGAAGCAGCTCCAATCGAACAGGTCGACGTCGCCGTCGTCGTCGAAGTCGACGATGTTGCCGCGGGGGTTCCCGTACATCGGCGGCCAGTGCGGGGGATCCGGGGCGGGGCCCGTTGCGTAGGAGACGGATTCGCCGAAGTCCTCCATGTCCAGGTTGCCGTTGTAGTCGAAGTCGCCATGCACGAACGGCTGGCCTGTGACCGGGTAGTGGTAGCCGACGTCCACGATGCCGGTGTCCACAGCCTCGTCGCGGCGGGTCGTTGACGTCGCCAGGCCGTAGTGCTCGGCGGTGTCATTGCCGCCGTCGATACAGGGACTGTCAAACGGTTGGCCGGCTGCGGTATGGCTCAGATAGAAGTAGCCGACCGGCCCGGCGAGGAACAGCGGGTCGGCGTCTATGTTGCCTCCGCCGGGCCAGCCGCCCTGGACGTCGCAGTACGTCACGGCGGGTGTACCGGAGTAGACGAAGATCTCGTGCGGCGAGTCGGCCCACAGGATGCAGTTGGTCAGCACCGGGCTGCTCATTTCCTCGCAGAGCAGCCCGCCCCCATAGCCTGCGGTGTTCAGGGCGATCGTGCAATTGGTGAACGTCGGGTCGGCCATCCAGCAGTGCAGCGCTCCGCCGGACGACGCCGAGTTTTCGGTGATCAGGCAATTCATGAACGTCGGGCTGCTTTCTTCCACACAGGAGAGCGCGCCGCCGGCGCCGGTGGAGGCAACATTGGCGGCGATCGTGCAGTTGGTGAGTACCGGGTTGCTGCCCGTTGTGCAGAAGACGCCGCCGCCGTCGTATTCCGCCGTGTTTTCCGCGATCGCGCAGTCCGTGAGCTCCGGGTTGGATCCTTCCCAACAGTGTAGGCCACCGCCAACCGCGCCGACGTTTCTGGCGATCGTGCAGTTGAAGAAGATTGGGTCGGAGTGATACTCACAGACGATACCGCCGCCGGCCGTGTTCTCGATGATCTCCGAATCGGTGAAGGTGGGGCTGCCATTTTGCCGGCAATACACGCCGCCGCCCATGACACCAGCGCTATTCGAGCGGACCGTGCAGTCGGTGAAGGTGGGGTGGATCAAGAGGCAGTAGACACCTCCACCGTAGGAATCGGCGGAGTTATCACTGACCGTACAGCGGGTAAACGTCGGGTAGGCATGCTCGCAATAGAGACCGCCGCCGGCGTAGGCCTCATTCGCACTGATCGTGCAGTCCGTCAATGAGAGGTTGGCACCGTAGGCATACAAGCCGCCGCCGTTGCTTCCGGCCACGTTTCCCGTGATGCTGCAATCGGTGAACGCAGGACCGCCGTTCGACCAGCAGATGCCGCCTCCGTCGTCGTACGCCGTGTTTCCAATAATGGTGCACTCGTGCAATGCAGGGCTGCTGTGCGAGCCGTAGATGCCGCCGCCGGTGTAGGCCGTGTTTGAGCTGATGGTGCAGTGGGTCAACGCAGGACTGCTGGCCGTGCAATAGAGCCCGCCGCCTGGGTAGTTGAGCGAACCGTTTTCCTTGATCGTGCAGTGGTTGATTGTCGGGCTGCTGCCCTCGCAGCAGATGCCGCTGCCGAACTCCGCTTCTCCATTGCGGATGGTGAAGCCCCTTATGACCGTGTCGGCAGTCTCGCCGCTGTGGAAATGGAAGCCGCGGTGGGGGTCGTTCCACGACCCCTCGCAGTTGATGATACACAGTGTCGGGCTTCCGACGATGCTGCGCACGGTGATGGCCTTACCGCGGCAATCCAGGTCTCGGTTGCCGGGGCCACTCCAGACGCCGAGTTCGACGGTGACGACGTCGCCGTTGATCGCCCCATCGATCGCTGCCTGGATCGTGTCATAGTCTTCTGGAACGTTGAGCGTCAACGGCCCCTGGTACTCGTAGGCGCCTCGGTCAGCGAGCGGTGGTTCGCCGAGACCGCTGTCTTGCGTGTTCGGATCGTCAAAGAGGCGGGGGTGGCCGGCGAGATCGAGGGGGATTGGCTCTTCCGTGTCGCCATCGTCGTCGAGGTCGAACGCATCGGGAGGCAGGGCGTGGTTGTTGGCTGCGTCGATGCACGGCGACTCTCTGGAAATCCGGTAGTCGCCGTTTACGGGGTCGACGAACACCGGATCGACGGCGGTATTGCCCTCACCGGCCCATCCTCCCTGCACATCGCAGTAGGTCAGAACCGGGGCTCCCGTCCACACGTAAACCTCCGTCGGTAAGTTGCCCCAGAGGATGCAGTTGGTCAATATCGGGGTGCTGTCCCAACTGCAGGAGAGGCCGCCGTCATCCGCAGTGTTATCCGCGATCGTGCAATTGATGAACGTCGGGCTCGGGTTGTCTTCGCTGAAGATGCCGCCGCCGTGTTCTGCCGTGTTCCCTGTAATCGCGCAATTGATGAACATGGCATCGCTGTCGATACAGAGGGCGCCACCGCCGTTGCCTGTTACCGTGTTGTCTCTTATGACGCAGTTGAGCAGGGTGGCGCCGTCGACACCACAACGAACACCGCCCCCGCCCGCAGCGGTATTCCTCGCGATCGTGCAGTGGGCCAGCACGCAGTCGCCGGACGCGAAGACGCCGCCGCCATACTGGTCCGCGGTGTTTTCTGTGATCAGGCAGTTGGTGAGCATCATTTCGGAATGCACGCTGCAGCTAATGCCCCCGGCATTGCTGGCAGCGTTGTGCGCGATCGTGCAGTTGGTCATTGTGAGGCTGCTATAGAGCTGACAGTGGACACCGCCACCACTGGTGCCAAGTGAGTTGTCGCTGATCGTGCAGTCGATGATGGTCAAGTGGCAGTGGTCGGAGCAATAGATCCCGCCGCCGGAGGCGTCCGTCGTGTTTGCCCTTACCGTGCAGTTGGTGATGGTGGGGCTGCTGGCGCCTTGGCAGCAGATGCCGCCGCCTGAATGGCCCGCGGTGTTATTTGCGATCATGCAGTCGGTGATGGTCGGACTGCTGTCGTCGTAGCAGTAGATGCCGGCGGCTGCTTGCGTCGCAGTGTTGTCCGTGATTCTGCAGTTGATGAGCGTCGGGCTGCTGGCTTCGGCACAGCAGACGCCGCCACCGCCGTGGTTGTATCCATTGCAGATGGTGATGCCGTCTACTATCGTGGCGGCTGTCTCGCCGCTGTGGAAATGGAAGCCACGGTGATGTTCACTCGATGATCCCTCGCAATCGATGATGCACAGGGCGGGATCACCGGACGCACTGCGGACGGTGATCGCCTTGCCGGCGGTGTCGAGATCCCGGTTCCCGTCGCCTGTGTATGTGCCGTCGGCAACTTCGACTGCGTCTCCGGGCCATGCCGCGTCGATCGCAGCCTGGATGGTCGGGTACTGGCTCGGTACGAGGAGTGTGTCGGCCAGCACAGGTGAACCGAGCAATATGGCACCCAGCAGCCACAGGCGCGACATTCGTTGTTCCATCATGGTGTGCCCGAGCATACCTGTCCTCCTCAGAGTGGGTGGCGCATGGAGGACCGAACGCTTCGAACAAGGGCGGTGCTTCCTGCGGCTTCGCCGAGACGAGAAGCCGGTCCCTCACGCGTCCCGCGGGTCATGGTTGCGTATTTCTGAGCGTGAGACTTATCGGACGAGATAACCACATGTTACTGAGTACCAATGGATCAATCAAGCAGGATTGACGCATGCTGAAGCTAGAGAATGAAGGTGTGGGGGGGCGGTGGAATACGAGGGTGTCAGCTACTTCGGTGACCAGAGTTGGGCGGTGCGGGCGGGGAGGTAGACTTGGACGCTCTGCGGTTGGGCGTGGCAGGGGACCGATTGCCAGGGGTAGACCTGACCGGTGCGGACGATGGCGTGGCCGCCGAAGAAGAGGTCGTCCGTGTTCAGAACGAGCCGATAGTCGGCGGGAGCGGGCACGCCGACGCGGTAGTCGGCGTAGGACGCCGTCGGGTGGAGATTGGCCGCCAGGAGGAAGGGGCCGCGGCGGCAGATCATGACTTTCTGGTCTTCGTGGGAGAGCAGGAGCTCGACGTCGGACTCCGCCAGAATGTGGTAACGTTCGTCAATCGCCAACATCGCCCGGTCAAATTCCGCCAAATCGTGGTAACGCAGAAGCGGGTCGTCCACGAGCGACCATTGCCGGCGAGCGAACTGGTAGGAATTGTTGTTGCCGGCACGCGGGAAATCGACCCACTCCGGATGGCCGAACTCGTTGCCCATGAAGTTGAGATAGCCCTCGCCGCCGAGGACGAAGGTCAGGAGGCGGAGGATCTTGTGCAGGGCGACGCCGCGGTCGATGACGGCGTGCTGGGCGTCCTTGGTCATGTGGTGGTACATGGCGGCGTCCATCAGCCAGAAGGCGATGGTCTTGTCGCCGACGAGGGACTGGTCGTGCGACTCGGCGTAGGCGACGTGCTTCTCTCCGCGGCGGCGGTTGGTGAGCGTGTGGTAGATCTCGGCGAGGGACCACTCCTCGTCGCGGCGCTCCTTGAGAATGCGAATCCAGTAGTCGGGGATGCCCATGGCGAGGCGATAGTCGAAGCCGAGGCCGCCCTCAGCCACGGGGCGAGCCGTGCCGACCATGCCGGAGACGTCCTCGGCGACCGTGCAGGCGTCGGGGCGGAGCGTGTGCACGAGGTCGTTGGCGATTTGGAGATAGGCGATGGCATCCTCGTCGACGTGCGGGGGGAAGTAGTCGTCGTAGCCGGTGAACGGACGGCCGAGTCCGTGATCGAGGTACATCATGCTGGTGACGCCGTCGAAGCGGAAGCCGTCGAAGCGGAACTCTTCGAGCCAGTAGCGGACGTTGCTGAGCAGAAAGCGGAGGACGTCCCACTTGGCGTAGTCGAAGAGGAGCGAATCCCACGCCGGATGCTGGCCGCGTGGGCCGGCGTGGAAGTACTGGTAGTCGGTACCGTCGAATCGGTTGAGGCCTTCCTGGACGTTCTTGACGACGTGGCTGTGGACGATGTCGAGCAGGACGCGGAGGCCGAGTCCGTGGGCAGTGTCGATGAGGGCCTTCAGCTCTTCGGGCGTGCCGAAGCGTGACGACGGTGCGAAGAAGTTGCTCACCTGGTAGCCGAACGAGCCGTAGTAGGGGTGCTCGAGGATGGCCATGAGCTGGACGGTGTTGTAGCCGGCACGGGCGATGCGCGGGAGGACCTGGTCGGCGAACTCGCGGTAGGTGCCGACGCGCTGCGCTTCGACGGCCATGCCGACGTGGGCCTCGTAGATGCGCGGGCTGATCGGCGGGGCGGGCGGCTCGTGCCGCCAGGTGTAGGGCTCAGACGGGGCCCAGTACTGGCCGACGAAGTGCTGGCCGCCGGGCTCAGGGGCGACGCGGCGGATGTAGGCGGGGATGCGGTCCATCGGGCCGAGTTCGCTGATGACGTGTGTCTTGACGGCGGTGCCGTGGGGGATGCGGTCGTCGGGCTGATCGTCGGGGAGGAAGATCTGCCAGACGCCGCCGTCCGTTCGGCGGAGCTGGTGACGACCGCGGTGCCAGTGGTTGAAGTCGCCGATGAGGAAAAGGGCGTGGGCCTGGGGGGCCCATTCGCGGTACCAGAGGCCGGGTCGGCCGTCCTGCTCGCCACGGTTGAAGCCGAGGTATTCGTGGCCGCGGGCGAAGTCGGCGAGCGAGCCGGCGGCGTCCTCGAT
The DNA here is from genome assembly GCA_050115495.1 of Phycisphaerae bacterium. Classification (GTDB taxonomy): domain Bacteria; phylum Planctomycetota; class Phycisphaerae; order UBA1845; family Fen-1342; genus JAAYXS01. Next base: position 54,212 of record JASFQK010000007.1, on the reverse strand, counting down.
CCGGCGGCGGAGGGTGACGTAACGCTCGTAGCGGGCGCGCAGCTTCTGCGCGTAGGGTTTCAACCAGGGGTCGAGCCGGACCAGTTCCATTTCGTCGGGCGGCGGGGCCGTCCGGTCGTCTGCCATGTCGTGCCTCACTCGCCGGCGGAAGTCGGCGGCGGCCCATGGTACCCGGCGAGGGGGTGTGGTCGCCACCGGGGGGGCACTGGTGGGCAAGCCACCAGTGGCACCCGGCGAAGGGGGTGTGATCGCCCCCGGGGGGTATTGGTGGGCAGGCGGTTGGGGGTCGGTAAGCGTTGTGTGGGGGGGAGGTTAGGGGGGCGAGCACTGGTGGGCAAGCTACCAGTGGCACGCGGGGCAAGCCACCAGTGGCGCCGGGTGGATTCAATGGCGGAGGTTGGCGGGGAGGGCTACACTACTTAGTCATGAAAGCGAGCAGAGACGTCATCACCGCGGCGTGCCGGCCGGCACGGTTCCTTTTGATCGTTCCTGTTCTCGTCGGTTTGTTCGTCGGATGGGTGGCAGCACAGGAGCAGTGGCCGCCGGCGCCGCCGCTGCAACCGGTTCGGGCGGCGGAGGACGTGGCACCGCTGCCGGACTCGATCACGGCGGAGCCGCTGCCGCAGGATCAGTGGCAGTGCACGTTCCGTTTTCAGCCGAAGATCGCGGCGCGGCAGGTGGTCGTGTGCGGGTCGTTCAACGGCTGGGACCGGCAGGCGTTCCCGATGAAGGGGCCGGACGCGGAAGGCGTGTGGACGACGGAGCTGGCCCTGCCGACGGGCGTGTACGAGTACAAGTTCCTGGTCAACGACGAGAAGTGGGTGGACGATCCGGTGAACCTGGACCGGGTGCCGGACGGGTTCGGGGGCTACAACTCGTTCGTTCGGCTCGGGCGGCTGGCGGGCGTACACCAGTCCAAAGCCACGCTCGGCGACGGGCAGGTGGATGTGCTCGGACTCGCGCACCGGCCGCCGCTGCCGCTGTTCGTGCAGCCGGTGGCGGAGGATGAGTTGTCGGTGCGGTATCGCACGTTCGCGCATGACGTGCAGCGTGTCTTGCTGGCGGAGCGCGGCGGCGCGTTGCACGAGATGCGGCCGGTGTCCGAGGGGCCACTGTTCACGTTCTGGGAGACGCAGGTCGTCGTCCCGGTCCGTGAGAACGCCCGTACGCCGGGGGTACACAGCATTGGCTACACCTTCGTCCTTGAAGATGGGGACCAGCGCGTGAGCGACCCGTACCCCTATCGGTTCACGTTTACCGACGACAGCGTGTTCGAGACGCCGGAATGGGCCAAGCATGCGGTGTGGTACCAGATCATGCTGGACCGTTTCCGCAACGGCGATCCGGGTAACGATCCGGATCCGGTGCGGCCGTGGACGAGCGAGTGGTTCACGCCGTCGCCGTGGGAAGGGCGCGACGGGCAGACGTTCTATGCGAACTTCGCGTACGAGCGTTTCTACGGCGGCGACCTGCAAGGGTTGGAGCAGATGCTGCCGTACCTCAAGGAGTTGGGGGTCAATGCGCTGTATCTCAACCCGATCTTCAAGGCGCCGTCGTACCACAAGTACGATACGCAGAACTACGTGCACATCGATGACCACTTCGGGACGCGAGGTGACTACGACGCCGTGGCCGACCAGGAAGACCTGCTCGACCCGCAGACGTGGCAGTGGACCGAAACGGACCAGCGGTTCCTGGCCTTCGTGAAGAAGGCGCACGAGATGGGGTTCAAGGTCATTTTCGACGGCGTATTCAACCACGTGGGCAGCCAGCATCCGGCGTTTCAGGACGTGGTGCGCAACGGGGCGCAGTCACGTTTCGCCGGCTGGTTCGACGTGACGTCGTGGGAGCCGTTCACGTACAAGGGCTGGGCTGACTTCGCACACATGCCGGTGTTCCGCAAGAGCCGCGAGGGTCTGGCCAGCGCCGCCGCCACGCAGCACATTCTCAACATCACACGGCGGTGGATGGACCCGAACGGCGACGGCGACCCGAGCGACGGGATCGACGGCTGGCGGTTGGATGTGCCGAACGACGTGCCGCGGCCGTTCTGGCTGGTGTGGCGCAAGTACGTGAAGAGTATCAACCCGGACGCGCTGATCACCGGGGAGATCTGGAATCGCGCCGACCAGTGGCTCGATGGGCATCATTTCGACGCGGTCATGAACTACGAGTTTGCCAAGGTGGCGGTGAAGTGGGCGTTCGATCAGAAGATGAAGATCACCGCCAGCGATGCCGCGGCGCGGCTGGCCGAATTGCGGCTGGCGTATCCGGCGGCGGCGACGTACGCCCTGCAGACCCTGGTGGACACGCACGACACCGATCGGCTGGTGTCGATGGCGCAGAATCCGGATCGCGAGTACGATCGGCAGAACCGCCCGCAGAGCGACAATCCGGACTATGACAACAACAAGCCGCCGGAGGGGACGTACGCCCGGGCACGGCTGGTGGCGCTGTTGCAGATGGTGTACGTGGGGGCGCCGATGGTGTACTACGGCGACGAGGTGGGGATGTGGGGGTCGGATGATCCGACCTGCCGCAAGCCGATGTTGTGGAAAGACCTCGAGCCGTACGAGAAGCCGGAAGAGAACTTCGTCATGGAAGACGAGTTGGCGTTCTACCGGCAGGTGATCGCCCTGCGGAACGCGCATCCGGCCCTGCGCATCGGCTCGTTCAAGACGCTGCTGACGGACGACGCGACGGATGTGTGGGCGTTCCTGCGCAGCGACGGGGCAGAGCATGTGCTGGTTGTGCTGAATGCCTCGGATGCGGTGAGTGACGTGGAGATCCCGTTGCCGGAGGGGCTGCCGCAGACGTGGACGGTGGCGTTCGGCGACGGCGGAGCGCCGCAGCACGCGGAGGGCCGGCTGACGGTTCATGTGCCGGCGGTGGGTGGCGTGGTTCTGGTTGCGACCGGTCAGTAAGTCATGAGCAAGCGGGGGAGCGGCGGGCGGAGGTGTGGTGTATGTCGTGCCGGTCGCGCGCTTGGGCGGGCTGGAGGTGGCTGGCGGGATCGGTGGGAGTCGTCGGCATGTGGTTGTTGAGTGGGTGCGGTTGCCCGGTGACATTTCCGAAGCCGCTCAGCGTCCACGATAGCGGGCCGGAAACGTCGCTCGCTTACGACACCAACCGCGACGGCAAGCCCGACTTCTGGCAATATCGCGAGGCGGACGGGCGCATACACGCGCTGGCGTACGCCGACGGGGCGGGTCAGCCGGGGCCGCGCGTCGATTTGGACGAGATCGGGCCGGAGGACGGGCCGCACTTCATCATCGCTCTCGATGGCGTTCCGTTCGAGATCGTGGATGAGCTGTATCGTGAGGGGCATTTCCGTTGCTTCTATCCGCCGGCGAAGGTGATCTGCTGCTTCCCGGCGATGACGGATCTGGCCCTGTCGGACCTGTTTCACGCCGGGCACTGCCAGGCGTACCAGGCGTGCTATTACGACCGGGAGGCGGGTCGGCGGCGTGACGGCAACTCGACGTATCTGAACGCCACGAACTCGCCGTGGGTCGCGAAGATGACCTACCGGTGCTCGTTCTGGTGGGACGTGCTGGTGTATCTCGATCCGCGGGCGGTGTTCAACCACGAGCTGGGCAGCATCCTGCGGAAGTTCCACGAGATCGAGTCGGGCGAGGCTGCGGCGTATTCGGTGGGGACGGCGGGGCTCGGCACGCGCGGATCGCGGGAGGCGATTCGCGAGTACCTGCTGACGCTTGACCGCCTGTGCACGCAGCTCATGTACGAGCGGCACGGACGGGTACACCTGACGCTCGTCGCCGACCACGGGCACAACATGGTGGAGAATCGGCGGGTCACGTTCGACCGCGTGCTCAAGGAGGGCGGCTATCGGCTCACCGATCGACTGCGCAAGCCCAAGGATGTGGTGACGATCGCCTACGGGCTGGTGACGTATGCGGCGTTCTTCACGAGCGAGCCGAAGAGCGTGGCCGAGTGTTTGCTGAAGCATGAGGACGTGGAGTTCGCGTGCTATCCCGCGGGTGAGGCGCTGGTCGTGGTCGACCGCGAGGGGCAGGCCCGCATCACGCAGGGGGCCGGCGGGTTCATCTACGACAGCGCAGCCAGCGATCCGCTCGGGCTGAAGCCGTTCGTCGAGGAGTTGCACGCCGCCGGGAAGGTGTCGGCGGCGGGCGAGATTGATGGCGAGGCGTTGTTCCAGGCGACGCTCGAACACTATTACCCTGACCCGCTGGAGCGGTTGTGGGATGCGTTTCATGGCGAGGTGGACCAGCCGCCGGATGTCGTCGTGAATTTGCGCGACGGGGCGTGTCACGGGTCGGCGTTCTTCCATTTCATGATTCGGCGGATGGCGAGCACGCACGGTTCGCTGAATCGGTTGAACTGCACGACGTTCGCGATGACGACGCTGGGGCCGCTGCCGTCGGCGATGCGCAGCCGGGAAGTGCTGCCGGCGCTGCGCGAGAAAGCTGAGAGGGGAGAGTAGAGGGGGCGGGTGGTCGGTGCGAATCGGCGCTGTGCTGAGGGGCGGGGGATCGGCGGGTTGAACCCGCCCCACGGGTTGTCGACGACCTGATCATACGTTCGGCTGAACGGGGGCGGGTTGCGCTGTCGGGCAGCACTGCTCAAGAGCAGTGGCACACCGTGGCGTCGCCGAGTGGTGGGTGGGTTGAGATTGCCCTACAGAGGTGGGGATGTGTCGGGGGGCCAGTGTTTCCAGGCGCGCCAGATGGCGGTGCTGGCCAGCAGCAGAGCGGAGCCGACGGCAGCGTAGATGAAACCGAGGGCTGCGCGGGGCAGGGGGCTGCCGCGGAGCAGGCGGCCGGCGGCGGCCATGGCGATGACGACGAGCCAGGTGCGGACGGAGAGGAAGCCGCCGATGCAACGCCCGTCGCCGCGGGTGCGGATGCGGTGGACCGTGCGGGTCGCCGTTTGCCGGAGGACGAAGCGAGCCTTGATGACGCCGACGATGACGGCCACCGCCAGAAAGAGCCAGGCGGCGTGACTGGCCGCGTTCAGGAGCCAGCGGGCGCCAAAATAGAGCAGCAGTGAGCCGACGACGGTCCACATGAGGGCGGCCAGCAGGACGTGGACGCGAGCCGGAGCGGCCGGCTTGAGCGTGTGGAGCCTGCCTGGTGGCCGCGGTGTGCTCATGGGCGTTGCTCGACGGATCCGTTGAAAAAGGGGACAGGCACCTCGGCTTACGGTTCTCGCGGTTGTCGGCGTCGTCTGGGTCGGAGGCAGTCCCCTTTTTCAACTGGCCGGTTAGTCCTTTGGCGCAGATTGCTCTTCGTTCTTCTCGGCTAGCGTCTTCTGGTAGGCTTTCCAGCCTGGGCACCAGCGGGTGTGCCAGCGCCACAGACGGGCCAGCCACGAAGTCGGGCGCTGCTCGGCGTATCGCCGAAAGCGGCAGCTTTCGCACCCATTGGGTTTCATGCGGCGTCCTTTCCCGGCAGGGTCGGTGAGGGTGGCTCGCCGATCGACCCGCCTGGAGGAGATTGTGCCGTGGAGGTGGGGTTGGGCCAAGGCTGGCTGGGGGAATTCGGGGGCCGGCGGGATGACGAAAAGCGGTGCAGCCGGTACCTTTCCGGAGATCGCCGCTCGTGGTATGCGCGGTCGGTCGGACAGGGGCAGGTCATCGGAGAGCAGGTATGACGTCCAGCGAAAAGCGGACCACACGCCGGCAATTCCTCCGCGTCAGTGGAGCGCTGCTGGCGGCGCCGTACTTCGTGCCGGCAACGGCCCTGGGCCGCGGCGTGCGGCGGGCGCCGAGCGAGCGGCTGACGATGGGCTTCATCGGTGTTGGGAACATGGGTGGTGGGCACCTGGGCTACTTCCTCAACCACGAAGAGACGCAGGTGGTGGCCATCTGCGACGTGAAGCAGTGGCAGCGGGAGGCGGCCGGGAAGCGCGTCGAGGAGCATTACGCCGCCGAGACGGCCGCCGGCCGGTTCAAGGGCGTGGCGCTGTACAACGAATTTGAGGAGCTGCTGGCGCGGCGGGATATCGACGTCGTGCTGATTGCGGTGCCGGACCACTGGCATACGTTGGTCGCCACGGCGGCGTGTGCGGCGGGCAAGGACGTGTACTGCGAGAAGCCGCTGACGCTGACGGTCCGCGAGGCGGAGCAGATGGTGCACGCGGCCCGGCGGTACGACCGCGTCTTCCAGACGGGCAGCCAGCAGCGGTCGTCGGAGAACTTCCGCTTTGCGTGCGAACTGGTGCGCAACGGGCGGATCGGCCGAATACAGACCGTGCACGTCAACATCGGCATGCCGTCGACGGACAAGGTGTTCAAGCCGGAGCCGGTGCCCGAGGGGCTCGATTGGGAGCGGTGGCTGGGGCCGGCGCCGTGGCAGCCGTACAACCCGGAACGGTGCAGCGGGAACTACTCGGGTGGGTGGCGGTACGTGCGGGATTATTCGGGCGGGATGACGACGGACTGGGGGGCGCATCACTTCGATATCGCTCAGTGGGCCCTGGGGATGGACGGCAGCGGGCCGGTGGAGTTCATTCCGCCGGACGGGTCGGAAGGCAGCATGCTGACGATGGTGTATGCGAACGGCGTGCGTCTGTACCGGGGTGGGAAGGTGAACGGGATTCTGTTCACCGGGACGGACGGCAAGATCGAGGTGAACCGCGGGTACCTCAAGACGTGGCCCGAGGAGATCATCCGGGAGCCGACGCGGCCGGAAGAGCTGCACCTGTACGACAGCCCCGGGCATCAGCAGGATTGGTTGAACTGCGTTCGCTGGCGGCGACGGCCGATCTGCGACGTGGCGATCGGGGCGAGCTCCGTCACGCTGTGCCACCTGGCGAACATTGCGTGTTGGCTGGGGCGGCCGATCAAGTGGGATCCGGAGCGGCGGGAGATCATCGGCGATGAAGCGGCGGCACGCTGGCTGGACCGGCCGAAGCGGGCCCCCTGGCGCCTGTATCCGTGAAGCGAGGCTCATCATGAAGCGCGTAATCATCGCTTTCGTGTTGTCGGGGATCATGCTGCTGTCGGCGTCGTGCGTGCAGCATCGCGGGGCGCCGGCTGCGCCGGCGGGGACGGCGGCCAACTATGAAGAGGCGGTCAGTCGGCTCATTCACGGTCTGGCCGCAGAGGTCGTGACCGACCGGTACGAGCCGCAGCGGGAGCTGAACGACCTGTGTCTGCACGCGGCTGCGCCGGGACATGAGGAAGAGCGGCGGGCGCTGTGTGAGGTGATGGTGGGACACCTCGGCGAGCAGACGCCGCTGGCGGCGCGCGAGTGGCTCGTGCGGCAGCTCGACCACGTGGGCGGTGGGGAATGCGTGCCGGCACTGACGGGTTTGCTGAGCGATGAGGAGCCGCTGATTCGTGAGGCGGCGCGGCGGGCGCTCCAGAACAATCCGTCGGAAGCGGCGGCGGTGAGCCTGCGGGCGGAACTGGGCAAGACGGACGAGCCGGTGTGGCAGATCGCGTGCGTGAACGCGCTGGCGGCGCGGCGGGATGAGGCCAGTGTGCCGCGGCTGATCGAGCTGACACGTAGCGAGGATGACGGTGTGTCGCGGGCGGCCGTGGCGGCGCTGGGCGACATCGGAGGCAAGGCGGCGACGGGGGCTTTGTACGAAATGTGGTGGTCGCCGGACAATCCGCGGCGTGAAGAGGCGGCGACGGCGGTGCTGCGCATCGCTGATACGCTGCTGGCGGCGGGGGATGAGGAAGGGGCCGTGGCGATCTACTTCCAGCTTTACGGGGCGGCGCTGCGCGGGACGACGCGACTGGCGGCGCTGCGCGGCGCGGTGGCGGCCAGCGACGGGACGATGCTCGATAAGCTGCCGCCGATGATCGGTCTCGCGCAGGCCGCACAAGTGCGCATCACCGCTGTGCGGTTGCTGGGGAGGATCGACGGACCGGCGGTGACGGAGCTGTTGATCGAGAGCATCTACACCACCACGCCGGAAGTGCAGGCGGCGATTATCGAGGAGCTGGCGAAGCGTCCGGAGGCGGAAGCGCGCGAGACGGTTACGCACATGTACCGGACGGTGGAAGCGGCGGAGGCACGCGGCGCGGCGCTGCGGTCGCTGCCCGGTGTGGGCGGGGCGGAGGACGTGGTGCCGGTGGCCGAGCTGGCGGCGAGCTTGAGCGGGGAGGAGCAGGAGGCCGCGCGGTGGTGCCTGTCGCGGCTGTACGGGCCGGACGTGGACGAGACGTTCATGACGAACATCGTCTCGGCGAGTGCGGCCGAGACGCGGGCGGAGCTGGTGCGGGCGCTGGCGGCGCGACACTGCCGGGCAGCGGTGCCGCGGTTGATGGAGTTGCACGCCGGCTGGGGGGCGCTGGAGCGAACGGCGAACTACGGAACGCTGGCCAAGCTGGCGGCGGACGAGCAGTTGCCGCAATTGGTCGCCTTCCTGGTGAAGGAGACGGACGAGGACGTGCAGCGGGCGGGTGAGGACGCTGTGGTGGCGGTGTGTCAGCGGAGCGCTGACCGCGAGCAACGCGCGCAGCCGGTGCTGGCGGCCTTGCCGGAGACGACAGGGGCGGCGCGGGCTTCGCTGGTGCGGGTGCTCGGCCGGTTGCAGGGGGCGGCGGCGCTGGCGGCGATCCGCGAGGCGGTGCACGACAGTGATGAGGATGTGGCGATCGCGGCTGTGCGGGCGCTGGCCGGGTGGGAAGATACGAGCGTGCTCGAGGACCTGCTGACGCTGGCGCGCGAGGGTGAGCGGGAAACGCATCGGGTGCTGGCGCTGCGCGGGTACGTGCGCTTGCTGCGTCTGCCGAGTGACCGGGCGGCGGCGGATACGCTCGCCCGGCTGCACGTGGCGGCGGAGCTGGCCCAGGCGGACAACGAGAAGAAGCTCGTGCTCAGTGCACTCGGCGAGGTGATCTTGCCTGAGACGCTGGAGGAGATTCGGCCGTATCTGGGTGACAAGACACTCTGTCATGAGGCGGCGGCGGCGGCGGTGCACGTCGCCCGCGGCTTGGCCGGGCAGGACCGCGAACTGGCGATGAAGACGATGGAAGAGGTGCTGTCCTCTCCGGGGGCGGACACGGTGCGCGAGCGCGTGACCGACGCCATGAAGCTCATCGACCAGTACGAGGGTTACATCGGCGTGTGGCGTTTCGCCGGCCCGTTCACGAGTCAGAAGCAGAGCTACGAGGAGATGTTCGATCTGGCGTTTCCGCCGGAGGAGGCGGGTGAGGCGCGATTGCTGTGGCAGGCGCTGCCGGCGGGGCCGACGGAGAATCCGTGGGCATTCGACTTGACGCAACTGACTTGGTGCGAGAACTGCTGCCTGTACGTGCGGGCGCGGGTGTATTCGCCGCAGGCCCAGGCGGCGCGGCTGGAGATCGGCAGCGACGACGGGGTGAGGGCGTGGCTGAACGGCGCGCTCGTGCACAGCAACGAGGCGGCGCGGGCACACACGATTGGGCAGGACAAAGTTCCGGTCGCGCTCGAGCAGGGCTGGAACACGGTCATGCTCAAGGTTGTGCAGGGCAACGGCGGCTGGGGGTTCTCGTGCGGCGTGCGCGGGCCGGACGGTGAGCCGCTGACGGGGCTCCGCTTCTCGACGGAACCGTGAGAAGAACCCCTGCGGCGCGCTGGGTGGCGGGCCGCGGTTTGAAATGAGGAAAGGCAACATGTACAGACATTGCACCACACTGACGGCGGCGCTTCTGGTTCTCTGCTTCGGTGGCGTGTTCACGACGGTACAGGCGGGTGATGCGACCGCTCCCGGGCTCGTGGCACGTTTCTACGAGATCGGCGAGACGATGTACTTCCTGCCGGAGCTGGCCGCGGGACAGACGCCGAGCGTGGCGAAGGTCGTGCCGACGATCGACCTGGACAGCGAGCGCGGTGATTTCGACCCGCTGTCGGATCGTTTTCTGACCGAGATCACGGGCTTCTTCAATATCAGTGAGGACGGCCTGTATGGATTGCGGTTGAGCAGCGATGACGGCAGCCAGCTCTGGATCGACGGGCTGCTGGTAATCGACTATGACGGCTTGCACAGTGCGGAGCCCAAGGGTATGGAGGTGGCGCTGGCGGCCGGGCCGCATACGCTGCGCGTGCGGCATTTCCAGGGCGGTGGCGGGGCGGCGCTTAGGCTGGAATGGTGCACGCTGGGCGGGAAAGCCAACGCGGACTATGCGGTCATACCGGCGGACGTGCTGAGCCACGAGGCGGATGCGTCGCTCGAAGCGGCGCGGGGCAGGAAGGCGATCATTCCGCCGCTGCGGCGCGGCTTGCCGGGCGACGGTTCGCCGGTGGCGGGCATGAATCCGGCGTTCAAGCTGGCGACGGTTCACGACCGCGATCGGGGGCAGAACGGCGCGGAGGCGCCGGCGATCGACGTACGGGCCGAGGCGGCGGACGGAAAGGCCGGGGCGTTCGTCTGGCTGCCGTGGTGCACGACGCCGCCGGGGGAGATCACGACAGCGTCGCTCGGAGAAGGGCTGTATGCCGGCCAGTACGTGGCGGCGGGTACGAAGACGAACGAGTTGTACCGCATTTGTTGCGAATCGGCGGATACTGGCACGATTGGTTGCGCTCTGCGCTTTGCTGTCGTCCCGGGTGAGGGGCACCGTGTTTCGCCGGTAGCGAAGGGAGTGTTGCTGGCGAGGGCGTCCGGTCTGGCGGGAATGGAGCCGGACTATATCGAGCCGAGCGGGCAGGATGTGTTCGAGATGCGGGCGGTGCGGGCTCTGTCGAACGGGTTCGAGATTGAGTTCACCAAGCCGCTGGATGCGCGGTGCGGGTGGGAGGCGGACTCGTATTACGTCGAGCAGTTGCCGTTTGATGTGACGAAGCAGGGGCCGCCGCGGCGGGACGGCGTGCGGTACCCGGTGAAGTCGGTGTCGGTGTCAGCAGATCGGAAGACGGTTTTCGTGGAGATGGAGGGGCTGAAGCCAGGGCATGTGGTGTACCTGCGGCTGTTGCCGCCGTGCGTGTCGGAAGATGGGCAGCGGCCGTGGAGCACGGAGGCGTGGTACACGCTGACGCAGTTGCCGCAGGGTCCGGCGGGCAAGGTGCTGACGCCGGCGGCGGCGGCACCGCAGAACTTCCTGACGGATACGGAGAAGGCGGAGGGGTGGAAGCTGCTGTTCGACGGGAAGACGACGGACGGCTGGCGTGGGTATCGGCAGGAGACCATGCCCACGGGTTGGGCGGTGCGTGACGGTTGCCTGGTGCGCGTGGGCTCGGCGAGCGACATCATCACAACGGACTCGTTCAAGGATTTCGAGCTGAAGCTGGAGTGGCGGATCTGTGCCGGCGGGAACAGCGGCATCTTCTACCGCGTGAACGAGGATTTCGACTGGCCGTTCTTCACCGGGCCGGAGATGCAGGTGCTGGACAACGCGGAGCATGCCGACGGGCGCAACGCGCTGACGTCGGCCGGCTCGAATTACGCGCTGTACGCACCGGCGCGGGACGTGACGCGGCCGGTGGGGCTGTTCAACGAAGTGCGCATCGTGGCGAAGGGGCCGCACATCGAGCACTGGCTCAACGGTGTGAAGGTGGTCGAGTGCGAGTTGTGGACGGACGAGTGGAAGAAGCTCGTGGCGGAGAGCAAGTTCAGCGCCTGGCCGAATTATGGTCTGATGAAAGAAGGGCACATCGTGCTTCAGGATCACGGTGACCAGGTGTGGTATCGGAACATCAAGATCCGGCCGTTGTCTGAGCAGTAGGCGCCGGTCGAGCAACAAAACAACAACGTAGCACATTGAGACTACAGCGCGGCGATATGGTCGCAAGGTAATACCGTGCGCCGACGACCATGCCGTGGGCCGGGTGGGTGACGCGCTGGGCATTGTGTCGTGGTATTCAGTGGAATGCCGCGATCTGCGCTTGACGGTTGAGACGTTGTTGCGTATACGGGAAATCATCAGGGCCGGAGCGTAAGCACCTCACGTCGAACACGTCTCGCTTGCGCTGTTTGTTTCCTACACATCGGCGTTCCTGCGCCAAGAGGTAAGGAGGATGAGGTCATGTCTGAACAGAGTGGGGCTGGTTCCAGGGGGGTGTCACTACGGGTCAACGTGGACCTGATGGAGTCGAAGGGGGCCAAGGAAGTGCCGCGCGCCGTGGTCTACGCGTTCTCGGCCGGAGGGCGCTTGCTGGCCATGGCTGATGTGGATGCGAAGGGGGTCGCGGCGCTGACGCTTCCGGCGCTGGACAGCGCGCAACGCGTCCAGGTGATGGTGGGGCCCGGCGTGGAGAAAGAGGCGGCCACGGTCGGGGAACTGAAGCGCCGGGGGGCGGAGCGGCAGTTTGTGCGAGTCGAGTCGGACAAGCGTGAATTGGTCCTGGAGATGCGCGTAATCCCCGAGTCGTGGCTGTGTTGGGTGAAGAGCGCGTGCGCCGTGCGCGGCAAGCTGCTGAAACGGGTCGAGCAGGACGGCGCGTACGTCGACCTGCCGGTCTGTCATGCGCTCGTGGAGGTATACGAAGTCGACCCCTGGCCGATCGTCGTGGCTCGGCTGCCGGACTACATCATCGAGAAGATCCGGCACAGGCTGCTATTCCCGGAGCCACTCCCGCCGTTCCCGCTGGAGCGGGTTCCACCGAAGCCAGGGCCCCGGCCCGATCCCGGCCCGATCATGAAGTCGATCTCGGCAGTGTCAGTGGCGTTGTCGTTGCCGGCGGTTGAGCCGCAGCCCTTGTCGGGGTCGATCCCGACAGAGCTGCAGTACATGGCGCAGACGGCGAGCTTAAGCCAATTCCGCCAGGAGCTGCTGTCGTATGCGGAGTTTGTGCGGCCTGTGCTGTGCTGGGTGCAATACCCGGTCACGAAGAGGCTGGTGGCCACGGCGACGACCGACGCGTGCGGGCAGTTCAAGGCGCTCTTCTTCCGCGGGTGTGGCAATCCGGACCAGCCGGATCTGTATTTCAAGGCGAAGCAGTTCATCTTCCACTCGGACCAGCCGATTGTGCCCGGGCCGCCGATTCCGCAATTCCTGCCAATCATGATCTACGAGCCCAAACCGGTGTTCTGCTGCACGCACTGGAATTACGTGTGCGGCACGGAGGTCACGCTGTACACGGGACACCCACTGGCGCGGACGTGTGCGCCGTGTCCGCCGGTGAACGCCCCGCCCGATTGGGTGCTGGTTCTGGCAATCGGCAATCACCCGCTGAGCAGGATCCACGGATCGAGCGAGGATCTCCAGGGCGCGACGACCGACGAGAATCGCGGGCTGACGGATACGGGGGCTCCGTTCGGTGGCCTGCTGCGTCCGCGGATCGAGTTCGACAGCAGTCTGCGGGAGACGCTGGGCGTGAAGTACTACCGGGTGTCGTACCGGAAGGCGCCGAACGACCCGACCGCTCCAACGCCGGCGTACGTTCCGCTGTCGAGTGCGGTGGTGCGCCACTACACGCATGAGGTTGGCGATGACCTGGTGCTGGAGGTCTTTCCGCTCGGGCCGCACGTTGTCAACGGTACGCCGGATTTGTTCGAGATTCCGCCGGCGGCGCCGCCGCTGGGGTGGTGGAGCCTGCCGAACGTTGTCGAGGACACGTCGAGCGCGAAGTTCCCCACGGAGGACCTGGCGCCGGCGGCGGAGCACGGCAAGTACCAGCTCAAGATCGACCTGTTCGATGCGAGCGGGAACCCGGTGGACATCGCGGCCAAGGGCATCACGTACCGGGTGCCTGATGTGGGGGACATCATGGGCGACATCGAGACCTCTGATGCAGCAGACCTGGGGCTCGTGGTCGGCAACAGCTTCGTCATGATGTTGCACATCGACAACAACGAGTGCAGCGCGGTCATCCCGGCGCCGAATCTGGACGGTGTGCCCGCCGGCGACGACTGCGGCGTGATGGAGTATGGTCCGAAGGCTTCGAGTTCGGTCACGATGACGTACGCGCCGAACCACCCGAACGGTTTCGCCACGTACCGGTTCCGGGTGCAGCGCGGCGTTCATGTTCTTTCGCTGCCGCCGGGCTCCGCGCCTACGCTGCCGGACGAGGGCACGGCAGTCCCTGAGCCGGGCGTGAAGTCGAACACCCAGACGGTGGTGGATCTGCTTGGCAAGTGCTCGATCGCCGGGTTCGGCGAACACCTGCACGTGTGGGCGACGGCGACGAACGGCTGGAGCCGCCTGTGGAAGTACGACGCTCACGCGTCTTTTGCCTTCGTGCTGGCGCCGGAGCAGAAGCCGTTCGTGAGCAGCAGCACACCGTAACAGCGTTCGCGTGCTGCGGCGGGCAGTGCGTTCGTGGAACATCAGGCCATCCGGTGGCGCCGGGCTCACGGATCCGGCGCCACTGGCGCCTGAGGGGCGGCCGGGGTCTGCGCGCTCGCCGACGGCTCCGATGACGCTGCCGGATTGCTCCCTGCGGCCCCGGGGGGAATCTTGTCGCCTTACGGTCGCGGCGTTAGATTCTGTGTTCAACACGGCGACACGGCCGGCGTGACGACGGGTGAGTGAAATGAAACTCGTGATGGAGCGGGGCGGCATGGCCGGAACCGATAACGGGCCGGGGCGTGTCGGGGTGAGCGATTCGTGGAATTCGGAGTAGTGCCGCGGAAGCGCGACGAGCACACGTAGTGTGGGAGCGTCGCGGTCCGACCGTTGGGGAGTGAGCAGCGATCATGCCGCCGAACGGGCACGGTGGACGGAGCATCTGCGGAACGCCCCTCGATAAGGAGGGGCGGTTGGCCGATGATCGACGTTGCTGCCGTTGCGGCTATAACCTGCGCGGGCTGGCGCCGGCGGAGCACTGCCCGGAATGTGCGTTGCTGGTGCGCGATTCGCTCGTCGGCGGCAACCTGCGCTACGCGGATTGGCGGTGGCTCGGCAAGGTTCGGCTCGGGCTGCTGTTGCTGCTGATTGCGGTCGGGGGCGTCTGCGCGAGTGTGCTTCTCTTCGCCGCCGCGATCGTCATTGGGGGTTTCACGGGGTTGGACAGCGGATCGGCCAGTGAGGCGATCGCCATCTCTGCGCTTGTGGTCGTGACGGCGAGCATCGTGCCCGGGTTCTTCGGGATACTGCTGCTCACGTGGCGCGAGCCCGCGGAGCGGCCGGGCTGGCCGGCACGGGCGCGGCGCTGGGCGCGTGGTCTGATGTGGACGCTGATGGTGCTGGGCGGGACCACGGCGCTGTTCAGCGGCCCGTCGTTTGTGCCGGCGTTCCTGCGCTATGGGGCCTCGCCGTGGCTCATCATCGCGGACATCGTGGTTGCCCTGCCGCTGGCCGTTGCGGCCAGCCTGTACATGGGACACCTCGTCGGCCGCGCCGGGGCGGCCGACGCCGACCTGGCCCTTTGGACGGCGGCGGGGGTGGTCGTCACGGCGGTGTCGTTCGTCTGCTGGTATATCGCTTTCTTTGCGCCGCCGGTTCCTGAGCCCCTGCAGGACCTTTTCCGCATGGGGGCGGTGCTGCTGCTGGGGATCGGACCGACGACGCTGGTGCTGCTGTTCATGCTGGTGCGGCGGACACATCGCGCCGTGAATCGGGCCCGGCGCGAAGATCCGGATCGTTACGGGCGGATGCTACGGAGCTGGTGAGTGGACGTTGGGGAGTGGATGGGGCCTATGCCGCCGGAAGGTCACAGTGTCGAGAACGTCGGCGAAGCGCCCCTCGATGAGCACGGGCGGCTGGCCGAGGATCGGCGCTGCTGCCGCTGTGGGTACAACCTGCGCGGCCTCGACCCGGCGGGGGACTGCCCAGAGTGTGCGGCACCGGTCAGCCACTCGTTGGCCGCCAACGGCCTGCGCTACGCGGATCGATCGTGGCTCGGTAAGGTTCGGGCCGGGCTGCTGATGCTGCTGGTCGGCGTGGGCAGCCTGTGCGCGAGTCTGCTCTCCCTGTTGCCGACGATCATCGCGCTCGCGACGAGCCGGGCGGGTGAGTCCATCGCCGGTCTCGTCGCTTGCGTAACGGTGCTCGGTGGCCTCGGTGGCACCGCGCTCATGTTTGGCGGTCTGCTCGTGTTCACGGCGCGTGAGCCCACCGAGCAGACCGGCCGGGTGACATCGTGCCGCCGGGCGACGCGTGGTCTGACACTCGTCCTGGGGGTGCTCGGGGGTATCTTGATCCTGCCCCTCGGTGTGTCGTACGGGCTGGTGGATACGTGGTTTTCGCTGGCGGTGACTTCGACGGGCCTGGTCGTCGGGCTGGCGACGCTCGTCACGGCCAGTCAGTACATGAGGCACCTCATCGAGCGCGGTGGGGCGGATGCGGGCGAGATGGCCGGCTCGCTGGCGGCGTTGGCGCTTATCGTGGGGACGTTGATCTTTGTTTGCTGCGTATCCGTCTACGCGGCCGGGTACGGCGGAGGCGCCCTGGCCCTGGTCTCCGCATTGCCGCTGCTGGCGATGATCCCGATGACCGCGGTCATCCTGTTCCTGCTTGTGCTGCGGGCGTACCGTGTTGTAGATCAGGCTTGGCGCGACGATCCGGATCGTTACGGACAGACGCCGGGATCGCGGTGATCAGCCGGTGGGGAGTGTGTGGGAAGCATGGTGGCGGAAGCTGACAGTGGTGGTCGCGACGGCAGGGCGCCGCTGGATGCGGCTGGGCGGCTGGCCGAGGATCGGCGCTGCTGCCGGTGCGGGTACAACCTGCGCGGACTGGAGCCGGAACAGCTCTGCCCGGAATGTGCGCAGCCAGTGCATGATTCGCTCGTCGCGAATGACCTGCGCTACGCGAACCGGCAGTGGCTTAGCCAGGTTCGTAGCGGTTTGGCGCTGCTGGTGTTGGCGGTAGGGGGTATCTGTGCGAGTGTGCTGCTGTTCCTGGCCGCGACCATCGTCGGTGCGCTGGCGCGGATGCGCGGCGGGTCGGCCGGCGACATAATGTGGATCGTTGCCCTGACTTGCAGCATCGTAAGCGTTGTACCGGCGTTTCTCGGCATGCTCCTGCTTACCGTGCAGGAGCCGGCCGAACGGTTGGGCCGGCCGGTGTGGGCGCGGCTCGCGGCGCGCTGCCTGTTCTGGACGGCGGCGGTGTTGGGGGGCACGACGATCCTTCTCATCCTCCTGGCATTTGCGGGCGTCGGAATCCTGGTGGCGCTCATCCTGGCGGGTGTTGTCGCCGGCCTGGCGACGGCCATCGCGGCCTGCCGGTACATGCAGAGTCTCATCGGCCGCGGTGGCGCGGCGGGAGGGGACATCGCGGTGCTGGCGATGGCGGGACTGCTTGGCCTGGGGGTGACGCTCGTTTGCTGGTGCGTCGCCAGTTTCGTTCTGGCAGCGCCCGGTGTGGCAGATGCCATTCTTGTCACCGGGGCTGTAGTACATCTGGGGATCGGGCCGGCGACGCTGGCGGTCTCGTTTCTGCTTGTGCTGCGGACCTATCGCGTCGTGAATCAGGCGTGGAGTGACAACCCGGACCGTTACGGACAGACGCCGGGATCGCGGTGATCGTCCGCCGGGTCTTGTCGACGGCGGCGTGGCGCGCTGCAATAATCCTGTAGGCAATTCGGTGAACGGGCGCGTCGCCGGGACATGAAGGCTCGGCCGGTGGGGTGTGAGCGGCGAGCATGTCGGCGGAAGACTATAGCGGCCATAGCATCTGCGGGACGGCGCTAGATGCGGAGGGGCGCCTGGCCGAGGATCGCCGGTGTGGCCGTTGCGGCTACAACCTGCACGGCCTGGCGCCGGAGCACGAATGCCCGGAATGCGCGCTGCCGGTCTGGCGCTCGCTGCTGCTGGATAGCCTGCGCTATGCGGATCGGCGATGGCTGCGCACGGTGCGCGGCGGGTTGCTGCTGCTGTTTGTCGCCGTCGGCCTGGTCGGCGTGAGTGCCTTCCGCCTCATGGCGGCGTCTCTGGCCGGGCGACCGGTGATGACACTTGGTGGACTTGCCGGTGACGTGTTCGCCCTGTTGGTTTGCCTGGGCGGCAGCGCGGTCGGGCTCGTGGGGATGCTCCTGTTCACGACGCCTGAACCGGGTGAGTGGGCCGGCTGGCCGGTGCTGGCGCGGCGCTGGGCGCGGGGCCTGATGTGGGCCCTGGCGGTGCTCGGGGGCGCGACCGTGCTGTTCATCGTTCCGTCGTTCATGCCGGCGCCCTGGCGCTCCGGGGTCTCGTCGGTGTTCGTCGTGGCGGACGTCGTTGTCGGTCTGGCGCTGGCGTTCGCCGGCAGCCTGTACATGGGGAGCCTTCACGAGCGCAGCCTCGCCGGAGGGGGCGACCTGGCCATGCTCGGGATCGTGAACGTGCTTGCGTTGGGGGCGTTGCTCTTATGGTGGTTCGTGACCCACTCCCTGTCGTCTTCGGCCCTTGTAGGAGGGGGTGTCTTCACCAACAGTGCCATACCGGTGGTGGGGATCGCCCCGGTGGCGCTGGTGGTTCTGCTTTTGCTCGTGTGGCGGACGCATGGCGTCGTGGACCAGGCCTGCGAGGACGGTCCGGACCACTGCCCGCGCATGCCGCCGCCGGAGTAATCGGCCGGCGGCGCGAGGCGTTGGAGTCCTCGTGGCGGAGAGCCGGTGAACAGGTGCAACGTCTGAGCGTGCAGGTTTTCCCGCTGGGGCGTGAGCAGCGAACATGTCGGCAGAAGGCGACAGCAAGTGGAGCACGCGCGGGGCGCCGCTGGATCAGGCGGGTCGTCTGGCGGAGGACCGGCGCTGCAGCCACTGCGGCTACAACCTGCGCGGACTGAAGCCGACCGGGAAGTGCCCGGAATGTGCACAGCGGGTGCGAGAATCGCTCGTCAGTGACCAGTTGCGTTACGCGGACCGGCGGTGGCTTCGCCAGGTTCGCCGAGGACTCATGCTACTACTGGTCGGGGCCGGGGGGATCAGTGCGAGTGTGCTCTCGCTCCACGTTGGGCGCGTCCTCAAGGTTCTGGGAGGGACGGGCCGTGCCCTGGCGAGCGAAGTGATCACCCTGACCGCACTGGCGATCGGCGCGTGCGCTGTCGTATCCGTGTTCGTCGGCGTGTTGTTGTGCACGGCGTGCGAAACGGGCGAGTGTCCCGGCCGCCCGGCGTCGGTGCGGGTCGCGGCGCGCCGTCTGCTGTGGGTCCTGGTGGTGTTGGCGGACGCAACCGCATTGCTCGCCCTGTTGCCGTCCGTGGGCCGCGGCGTTCAGGTGACGTTCATTCTGGCGACCATCGTCGTCGGTCTCGTCATGGCCGCCGCGGTTCTCTGGCACCTGGAGAACCTCACGGGTCGCAGTGGCTCGGCCCGAGGGGGCCTGGGTGCTGTTCCGGCGGCGGGAGTGCTCGCCGTTGGTGGGTGGTTCGCCTGCTGGGGCGTGGCTATCGCCGTCTCGGCGGCGGCTGACGTGGTCGACGGCATCTGGGTTACAGGGGCCATGGTGCTCGTGGGAGCCACGCCGGCAACGCTGGCGGCACTGTTGGTTCTTGCGGCACGAGCTTACCGCGCTGTGAATCGTGCCTGGCGCGACGACCCGGACCGCTACAGGGAGGCGCTGGGATTGCGGTAATCGGCCGGCGGCGCTTGCCGACGGCGAGGCGGGGCGTTGAAATCCCTGTGACTGCGGTTCGGTGAGTAGATGCGTCGCCGGAAGGTGACGGACCGGCGGTCGGGGAGTGCTTGGGGAGCATGGCATCGGAAGACGACGGCAGCGGGAGCGACGGCGGAGCGCCGCTGGATCAGGACGGGCGCTTGGCTGAGGATCGGCGCTGTAGCCGCTGCGGCTATAACCTGCGCGGGCTGGAGCCGGCGGGGGATTGTCCGGAATGCGCGCAGCCGGTGCGCGAGTCGCTCGTCAGCAACCAACTGCGCTACGCGGATCGGCGGTGGCTGCGCAAGGTCCGGCTGGGATTGCTGCTGCTGCTCGTCGCGGCGGTAAGCTTCTTCGCCTGCGTGCTGGCCATGGCGTTGGCCCTTTTCATGGCGGTGGTAACGCGGAGCCTCTCGCTCGACCTCTTCGTCGCCTGGGTAGCGATCGTGTGCGGCGTAGGCAGCGCCGTGCTCGCGTTCTGTGGGATGCTGCTGTTCACAGCGTGCGAGCCGAACGAGCGGGAGGGCCAGCCGGCACGGACCCGGCGCTGGGCACGCATCCTGACGTGTGGCCTGGCGGTGATCGGGGTCGTCGTGATTCTGCTCGATCGCGGGGCGTTGGGGCCGGTGGGTTCTCTGGGCACGCTGGTCGCTGACGCGGCGGCCCTCCTCGTCGGCCTGGCGACGATCGGCGCGGCCAGCGTGCACATGGGGTACCTCATCAAGCGCGGTGATGCTGAAGGGGACAGCCTGGCCGGCTCAGTGGTCGCGCTGGTGGTCGCGGCGGGCGTTCTGCTAGGCATCTGTTTCGCGGTCAGTCCCGATCGTGGCCCGAGCGACTGGGTGTTCGTCCTGGCCCTCGCGCTGCTGGTGGGGCTGATGCCGCCGACGGCGGGCGTCCTGTTCCTCGTCATGCTGCAAGCCTATCGTGTTGTGGACCAGGCCTGGCGCGACGATCCGGTTCGCTACGGGCGGACGCCGCCGGCCGGGTAGTCGGCAGCGGTAGGGAGAGTCGAGGTTCGGCTGTTGGGGAGTGAGTGAAGAGCATGGCGTCGGGACCGGATGATGGTGGGATTGCTCGCGGAGCGCCGCTCGATCAGGAGGGGCGCTTGGCGGACGATCATCGTTGCGTTCAGTGCGGGTACAACCTGCGCGGGCTGGAGCCGACGGGGAACTGCCCGGAGTGCGCGGCGCCGGTGGGCGATTCGCTGGTCGGCGATGATCTGCGCCACGCGGACCAGCCGTGGCTCCGCACGGTTCGGACCGGATTGGTGCTGTTGGCGATGGCGGCAGGCGCGATCTGCGCGTGGCTGTTCCTCGTTATGCTTGCATTCATCAGTGCGTTACTGGATGCCAGGAACGAATCCCCGTTTATTGAGCCGACCGTCGCGCTCGCGCCGGTGATTGCCCTGGGGAGTGCCGTGGGTGCGTCCATAGGGATTCTGTTGTTCACCACGCTTGAGCCGGTCGAGCGAGTGCGCCCGCCGGTACGGGCGCGGCTCGTGGCCCGCCGGCTGACGTGGGTGGTGGTGGCGCTGTGGATCGCGGCGGCGTTGCTCGGCGCGGCGTGGTCTGTGGACGTGTTTGTCGACGGCAGGCTTCTGCTGGGACTATGCGCGGTGGCTGTACTCGCCGGCCTCGCGATGGTCGTGGTCGCCTGTCACTACATGGGGCACCTCCTCCACCGTAGCAGCTGGCGCAAGAAGAACGTGACTCTTGTGCCGTTCGCGGGCGCGTTGTTCGTGGGCATCGCCGTCGTCTGCTGGTGTGCGGCCACGCACTACCCGCTGGCATCCAGCCCAATGGCGTGCTTTGCTGTGCTCGGGGCCATATCGCTGATGATCGGTGGTCTGGTGACGCCCATCGCCGTGTTGGTCCTCGCGGTGCGAACCTACCGGGTCGTGGATAGGGTCTGCGACGACGGTGTGGAGCGCCACGGGCGGACGCCGCCAGACGCGTAATCGACCGCTGGGTCTTGTGGACGGCGGGACGAGGCATAGGATTGCTGGCGGCGGCCTGCGGTGAGCGGTCGTGGTGCGGAAGTTCGAGGCTCGGCCGTCGGGGAGTGAGTGGAGAACATGGCGTCGGAAGCTGATGGTGGTTTGGATGCTCGCGGGGCGGCGCTGGATCAGGACGGGCGCTTGGCCGAGGATCGGCGCTGCAGCCGGTGCGGCTACAACCTGCGTGGGTTGGAGCCGGCCGGGAACTGCCCAGAGTGCGCGCTACCGGTGGGCGATTCGCTGTTCTGTGAGAATCTGCGCTGCGCTGACCGGCGGTGGCTTCGCATGGTTCGTGGTGGGTTGGTGCTGCTGACGGCCGTCGCGGGTGCGGCCTGCGCGGGTCTGTTCCTGGTTGTGCTCCTACTGCTTGCCGCGCTAATGGGTATTGCGTCCAGTCTGTCGTTCGTTGAGTTGCTCATCGGGCTCGCGCCGGCGATCGGGGCGGGTAGTGCCGTGTGTGCGTGCTTCGGGACGCTCCTGCTCACGGTGCGGGAACCGGTCGAGCCGATTCGCCGGCCGGGGTGGACGCGGCGGGTCGCCCGCTCGCTGATGTGGGCAGCGCTGGCGCTGGGCGTTGCGGCGGCGCTGTACGATACGAGGTGGTCTGTATGGGTGCCTCCGTATCAAGGGGTTTCGGGGGGGCTGCTCGTAGCGGCCGTCCTCGCTTGTCTGGCGATGGCCATGGCAGCCTGCTGGTACATGGAGTACCTCCTCGACCGCGGCGGCAGGCGTCGAAGAGATGCGGCCCTTCTGCCGACCGCGGGCCTGTTCGTCGTGGGCCTTGCGTTCGTTTGCTTGTGTGCGGGCGACTATCTACCCTGGGTGTCCGGGCGGAGCGAGGGGCTTGTCATGGCCGGGGTCGTTTCGTTGATGATGGGCGGCCCGGTGGCGCCGGTGTCCTTGCTCGTCCTGGTCGTGCGAACCTACCGAGCCGTGGCTCGGGCCTGCGACGAGAGTGCGGACCGTCACGGGCAGATGCCGCAAAGCCGGTAATCGGCCGGCGGATCTTGTCGGGGCTCGATGCGGGCGATAGATTCCTGGCAGCGGTCTTTCGGCAGATGTCAGGCTCGAAAGCGAGGAGCACGCGCGATGAAACTCGGAGTGATGGGAGCCGGTCTGGGGGGCATGGGTTGGGAGAAGGCGCTGGATTACTGCAAGAAGGTGGGGCTGGACGCGATCGAGCTGCCGGTCGGGGCGTATCCGGGTAAGCCGTTCTTCGATCCGGACGCCGTGCTGAAGGACCCCAAGGCCCAGCAGCGCATCAAGAACGACTGCAAGAAACGCGGGCTGGAGATCATCGGCCTGGCGGTGCACGGCAACCCGGTCAGCCCGATTCCCAAGATCCGCCGGCAGCACGTGCACGACCACAACACGGCGGTGAAGCTCGCCCCGAAGCTCGGCACGGACGTGGTGATCACGTTCTCGGGCTGCCCGGGCGGCTCGCCGGACGACAAGATGCCGAACTGGGTCACCTGCGCCTGGCCGCCGGAGTACGAGAAGATCCTGCAATACCAGTGGGACGAGGTGCTGATCCCGTTCTGGACGAAGAAGGCGAAGGAGGCGGCGGCCGAGGGCGTGAAGATCGCCTTCGAGGCGCACCCCGGCTTCTGCGTCTACAACCCGGAGACGGTGCTGCGGCTGCGCGAGGCGTGCGGAGCGGCGCTCGGGGCGAACCTCGACCCGTCGCACTTCTTCTGGCAGGGGATCGACCCGGTCGAGGCGGCCCGCGTGTTGGGCGACGCCGGCTGCATCTTCCACGTGCACGGCAAGGACACCGGGATCGACCCGCGGAACATGGCGGTCAACGGCGGTCTGGACACGAAGAACTACGGCGACCTGCACAACCGCTCGTGGGTGTTCCGCACGTGCGGCTACGGTCACGGCGACGAGTTCTGGAAGCCGTTCGTGAGCATGCTGCGGATGAAGGGCTACGACGGCGTGATCAGCATCGAGCACGAGGATTCGTACATGAGCGTGCAGGAAGGCTTCGAGAAGGCCGTCGCCTACCTGCGCAACGTGATGATCACGCAAGGCGCCGGGCAGGCGTGGTGGTTCTAGCGGCGGCTTGAGAGGTTGTCTGGGACAACTGAGTGGGGTGGTGTATGGGTGAGGCGGGCGTCTCGCCCGCCAACTGGAGATGTCGGGCGGGACGCCCGATCCACACTGTCCCGGCCAGCCCCAGATTCGTCCTTCCGAGTGAAGAGGTGGTTTGAGTCATGTCGCGGCGGACGATTGCGCTGACGGATGCGCTGTATGCCTATCTCGTTGAGCAGACGGTTGTTGAGCCGGAGGTGTTTCGGCGGCTGCGGGACGAGACGGCGAAGCTGCCGGACTCGGAGTTGCAGATATCGCCGGAGCAGGGGCAGTTCATGCGCCTGCTCGTGGAGCTGATCGGGGCACGCTACGCGCTGGAGATCGGCACGTTCACGGGGTACAGCGCGCTGTGTATCGCGAGTGCGCTGCCGGCGGACGGGCGGCTCATCTGTTGTGACGTCAGCGAGGAATGGACGGCCGTGGCTCGCCGGTATTGGCGGGAGGCGGGGCTGGCCGAGCGGATCGATCTCCGGATCGGGCCGGCGCTACCGACGTTGGACGCCATTCTCGCCGGCGGGGCGGGTGCACCGGAGGCTGGGGCGTACGACTTCGTCTTCATCGACGCCGACAAGGTCAATACGGCGGCGTACTACGAGCGGGCGCTGAAGCTGCTGCGTGTCGGCGGCGTAGTGGCGATCGATAACGCGTTTCACGGCGGGCGGGTGGCCGATGAGTCGGTGCCGGCGGAAGCGGTTCCGCATCGCCGACTGAATGGGGAGATTTGTCACGACGAACGGGTGACGGCGAGCGTGGTTCCGATCGGCGACGGGCTCGTGCTGGCGCGCAAGCGTCCACCGGCGGCGCGGAATCGCCCGTGACGCCGCGAGAACGGTGGCTGGCCGTGCTGCGCGGCGAGCGGCCGGATCGGTTGCCCATGGACTACTGGGCGACGGGGGAGGCGACGGCGCAATTGTTGCGCCACCTGGGTTGTGCCGATGTGTGGGCGATGTATCGGCGACTGCACATCGACCGCGTGCTGAGCGTGAATCCGCCGGGATGGGGCGGGTCGGGACGAGAGGGACGGGATCCACACTGGGGGTACACGTTGCGGCGGGTGTCTTACGGCGGCGGCACGTATCTCGAATGCGTCGAGCACCCTTTGGCGGATTTTGATACCGTCGCGGAGGTGGAGGCGCATTACCGGTGGCCGCGGCTGGATGAGCTGGACTACTCGGCGGTGCGAGCGCAGGTCGCCGGCCACGAGGAGTATCCGGTGCAGGCCGGCGGGTCGGAGCCGTTCCTGCTGTATACACAACTGCGCGGGCTGGAGCGGGCGTGCAAGGATCTGCTGGTCAATCGCGAACTGGTTGAGCATTGCCTCGATCGGATTGTGGCGATCGACTATGAGCACACGTCGCGGCTGTACGAGCAGTTGCGGGGGCAGGTCGTGTTCAGCTACGTCGCCGAGGACTTCGGGTCGCAGGAGGGGCTGCTGTTCAGCCCGCGGGTGATCCGCGAGGTGTTCATCCCGCGGATGAAGCGGATGGCGGGGCTGGTGCATTCGGCGGGGGCGTTCGTGTTTACGCACAGCGATGGGGCAATTGGGCCGATCATCCCGGATCTGCTGGAGATGGGGGCGGATGTGCTGAACCCGATTCAGTGGCGTTGCCGCGGGATGGACCGAGCGGCGCTGCGGCGGGATTTCGGCGAGCGCATCGTGTTTCACGGCGGCATGGACAACCAGCAGACGCTGGCGTTCGGCAGTGTCGAAGATGTGCGGCGCGAGGTGGCGGAGAATATCGAGCTGCTGAGCGGCGGGCGGGGCTACATCCTGGCGCCGTGCCACAACATCCAGGTGGTGAGCCCGCCGGAGAATGTGGTGGCGATGTATGAGGTGGGGCACGAATTGGGGCGGGGCAGCAGCGTGTAGTTGGAGCGAGGGACGGTGCCTTCCGTCGCCGTCGCCAGGTCGGCCCGGCAGTGATTGCCGCGCTGGCCGCGGTGCGGTACGCTGCGCACGCGGTTGAGCGTCAATTCTCAGATAGGAGACCATCATGTCGAGAGCAGCCACGATCTGTACTATCGTCATTGCCGCCGCAGCCCTCAGCCTGACGGGTTGCATGCCGAAGATGACCGTCGAGGAGATGAAAGCCCACATGCCGCAGCGACCGGCGGAGCTGGACCTGCTGGACATGTTCGTTGGGAACTGGGATTTCACCGGCGAGGCGAAGATGGACATGCTCGCCGATCGCGACTCACTGACGATGACGGGGCACAGCGAGTACAAGTGGGAGGGCGATCGGTGGTACCTCGTCGGGAACGGCACGTTCACGATGGAGCCCTTCGGCGAGTCGAAGGGCATGGAGATGTGGACGTACGATCTCCAGGCGAAGAAGTTCCGGTCGACCTGGGTGGACACCATGGGCTCATTCGGCGTCGGCGAGGCTCGCTACGACGAGGAGACGAGCACGTGGCACATGAAGGGGACGTCGTTTGGGGCGTGGGGCAAGTCTACAAGCAAGGGCTCGATGCACTTCCCGGATGCGAACCACATGGAATGGGAGTTCGCGGAGTACCAGGGCCTCATGAAGACGATTGAGATGACGGGGAAGGGCGAGCGGGTCAGGTAGACGGCTGGCTGTCCGCGAGTCAGGTGGCGTCGGCTCGCTGCGGCAGGCATCGTGCAGCTTGGTTCAGACGACGGGAGGAGGCCGGGCCGATTGCGGCTCGACCTCCTTCCGCTGTGTGTCGGCGTTGCGGCCCGTGGCGGTTACTTGCCGCCGGTGAGGAGACCGACGAAAGGAGCAATGTCGAAGTTATCCACGACGCCGTCGAAGTTGCAGTCGGCGCACAGGTAATATCCGGTTGGGTAGGCCCATGCGAACTCGCCCGCCGTGTGCGAAAGGGCGTAGACACACGCGTTGATGTCGAAGTTGTCCACTGTGCCGTCGCCGTTCACATCGCCGGTCATGCCCGCCGGGCAGGGTGGCGGGATGTACGGCATGAGGCAGAAGAACATGCTCGTAGAAGATCGTGGTGTCCAGTAGGGCCACGTTGTGGACCCGCTCACGCCGCGCACGGCTGCGGCGCCGTACGCCGTCCCGTGATTCGCCCAGTGCCACACCGGTTCTGGATAAGGTAGCGGGGGAGGAGGATACACGGAAGGCGGTACGTCCACATATGGGGATTCTCGCGCCATGTCGGCCATGATCGAGACCCAGTACTTCGTCCCAGTCTGCAGTACTGCGGGAAGCGGAAGATCGGCCTCGTACCAGTAGTTCCCGGGATACAGTTGCGTAGTGGCCACCTCGCCATCGGCAAACACGTAGCTGTAGATGGCGGTTGAGCGCGGGTCATCCATGCCGTTGCCGGTGGGCCTACTGCCCGTGCCGTCATCGTCGTAGAAGTGAATCTCCCAGCCGACAGGGAAGTAAGCGTCCGTTCTGCAGAAGCCGGCCCAGTGGACGGTCCCCGTGCTGGTAAGAGCACGACCTGAGATTACGAAGTCGTCAGCCGCGGCCGAGTGGTTGCCGTCCAGATAGTCTTGCGAGGGCAACCCGGAGGCAAACGACGTGAGGTCGGGCTGGTTGACGTAGAGCGGGTCTGGCGCGCAGGGCGGCAGCGGTGGCGTATCGCACGCGATGACGGCCGTATAGGTCCATTCACCGTCTGGTCCGGGCCCAGTGCCGCAGGGCATGCCGTCTGTAATCCATGGCGCGATGCGCAAATAATACGTCCCCGCGTCGCAGGTCTTGGTAACGGTGTGGTACGCGCAGATTTCGTCGGTTGTTACATATGGACCGATGTAGCCCGTAAAGTCGTCGCAGTTTGCCGAACCTTCTGGGTCAAAGCAGCAGAAACCTATGAA
Source organism: Phycisphaerae bacterium (assembly GCA_050115495.1). GTDB lineage: Bacteria > Planctomycetota > Phycisphaerae > UBA1845 > Fen-1342 > JAAYXS01. The sequence goes on along the minus strand of JASFQK010000007.1, from coordinate 26,934 downwards.
CAGCGGGAATTCGGCCTCGACGGTCAACGTGACGCTCTTGCGCTCGGCCAAGACGATCTTCCACCAGTCTTCGTCGCGCCCACCGCCGTCGGCCCAGCAAGTGCCGCAAATGATCGCGCCGCAGGCAGCGTCCTCGAATGCCTCCGGAGTCGCGCCACAGCCGTTGTTTGCTGACGTGCCGCACAGTTCACTTTCTTGTTGGCCACCGGCCGGGTACTCCACGACACAGGGCGGGCACTCGTCGCAAGCGACCCCCCCGCCCAGCCACACACTCGGAGCAACGCAATCATCCGAACCGACGATAACGCACGTGTAGTCCGGATGGCAGCAGGCACCGGCTTGGCCGCAGGGCGGGAAGAAGTCTTCGCACCTGCCGTAGGGAAACCAGCGTGAGCCGCCGAGCTCAAGGCATGAGATCTCATCCCAACCATCAACGCACTGCGGCGGCTCCATCGTATCAAAGCAGCAGGCGCCGAGCGGCTCCTCGTTAGTGTACAAGTGAAGGCTGAGACCGTCATAGAGGTGGATGCACAGCGGCACACCACACGTGTAGTTCTCCGGCGGGTCTGCGGGAAGCCCTACGAAGTTGCCGGTGTGTCCCAGTTCCGGTTCGAAAGCGAGCTGGACGCCGGACTCGGGCGTATCTGTGAGATACCGGCACCAGAACGTCTCCGGAACGACGACGTTCATCGTCGTCTCCAGCTTGAGCCAGCCCCGGGGCTGGTTGTTGGGCCAAGTGTGCGTCCACAGCAGGTGCGCCCCGTCGGCAAGTGGGCAGGCGTCCCAGAACTCGATTGTGAGGTCGTACGGTGGAGCACTGCCGGTGGTGCAGTAGCTCCAGAGTGACACGCAGTGGATTGTCGCGCCACCTGGCTTAGTGACCCGGACATCGTCGGCGATGTCGAGACCGGAGCCAGTGGTGTTGGCGACGTACCAACCACCGGGCCAGCCCCGGTCCGCGAAGTTGAGGTACGTGGCGTAGCCCCAGCAGTCGCGGTCGGCCGCCGGTACGGTACCGCTTACGGCGGTGTCGGACGCGGCGGCGCGTTGGATGGCGATGCCGGCGGCATTGGCGGGTGGCGCGGCGGTTGGCGGGTCGGCGATTGCGGCCGCCGAAGTCAGGGCGACCAGCAAGACAACTGCGAGATTTCCGCATTCGCGATACACGGTGGGACCTCCCTTCTCATGGGCGCCGAGGCGTGAGACGCTGGCGCATGACTATCAGGCCGCAGACACTTGCGGCCTTCTTTTCGGAGCCCGTCGCGCCGCGCAGCCAGCGCGTACAATGGCGCGCGCCAAATCACGTCGGCAGATTGCCGAGTGCAAAGCGCGGATACTGATTCAAACTGCCGATGGGACGTGGTGCCGCGCGCCCCACGGTCGCGCAGTCAGGGCCAAGTGCGCCGCTCGCGGCGGACGACAAGTAAGTATAGCAGATACCGAGCAGTTGTGGTTAGGGCAAATGCTCTACAATTCCTGCCACAGGCTACAGAACATGAACGGCGAGAAGAACCGGGAGGGGTTCCGAGTGTACATCAATAGTCTGCAACATGGATCTTGTCATCGCATGGGTACTCGTCGCAAGACAGGTATGCTGAGGAAGATGCGGCGCTGTCCCCTGCTCAGTCCACGCGGATGCCGCGCTGTTCGAGCCACTGCTTGAGATCGCCCATCTGCGTATCGAAGACCTGGTTGTCGTAGTCTTCTTCCAGTTTCTGGATGTGTTCGGCGAGGTCGGTGCGTTCGGTCAGAATCTCGTTGAGGCGCTCTTCCCACGCCGTGCGGAGCAGGCGCATGTCGTCGAGGTTGACGGGCAGAGCGAGTAGGCCGGCGAGCTTGCGGACGACGGCCTCGATGCACAGCGGGTTGGGGCCGTGGATGTACGGCGGAATCTCGGCGACGAGCGTGGCCATGCGCAGACCGTGGTCACCGGCGTGCGCCAGCAGGTGCGTCGAGAAGCTGGCCGGGCCCTCGTAGTCGGTGAAGCCGAGACCGGCGGACTCGAGCGTGTCGCGGATGCCGGCGTCGGAGACGGCCGACCAGAGGCGCGGCTCGCGCGTATGCGGTACCGTACCGCCGAAACTGCCGACGAAATAGAGCGTGGAGACGCCGGCCTGGGCGGCGTAGGTGAAGATGCACTCGGCGAACTCGTCCCAGTGCAAGTTCGGCTCGCGGCCGTGAAAGAGCACCAGGCGCTGCTCGGCAGAGCAATAGAACGTGTTTTCGGGCATGGTGTAGCTCTGGACCATGCCCTGCTCGATGCGCGCGTGTGGGCGAACGAGGGCAGCCACTTCCATCGAGCCGGGGAAGTTGTAGAGATAGAAGTTGCTGGGCAGGATGGCCCCGGTCCGGCGAACGTCGAGGGCGCGCACGAGCCATTCGACGGTGCCGGTCGAGACGTTGCCGCCGTCCATCCAACCGGTGAAAGCCAGGATCATGCGGCCGTCGGTCAGATAGGGTTGGTCGCGGATTTCGAGCAGGGCGTCGTTCATGGCTTCACACGCGGGCCCCAGCGCCCCCCACCTCCCGCCGGCGGCGGTCCCAGCGGCGGGTGAGGGCGCCCGTTGCCGAGTTCGACATCGCCTTCGGGGGCATGTTACCGGACGCGTGGATGGGGTTCAACGCATTGGCTCAGGATCCGCCGGCGGCGACCTCGCGTTCGAGGTCGAGCAGGCGCTGCTTGCGCCAGACGCCGCCGCCGTAGCCGCAGAGCGTGCCGTCGGCCCGCACGACGCGGTGGCAGGGGATGATGATCGCCAGGCGGTTGACACCGTTGGCGCGGCCGACGGCGCGCTGGGCTCCCGGGCGGCCGATGTCGATGGCCAGTTGGGCGTAGGAGAGTGTGGTGCCGTAGGGGATCTGCTGGAGCCGCCGCCAGACGTTGAGCTCGAAGGGCGTGCCGCGGAGCACAACGGGCACGGTGAACTCCGTGAGCGTGCCGGCGAAGTACTGCTCCATCTCGTGCATGATCCGTTCGAGGTGCTCGTTGTTGCCGGGGACGATGTTGGTCTTGAATCGGCGGCACAGCGTGACCAGTTGGCCGTCGAAGTTGCGGCGGTCGATGTACTCGAGCAGGCAGAGGCCGTCGTCGTCGGCCGCGGCGAACATCGGGCCGAGCGGTGAGTCCACCCAACAGGCGAGCAGGCAAGGCAGATCGCGACCGCCGCCGGGCGGTTGGCCGAAAACGCGCTGGAAGGCGTCGCGGAAGCCGCTGGTGGACTGGAAGCCGTGGCGAAGTCCGACGGCGGTGATGTCGTCGCCCTGGCGCAAGTCGGCCAGAGCGCGGCCGAGTCGGCGGGTTCGCTGGTAGTGATGGAAGGTCATGCCGTAGTGCTCCTGGAAATGGCGGCGGACGCGCGTGGCGTCGATGCCGGCGGCACGCAGGTCGGCGTCGCTGAGACGCCGCCCGGGTTCGGCGTCGAGCCGCGCCATGAGTTGATGGACCCAGGCCGGCGGGCGGCTATGCATGGCCAGCGGCCGGCATCGCCGACAGGGGCGGAATCCGGCCTGCAAGGCGTCCGTGGGTGAGACGAAGAAGACGGTGTTCTCCCGAAGGGGCTTGCGGGCCGGGCAGGTCGGCCGGCAGAAGACGCCCGTCGTGCGCACGGCGACGAAGAAGACGCCGTCGTAGCTGGCGTCGCGGCGGAGGACCGCCCGGTACATCGCGCGTTCGTCGGGGAGATCACGCATGTCTCGGTGATACCACGGGCGGCGGGGACGCTCCACCGAAGATTGGGCGCGGAATTCAAATCGCGGCTTCGTCGGCGGGATCAGTGGCGACCTGGCGGAGGGCGGCGATGTGGGCGGGAGTCGTGCCGCAGCAGCCGCCGATGAGCCGGGCGCCGAGGGCCCGCCAGTCGCGGGCGTGGCGGGCGTACTCGTCGGGCGAGGCGAACTCGGCGAACGTCCAGCCGGGCGTGGGCACGGGATTGTTGATGTGGGCGTAGGTGGCGAGGGGGCGGCTGGTCAGCGGGCGGAGGCGGGCGAGGTTGGCGGTCAGCCCGGTAGGGGGCACGCAATTCAACCCGATGGCGACGGGATCACAGGGCTCGACGGCGTCGACGGCGTCGGCGAGGGGCTCGCCGCCGAGAAGAGTGCCATCTGCCCGCGTGATGAAGGAGACGGCCAGCGGCAGGCCGGCCTCAGCGGCGGCGGCAGCGGCGATGCGGGCCTCGCGGATCGTGCCCATCGTCTCGATCCAGACGAGATCCGGGGCAGCCGCCCGCAACCAGGTCATCATCTGCTCGTGTTCTGCCCGGAGCGTGTCCGCGCCCGGCGTCCGCTCCGGGTGATAGCAGTCCTCCACGGGGGCGACACTGGCGGCGACGAGGACATCGTCGGCTGTGGCGGCCGCGCGGCGGGCCAGCTCCACCGCCTGATGGTTGAGGGCGGGGCCGTCGTCGAGTCGGCCGGCGGCGCGAAGTGTCCGGACGTTCGTGCGGAACGTGTTGGCGACGAGCAGGCGGGCGCCGGCAGCGACGTACTCGCGATGGATGGTCTCGACCAGGTCGGGGGCGTCGGTCAGCGCCGCCGCGGACCACAGCGGCAGTCGCGTGACGAAGCCGCGGCGTTCGAGCTCGGTGCCGGTGGCTCCGTCCAGAATGACGGGGTCGTCGGCGAGGAACCGTTGCAGGAGCGCGGCGGACGTGGTCACGGGCGTTCTCCGTGGGCCGGGTCTGTGCGCGGCCGGCCGGCACAGTATGATAGCGTCGACGGTTGGGACCGGGCCCACGCCCGGTCGACGAGGACGCGGCACGGTTCGGCGCAGGACCCCGGTAATGAGCAAGAGCATTTTGATCCGTGGTGGACGGGTGGTTGACCCGTCCCAGGAAATCGACGAAGTCACGAACGTGGTGATCGCCGACGGGCGGGTTGCCGCGGTGGGTCGCAGCGTGCCGGCGGCCGACGAGGTGATTGAGGCGGGAGGGCTGATCGTGACGCCCGGGCTGATCGACATGCACGTGCACCTGCGCGAGCCGGGCGGCGAGGAGAAGGAGACGATCGAGACCGGTACCGCGGCGGCGGTGGCCGGAGGGTTCTCAGCCGTGGCCTGCATGCCGAACACGGATCCGCCGCTGGACTCGGACGCGGAGATCGAGTTCGTGCTGCGGCAAGCGGCGCGCAGCGCACACAGCCGGGTGTATCCGATCGGAGCGATTACGCGGCAGCGGGGCGGGGCGGAGTTGGCCGAGGTCGGATTGATGATCCGGGCGGGGGCGGTGGCCTTCAGTGACGACGGCGACGGGATCAGTGACGGTGCCGTGTGCCTGCGGGCCATGCAGTATGTGAGCATGTTCGACCGGCTGTTCATCCAGCATTGTGAAGAGAAGACGCTGACGCGGGGCGGGTGCATGAACGCGGGGCCGCTGGCCACGCGGCTGGGGTTGCCGGGGATGCCGGCGATCGCCGAGGAGGTCATGGCGCAGCGGGACATCACGCTGGCCGCGCAGACGAGCGTGCGCTACCACGTGGCCCACGTCTCGACGGCGGGCACGGTGGAGCTGGTACGGCAGGCCAAGCGGGCCGGCCGGCGGGTGACGACCGAGGTTTGCCCGCATCACCTGCTGCTGACGGACGAGGCCTGCGCGACGTACAACCCGAACTGCAAGATGAACCCGCCGCTGCGGACGCCGGCGGACATGGAGGCCTGCCGGGCGGGCGTGGCCGATGGGACGATCGACTGCCTCGTCAGCGATCACGCTCCGCATGGGCGGCAGGACAAGGAGCACGAGTTCCAGGAAGTGCCCTTCGGCATTATCGGGCTGGAGACGTCGCTGGCTCTGTTCATCAAAGCGCTGATCGAGCCGGGCGTCATCGAATGGCCGGCGCTGGTGGCGGCGATGTCGACGAGGCCGGCGGAATTGCTGCACGTGCCGGGCGGCAGCCTGAGGATCGGCGAGCCGGCGGATGTGACGATCATCGACCCGGATTGCACGTGGACGGTCGACGCCGAGGCCATGCGTTCGAAGGGCCGCAACACGCCGTTCGACGGGTGGGAAGTGCGCGGGCGGGCGGTGATGACGCTCGTGGGGGGCGACGTGTGCTACGCCCGGCAGGCGGGCGAGTAAGGGTTCGTTCGGCGAGATCCGGGGGGATTAGCCGCTGGTGGCCGGCTGGGTCGTAGCCGGCTGCGTGGCGGCGGGTGTGGGGGCCGATTCCTCGTTGGGCTGGTTCTCGGCGACCGCCTGAGTTGTCGGGGCGGCTTCTGCTTTCGCCTCGATGTTGTTCTCCGTCACCTGCTCGAAGGTTTCGGTGGGGATGGTGCTCGGGTTGGGCAGCATGGCCAGCAGGTCGGCGTCAGCGTGCAGCAGGACATCGTCGCCGGCGCTGAGGCCGCTGGTGATCTCGACCATAGTGGTGCTGGCCCGGCCAAGGCCGACCTCGGCGAACTCGGTGCTGCCGCCCCGGCGGACGAAGACGTAGTTCTTCGGGCCGCGGGCGAAGACACACTGCACGGGGACCGCCAGGACGCCGTGGACTTCCTCGACGAGGATCTTGATTTCGGCGGAATCGCCGGGAGAGACGGGGGCGCCGGTTTCATCGAGGAGGACTTCGGTCGTGTGCTCCTTGAGCTCGGGGTTGAGCCAGCGGTTAGCACTGTCGGCGAACTGGGCGATGCGGGCGATGCGGCCGGTGAACGTGCGGCCGGGGACAGCAGGGACCTTGACGAGGCAGGGTAGCCCCTCGTGGACCTTGTGCCGGTCGGCCTCGTGGATGCGCGTGGTGACGACCATCTGGTTGGTGTCGGGCAGGACGACGAGAGTCTGGCCCTCGTAGACTTTTTCGCCGGGGGCGATGCGGTTTCCACCGAAGTTCCAGCTCATCTCCTCACTGGGATACTGCACCATGCCGTCGACAGGGGCGTAAATCTTGCACTTGTCGTACTGCTCGCGGAGGCGCTGGACGCGGTTGGAGCGGACGGCGAGCAGCGCCTGCTGCTCGGCGACCTTGGCGACGGCCTGACGTTCGCGGGATTCGGCCCGCTGCTTTTCGCGGGCGAGCTCCTGCGTGGCCTGATCGACGGCGGCGGTCTTCTGCGTCTCGTTCTTGGGCTTCTCGTATTCGAGCAGGATGCGCATCTGCAGCTCGTTCTGTTCGAGCTGCATCTCGGCCTTTTCGAGCTCGAATTCGAGCTGTTCAAGCTGTGTCGGGGTGACGAAACCCTTCTCCTTCAGTTCGGTCTTCTTCTCGAGCTCGTCCTGCTTGCGCTCGATGTCCATCTGGGTCTGTTTGATGTTGATCTGCGCGGCCTTGAGGCTCTTCTGGAAGTCGCCTTCGAGGTAGCGGCGCAGCTCGAGCTCGGCCAGCTCCAGGTCGATTTCGCACTTCTTGATGTTGCTGGCGTTCTCGTTTTGCGTGATGGACAGGTTCTGCTGGGCGGCTTCGAGGGACGACTCGATCTTGCGCAGCTCGATCTCCTCCGACTCCAGCCGTTCCTTGATGGCGTCGGAGGCCAGCTCGACCAGCAGGTCGCCCTTCCTGACCTTGGTGCTCTCGGCGACGACGGTGAGGATGGTGCTCTGGCCCTCGAGCTCGCACTTGATGTCGACCGAGTTCTTCGGCTTGAGCTCGCCGTCTTCCTTGAGCGTGATGTTCAGGTCCACCTCTTTGACGGTATAGACGGTCGGGTTCCCCTCGTCGCTGCCCAGCCATCCGCCGAACAGCCGGTTCGCATTCCAGGCACCCAGGAGGATCAACGCGACCAGGGCGAGGCCGGCGGTCAGCAGGACGGTCCGCCGGCGGGAATGCGTGCGGGGAGGATCGGCGGCGTAGGCGAGCGGAGCGGTCGGTGCGGCGGCGGGGTGCGTTGCGGTGTCCATCGGGCGCTGCCTCTTCCTACAGTCGTAATCTGCCAGGGAACGCGGCGACCGGGTTCTGTTGCGAGACCCGGCACCAGCCCCACCCAGTCCAAGCCCAACCTATAAGCATTATAGACACTGTCAAGCGACTGAGGTTGTCGCAATTACACTTTCTCACACCTGATTCGATCAATCCGTCATCCACGCCCGAAGTCGCTCAACCGCGTCCGTCAGCCAGCGCACTTTGCGCGCCACCATCTGCAGGACGCCGAACCCGGGCAGCCAGCCGAAGGAGCCCGTGGCGGCGATGGGGAAGACGCACTCGGCCACGAGCGACTCGATCATCAGGTGGGGGATGGCGCCGCGCTGCGCAGCGGGCAGGGCCACCTGCGACTGGTAGCCCAGCAGGAAGCGGCGCATGCGGGTCTCGTCGAAGAAGTCGGGCCATTCGGAGGGGGCGCTGCGGCCGCGCAGAATCGAGAATTGCAGCATACCGTTGGCCACGTCGAGGATGGGCGGCTGACGCCGGGCGGCGTCCAGGTCGAGCACGGCCACCACGCGCTTGCGATGGAACAGCATGTTCCCGGGGTGCCAGTCGCCGTGAATGATGGCCTGGGACCACTCGCGGCAGCCGGCGGCGTTGACGGCCTCCGCGGCCTCGTCGTACCGCTCGTACAGATCCTGAGTGAGGCTGAGCAGCTCCGCCTCGTGGCCGGAGACCGAATCGTGGCTGGCCGTCGTGCTGGGGATCGAGTTGAGCCCCTGGCGGACGACGGGGGAGTCGTGGTAGCTGCCGTGTGGCGGTACCCACTCGGTTTCAAAGTCCTGAACAGCTCGATGGAAGCGGGCGAGGGTTTTGCCGGCGTGGGTGGTCTGCTCAAGCGAGGCGTCGTACCGCTCGCCGCGAACGAACTCGAACAGCTCGTAGGTGGCCCCGTCCAGTTGCAGCATCGAGTTCTGCTCGGCCCGCGTGCCGACCAGGGCGGGCACGGGAAAGCGGCGCTGACGCAGGTGGTTGAGCAGGGCGTGGGCGAAGGCCACCTTGTAGGGGTCGTCGCGGCCGGCCGCCCGGCGTTTCAGCATGAATTGACGGTCGTCGGCGGTCCGCAGGACGAGCTTGGGGGACTTGCGCGAACCGCGGGGAAAGTCCTTGGCGCTGGCAATCACGCCGAGGTCGTAATGGCTGAGCACGACAGCCAGTTCGCTGGGCGAGAACTGCTCACGGTCATTCGGCATGGCCGGGCCCCTGCCGCGCCACCACCCGGGAAGCGGCGCCGCCGAATGCATGGTAGCCCTCAGCCACGCCGCTCGCCAGCGCGTTCGGCCCCCCGGCGACGGTTGCTTTTTGCGGCGTGCGCTGGTCTGATAGGCCGCAACGCCCAGGGATGGGATCAAGGATGGATTTCAGTAACGCCACTGCACTGGACAGCGCCCACCTGCAACGGCTCTTCGTCCGACATACGCTGCCCTACCGGCACGACGCCCTGCGTGTTCGCGTGCGGTACAGCCGCGGGGCGGATTTCTCGGGGACCTGCTACTACGGCGACGGGCGGATCTTTGTGAACCTGGGCAGGCACCTGCGCTTTCCGTACGAGATGGGCACGCACATCGCCCGGGCGCAGTCGAACCGTACGCACTGGTGGCGGGAAACGTACCGCGTGCGGCTGGCTGACGCGTACCAGGTCGCCCTGTTCGTCTACCTGCACGAGCTGTATCATTTCCTCGTCAAGCTCGCCGGTCGGAGCCCGCGGCGGAAGGAGTCGCGGTGCGACCGCTTCGCGGCGCGGGTGCTGGTGGGCGAGTACGGCTGTCCGGTGAGCGACGGGCGCGGTCGCCCCGTGCAGCGTGAGGAATGGGACTTCCAGGATCTGGACGGGTTGGTGGCGAAGGCGCCGCAGACGGCGGTCGTGGGGCCGGCGTCGACACCGGAACGGGTATGGCAGATCCCCGTTTGGGTGTGTGGTCTGGACGGCTGAACACGTATCGGTCCGGACTTGATTGATAAGTAAATCACTTGTCTGAAACGTGTTGCGCACCGTGTCGGTTGCCGCAATGATGCGGAATAGTGCGCAAGGCCGATTGCATTGGCGTCGCCAAAATTGTACGTTGGCGATGCTGTGCGACGCATAACGCGAGCTGTTACCACCGTAACAGTATGGGTTTGTGAGTGGCCCGTGGATTGCCACGGAATCCGCGGAAGCGTGGGCACACGAGAGGCTTTCTCCACGCGACGTCCGAAAACTGCGCGGCGCGGCTTATGCCTGCGACCGCCTGCCACAGGTCGAGGAGTCGGGCGCGTATGCATGAAATGTCGATCGCGATGAGCCTGATCGACAATTTGCTGACGGCCACGACAGGCCACGACGTCGTACGGATTGAGGAAGTCGAGGTCGAGGTCGGCGTGCTGCAGCAGATTGTGCCCGAGGCGCTGCACATGGCCTTCGAGGCGGTCACCGCCGGCACGCTGGCCGAGGGCGCGAGGCTGCGGATTCGCGAGGTGCCCGTCGAGGCGGAGTGCCGGGCGTGCGGGAAGCAGTTCGCGGCGGCGCTGGATAGCTACCAGTGCCCGCAATGCGGCGAGGCCGACGTGCGCATTCTCGCGGGCAAGGACATCGTCTTGCGGACGGTCGTTTGTCAGACGCAGGAGTGTTCGTCGCCATCATGAAAATCAACGTCGTCGAAAGTGTGTTGAAGGCGAACGACGCCGTCGCCGAAGAGAACCGACGGCGGCTGAGCGCGGCCCGGTTGCTGGCCGTGAATCTGATGAGTGCTCCCGGCAGCGGGAAGACGAAGCTTCTGGAGAAGACGATTCCGGCACTCGGAAGCGAGTATCTGTCGGCGGTGCTGGTCGGCGACTTGCAGACGACGCGGGACGCCGAGCGGCTGGGCGACCTGGCCGCGCACACGACGCAGATCAACACCGGCAGCGGCTGTCACCTGACGGCGACGCAGGTGGCGGAGGGGCTCAAGGGCCTGCCGCTGGAGCAGGTGGCCTTTCTGTTTATCGAGAACGTGGGCAACATGGTCTGTCCGGCGGGCTTCGACCTGGGCGAGCACGTGCGTGTGGCCCTGTTGAGCGTGCCGGAAGGGGACGACAAGGTCGCCAAGTACCCGACGCTGTTCCAGCCGGCGGACGCCATTCTGCTGACAAAGGTGGATTTAGTGGGCGTTCTCGACTATGACCGCGGTCGCGTGCGGGATGATCTGTCCCGGATCAACACGCGAGCCCCGCTAATCGAAATGTCGGCGAAGACGGGACAGGGTCTGGATGAATGGCTCGGCTGGCTGCGGACGCAGCGGGCCGAGCGGGTGCGGGCCCAGGCCGGTGCGGCCGGCGGGTCGCAGCCCGGGTCTGGAGGATGACGTGCGGGAGCGGGCGGACGGGCGGCGCGGCTGCCTGGTCGCTGCTCAAGAGTGGACCGGCGGGTCCGTCGCCGGGAGAACCGGCCGGCGCGGCCGAGGAAACCGTGATAGAGGTAGCTCATGAGCGCCACAGATGAACTGGCCATCAAGCAGATTTGCCAGGCCTACGGCAACAGCCGGACGCGGATGATGGACATTGTCCGCGGCGTACAGGAACGATTCGGGTGCGTGGACGGCGCGGCGATGAACCTGATCGCCCGGCTGGTGAAGACGCACCGGGTCGAGGTGGAGAGCGTGGTCTCGTTCTACGCCTATCTGTCCTCGCGGCCGAAGGGCAAGGTTGTAATCCGCCTGTGCAACGACATCATCGACCGCATGCAGGGGGCCGACCGAGTGGGCGGCGTCTTCTGCGAGGAGCTGGGCATCGGCTTCGGCGAGACGACGCCGGACGGGCGCATCACGCTCGAACACACGCCGTGCATCGGCATGTGCGACCAGGCGCCGGCGGCGCTGATCAACGATGTGGTGGTGCCCGATCTGCACCGCAGCACGGCGCGGCAGATTGTGCAAGAGCTGCGTGAGCACATGGATCCGCAGCGTCTGGTGCACCGGCTGGGCGATGGCAACAACGCCAACGAGATGGTGCAGGCGATGGTGAACAACAACATCCGCAAGAAAGGTCCGGTGATCTTCGCCGACATGAATGCGGGTGAGGCGATGCGCAAGGCGCTGGCCATGACGCCGGTCGAGGTGATCCGCGATGTGAAGACGGCCCGGTTGCGGGGCCGCGGCGGGGCGGGCTTCCCGACGGGAATGAAGTGGGAGTTCACGCGGGCGGCCAGCGGGGCTCAGCGTTACATCATCTGCAACGCGGATGAGGGTGAGCCGGGGACGTTCAAGGACCGGGTCGTCCTGACGGAGTGTCCGGACCTGCTCTTCGAGGGCATGACGATCGCCGGCTACGCCATCGGGGCGAAGACGGGCATCCTCTACCTGCGGGCTGAGTACGCCTACCTGCGTCGGTATCTGGAGCACGTGCTCAACGAGCGACGGAACCGGAACCTGCTGGGTAACAAGATCTGCGGGCGGGAGAACTTCGACTTCGACATCCGCATTCAGATGGGTGCCGGGGCGTACGTGTGCGGCGAGGAGACAGCGCTGATCAGCTCTTGCGAGGGCCAGCGCGGCGATCCGAAGAACCGCCCGCCGTTCCCGGCGCAGAAGGGCTACCTGGAATCGCCCACGGTGGTGAACAACGTGGAGACCTTCTGCTGCGTGGCCCGCATCCTGGAGAAGGGCCCCGGCTGGTTCGCCCAGTGGGGCAGCAAGGGCAGCAGCGGCACGAAGCTGCTGAGCATCTCCGGCGACTGCAAGCTGCCGGGCGTGTACGAGCTGCCGTTCGGCGTGAAGCTCAGCGAGCTGCTGAAGCTGGCCGGTGCGGAAGACGCCATCGCCGTGCAGGTCGGTGGGGCGAGCGGGCAGATGGTCTCGCCGGCGGAGTACGAGCGGACGATCTGCTACGACGACCTGGCGACGGGCGGTTCGGTGATGGTCTTCGGGCCGGATCGGAACATCCTGGAAGTGGCGAACTCGTTCCTGGAGTTCTTCGTCGAAGAGAGCTGCGGCTACTGCACGCCGTGCCGGGTGGGCAACGTGCTGATGAAGGAGCGGCTGGAGCAGATTCTGGCCGGTCGCGGCGAGCCGGCGGACCTGGCCTATCTCCAGGACCTGGCGGAGACGGTGAAGGTCACCAGCCGCTGCGGTCTGGGGCAGACCTCGCCGAACCCCGTGCTGACCACGCTGAAGAACTTCCGTGGGGCGTACGAGGCTCTGGTGAAGGAGCCGGAGAGCGGGCGGCAGCCGAGTTTTGACATTCGGGCAGCGGTGAGCGATGCGGAGGGAATCGCCGGCCGCCAGTCAGTCCACGCCGTGGGCGAATAGAAGGGAAGTGTCATGAGCCAGACGATTACATTCATGATCGACGGCGTCGAGGTCCAGGCCAGCCCGGGCCAGACGATTCTCCAGGCGGCGGACGCGGCGGGGATCTACATCCCGCGGCTGTGCTACCACAAGGACCTGGTGCCCTTCGGGAGCTGCCGGGTGTGCACCGTGCTGGTGAACGGCCGGCCGGCGGCCGCCTGCACGCAGCCGGCGGCACCGGGCATGGTCGTGGAGAACAGCAGCGAGAAGGTTACGAACTTCCGCAAGAATCTGATCGAGATGCTGTTCGTCGAGGGCAACCACTTCTGCATGTTCTGCGAGAAGAGCGGGCGCTGCGAACTGCAGGCCCTGGCCTACCGCTTCGGCGTCACGGCCCCGAAGTATCCGTACATGTTCCAGAAGCGTGACGTGGACGCCTCGCACCCGGACATCTTCATCGACCACAACCGCTGCGTGCTGTGTGCGCGGTGCGTGCGGGCCTCGCGGGACATCGACGGCAAGAACGTCTTCCAGTTCGTGGGCCGCGGGCCCGAGAAGAAGGTGGCGGTCAACGCCGAGGCCCGCCTGGCGGACACGAACATGGACCTGCGGGACAAGGCGGCGGACATCTGCCCGGTCGGCGCGATTCTGAAGAAGCGCGTCGGCTACGCGGTGCCCATCGGGAAGCGGGAATACGACCACCAGCCGATCGGCTCGGACATCGAGGCGGCAAGAACGAAGTGAGGTAGAGGACCATGGCGAAACCGAAAGTTGCGACGACGTCGCTGGCCGGCTGCTTCGGCTGTCACATGTCGCTGCTGGACATCGACGAGCGGATTCTGAAGCTGGTCGAGCTGGTGGACTTCGACAAGTCGCCCGTCGACGACATCAAGAAGTTCACCGGCCGCTGCGCGGTCGGGCTGATCGAGGGTGGCTGCGCCAACGAGGAGAACGTCGCCGTTCTCCAGTCGTTCCGCGAGCACTGCGACATCCTCATCTCCGTCGGAGACTGCGCGATCATGGGTGGCATCCCGGCGATGCGCAACACGATCCCGCTGAAGGAATGCCTCGACGAGGCCTACCTCAACGGGCCGAGCGTGCACAACCCGTCCGGGAAGATCCCCGACGATCCGGAGATCCCCCTGTTGCTGAACAAGGTCTATCCCTGCCACGAGGTGGTGAAGATCGACTATCACCTGCCGGGCTGCCCCCCGCCGGCGGACACGCTGTGGGAGGCCCTGGTGGCCCTGCTGACCGACAAGCCCGTGGCCCTGCCTTACGAACTGATCAAGTACGACTGATGCCGGCTCTGCGGCGTTGGAGAAAGGAACCATGGTAACTGCGAACGGCCTGAAGAGAATCGCCATCGAGCCGGTGACCCGCGTCGAAGGACACGGCAAGGTCTCGATCCTGCTGGACGAGCAGAACCGGGTCAAGCAGGCCCGGCTGCACATCGTCGAGTTCCGCGGCTTCGAACGCTTCATCCAGGGACGGCCCTTCTGGGAGGCGCCCGTCCTGGTGCAGCGCCTGTGCGGCATCTGCCCGGTCAGCCACCACCTGGCCGCGGCCAAGGCCATGGACCGCATCGTCGGCGGCGAGAAGCTTACGCCGACGGCTGAGAAGGTCCGCCGCCTGATGCACTACGGGCAGACGTTCCAGTCGCACGCCCTGCACTTCTTCCACCTGGTTTCGCCGGACCTGCTCTTCGGCTTCGACGCCGATCCGGCGATCCGCAACGTGATCGGCGTGGCGGCGAAGTTCCCCGACCTGGCCGTACAGGGCGTGATGATGCGCAAGTACGGGCAGGAGGTCATCCGCATCACGGCCGGCAAGAAGATCCACGGCACCGGAGCGATTCCCGGCGGCGTGAACAAGAACGTGAGCGTCGACGAGCGTGACTTCCTGCTGAAGGACCTGGACCAGATGGTTGCCTGGTCGCAGAGCGCGCTGAAGCTCGCCCGCGACTACACGCTCGAGCACCTGGACAAGCTGGCCTCGTTCGGCTCGTTCGACTCGAATCACCTGTCGCTGATCCGGGCGGACGGGGCGATGGACCTGTACCACGGGAACCTGCGGGCTATCGACAAGGACGGCGGCAAGATCTTCGACCAGGTCGACTACCAGAAGTACCTCGACCACATCGTCGAGGAAGTGCGGCCCTGGTCGTACATGAAGTTCCCCTTCATCAAGTCGCTCGGTCCGGAGACGGGCTGGTACCGCGTCGGCCCGCTGGCCCGCATCAACACGGCGGACTTCATCGACACGCCCGAGGCGGACGCGGCCCTGAAGGAGTTCCGCCAGGCGACCGGCGGCAAGACCTGCAACATCTCGATGGCCTACCACTGGGCGCGGCTGATCGAGCTGCTGCACTCGATCGAGAAGATCAAGGAGCTGCTGCACGACAAGGATCTCCAGGGCACGGACTTGGTGGTCAAGGGTCAGCGCCGGGAAGAGGCCGTCGGCCTGATCGAGGCGCCGCGCGGCACGCTCTTCCACCACTATCGCGTGAACAAGAACGACCAGGTGACCATGGCGAACCTGATCGTCTCGACGACGAACAATAACGAGCCGATGAACCGGGCGGTGCAGCGTGTCTGTGCCGAGTACCTGGACGGCAAAGAGATCACCGAAGGGCTGCTGAACCACGTCGAGGTGGCGATTCGGGCGTACGACCCGTGCCTGTCGTGTGCGACGCACGCGATGGGGCAGATGCCGCTCATCGTGGAGCTCTTCGATGCCGACGGCCAGTTGCTGGACCGCCGGACGCGAGGGTAACGGATGAGCGCGAGCCGCCGGCGAGTGCTGGTTATCGGCTACGGCAACCCGGGTCGTCTGGATGACGGTCTGGGTCCGGCGCTGGCGGCGTGGCTGGAAGAGCTGGCCCTGCGGGATGTGACGGTGGAGGCCAACTACCAGTTGTCGGTGGAAGACGGCGCCCAGGCGGCGGAGCACGACGTCGTGATCTTCGCCGACGCGGCGCTGCGCGGCAGCGAGCCGTTCTTCTTCCGCCGGCTGCGGGTGCCTGAGAAGGCGGAGCTGGGGTTCAGCACGCACAGCGTGGAGCCGGCCGGCGTGATGGCGGTGGCTCACAAGCTGTTCGGGGCCCGGACGACCGGCTATGTGCTCGGCATTCGCGGTTATGCGTTTGATCGATTCGGGGAGGAGTTGAGCGAGCAGGCCCGGGCGAACCTGGCCGCGGCGACCGCCTTCCTGGAAGGCGTGCTGCGCAGCGGCGTATTTGACGAGGTTGGCGCGGCGCCTGAAGATGCAGTTGAACTGTCGGACGCCAATGGGGTTTGACCATGCAAGCTGGCAAACACGTGATTCTCTGTATCGACGATGATGAGGACATTCTGTACGCGCTGCGCGTGGTGCTCGAAAAGAACGGGTACCAGATGCTGGAAGCGCGGAGTGCCGAGGAAGGGCTGAAGGCCTATAAGGCGTCGCAGCCCGACCTGCTCATCGTCGACCTGATGATGGAAGAGGTCGACGCCGGTACGTCCTTCGTCAAAGAGCTGAAGGCGCTGGGCAACCAGGCGCCGATCTACATGCTGAGCTCGGTCGGCGACAACCTGAACCTCAGCACCGACTACGCCGAACTCGGCCTGTCCGGCGTGTTCCAGAAGCCGATCGACAATAACACGCTGCTGACGATCCTGAAGTCGAAGCTGAAGGGCTAAGCGGGCGGGCCGGCGGCGGCGGATGAAGGGCCGGCCGGCGGCCCGCGAGACGACGCGCCTGTTGCCGGCGTCGGTACCGGCCTTGCGCCGGGCCGCGTCGGCTTCCCGTGAAGCAGATTATTGTCCGATAAGCGTTCGGCCGCCGAACGCGTGCGGCTTTCCTGCGCGCAGGGGGAGCCGTGGGACAATTGTTTTGACTTGGCCAGTCCGGGCTGCTAGCCTGACACTAACGGGTCAGTCTGGAGGCTGGGTCGGCGAAACGCTGGGAACCTGGGGGGCGAGTGTGCGCATGAAGTCACGAGGGCAGTGTTGGCGTGCGCGGTGCGGCCGGGCGAGGAGTGCTGGCCCGAGAGCACTGCCACCCGAGCCTGCGCGGACGGTGTGCACCAAAGCCAGGCGAACCGAGCGGCGCCGGCCGGTCAACGAGTGTGCTGAAGAGTGGTTTTCACAAGGAGGTCAGTAATGAGGAAGTGCGTGTTGGGCATCCTGGCGGGGCTGCTGTGCACAGCGGCACTGCCCGCCCTGGCGGGGACGATCGATCCCGCGCTGGAGGCCATTCTGGACATCACGCCGCCGGGCGACACGGTGTCCGTCCTCGTCTACCTGGAAGACCGGGTGGACATCAACCTGCTGAACGAGATGTTGGAGCAAGATCGGGCCTCGCGGCAGGTGCGGCACGAAGTCGTCGTGCGCACGCTGCAGGAGAAGGCGGAGTCCACGCAGGGGCCGCTGGTCGATCACCTGAAGCGGCTCACGGTCGCCGGGCAGGTCGAGAGTTTCCGGGCCTACTGGATCACGAACCTGATCCGCGTGGACCTACCGGCCTCGGAGGTTGCCGCGCTGGCCGCGCATCCGAGCGTGGGCACGATCTACTTCAACTACCCGATTGAGTCGATCAAGGATATCGACGAAGGACCGGTGCAGGGCGGCGCCCGGACGCCGGAAGTCGGCCTCCAGGCTGTCCGTGCCCCGGAAGTGTGGGCGCTGGGCTTCACCGGCGCTGGCGTGCTGGTCTCGACGCTCGACACGGGCGTGGACGGCAGCCACGAGGCGCTGGCCAGCCGTTGGCGTGGCGTGGCCGACCCGCGCTATGCCGGCCACCCGGAGTGGGCGTTCTTCGATCCCGTAACGGGCTGGACCTTCCCGCAGGACAGTGCGTCGCACGGCACGCATACGATGGGCACGGTCTGCGGCGGCGCCCCCGGCGACGAAGTCGGCGTTGCGCCTGGCGCGCAGTGGATTCACGCCGCGGTCGTCGATCGCGTTAGCCTGCTGGATACGTGCGAGGACGCCATCGAGGCCTATCAATGGCTGATCGATCCGGACGGCAACCCGAACACCGTCTGGGACGTGCCGCACACCAACTCGAACTCGTGGGGCATCGGCTCTTGGCACAACGTGCCGCCGTACAACGCCCCGTGCGATGATTCGTTCTGGAGCTACATCGACGCCTGCGAGGCGGCGGGCACCATCGTCTTCTTCTCGGCGGGCAACGAAGGTCCGTCCGCCGAATCGCTGCGCCGGCCGGGCGATCGGGCTTACAACGACTACCAGATCACGGCCGTCGGCGGCATCGACGCGAACAACCCGCCGAATTGGGTCGTGTACAACAGCTCGTCGCGCGGTCCGACGCACTGCACGCCGACGGGCGCAGCGGCCATCAAGCCGGAAATCGCCGCGCCGGCGGTGAGCGTACGCTCCTCGATTCCGGGTAGCTATGGCCAGAAGACGGGCACGTCGATGGCTTCGCCGCACATCAACGGCGTGGCGGCGCTCATCCTCGAAGCCTGCCCGGAGTTGTCGGTGCAGGACGTCAAGCAGATCATGTTCGACACGGCTCTGGACCTCGGGCCGACGGGCAAGGACAACGACTTCGGCTATGGTCTGGTCGACGCCTACGAGGCCGTCAACCTGGCGCTGGCCATGTGCGGCGACAACCCGCCGCGCGTGTACGACGGATACTACGAGACGCCGGTGGGCGTTCCGGTGACGGTGGAGTTGCAGGCGACGGATTATGACGGCGGACCGCTGCCGATCTCGTTCAAGGTGGTGTCGTTGCCGGCCGCCGGCAACACGCTGACGGACGCGGGCAACGGCCACGTGATTCTGGCGGGCGAACTGCCCTACACGCTGGTCAACAACGGCAACGAGCTGCTGTACACGCCGGCCGGAGCCTATTACGGCAACGACACGCTGACCTTCGTGGCGAATGACGGCGGCACGCCGCCGGACGGTGGTGACTCGGACCTCGGGACGGTCAACGTTGTCGTGCTGTACGGGCCGCCGACGATCGCAACGGAGACGCTGCCGGAAGGGTGCCTGGGTCGGGCCTACGGGCCGGTTCAGCTCGAAGCGGATCAGGGCCAGCCGGAACTGGTGTGGACCATGGTCACGGACGAGTACCTCGAGTTGGACATGGGCAGCAGCCAGTTCGCCGCGGTGGGCGTGGCCCAGGGCTGGCGCGCCGACGACAGCTATTGGACGTACGACCTGCCGTTCAGCTTCCCCTACTTCGGCTCGACCTACAACACCGTCTACGTCTCCAGCAACGGTCTGATCGACTTTGACGGCGGCGATTCCGAGTACGACAACTCCACCGCGGAGCTGATCGCCAACAAGCGTATCGCCCCGCTGTGGGATGACATCCGCACCAACTGCAACTCGGGCGACGACATCTTTATCGACGAATCTGTCGCGGGCCAGGTGACCATCCGCTGGGTAGGCACGGTCTACAAGTGGGATTGCTCAGGCAACCCGCTGTCCTTCTCCTGCACGCTGTTCAACAACGGCAGCATCCAGTTCAACTACGGAGCCGGAAACATCGGCCTGACGCCGACGATCGGCATCTCCGCCGGTGACGGGGTGCACTACCTGTTGTCGAGTTACGACGGCGCTGGCAGCCTGACCTGGGCGAACTCGCACGAGTTCGTGCAGCCGGTACCCCTGCCGGACGGCGTGGTGCTCGACGCGGACGGAACGCTGCACGGCGTGCCGGCGGAGTTCGGCACGTTTGAGCCGCGCTTCGCGGTGACCGATTCGCTGGGCCGCAGCGACGTGAAGGCCATCCCGCTGGTGATCAGCGAAGTGTGTTCGTACGAACTCGGCGACATGAACTGCGACGGGCTGGTCGACAACTTCGACATCTCCCCGTTTGTGCTGGCCCTGACGAGCACTCCGCCGGACTACGCGGAGTACTACGCTCAGTATCCGGGCTGTGACCACACGCTGGCTGATGTCAACGGTGACGGGAGCGTCGACAACTTCGACATCTCGCCGTTCATCACGATCCTGCTCGAGCCGTAAGGGCTGAGCAGCAGTGAAAACACTGCGGCCGGGGAGGCGCCGATTGGCGCTTCCCCGGCCGCTTGCTTTGCGCCCGGTTGGTTTCCGGAGGCTACTTGCTCTTGTCCGGATACGCCGGCGGCGGCGGCAGGGTCACGCCCTCGGTCGCCATCCGCTTCTGCAGGTTCTCGATCGCCGCATCGAGCTGGGCGTCACGGCCGGCGACGACGTCGCCGGGCATGTTCTGCACCTCAATGTCCGGCTCGACGCCGCGGCCCTCGATCAGCCATTTACCATCCAGGCCGTAGAGGCCGAACTGCGGCGGGGTGATGGTGCCGCCGTCGACCGTGTCCTGGTGCGGCTCGATGCCGATGGCCCCGCCCCAGGTGCGCATGCCGATGACGGGGGCGATCTTCTTGATCTTGATGGCCTCGGCGAAGAACTCGCCGTTGGAGCCGGTATCCTCGTTGACCAGAACGGCCAGCGGGCCGACGAAGACGCGCTCCGGATCGCGCCAGACCTGGCCCTCGCGCGGCTGGGTCATGGCCCAGACGCGGCGTTCAAGGCGGTCAATGATCATGTCGCCGGTGAAGCCACCGCCATTGTAGCGCTCGTCGATGATGATGCCCTTCTTGTAGTACTGCGGGTACCAGTAGCGGGCGAACTCGCACAGGCCATTCGCGCCCATGTTGGGGATGTGCACGTAGCCGATCTCGCCGTTCGTGACCTTGGTGACGTAGGCCTTGTTGCCCTCGACCCAGGCGCGGTAGCGGATGCCCCGCTCGCTGCCGATCGTGCGGACGCGGCACTGGCGGGCGCCCTCGGCCGTGGGCTGGTCGTTGTAGGTCAGGGTGACGACACGGTTGGCCTTGTCCTGGAGGAAGCGGTAGACGTTGTCGTTCGTGCCGACTTCCTTGCCGTCGATGGCGATCAGGTAATGGCCGACGTTGATCGGGCAACCCGGCTCGTCGAGCGGGCTGCGCTCGCCGGGATCGCCCGGCGTGTTGGGCACGATGTAGCTGATGCGGTAGTAGGGCGCACCCTCATCCTTCGCGAACTCGGCGCCGAGCAGGCCGACCGAAACGTGCCGGGCGTCGTCGTCGACGTCGCCGCCGTAGACGTACGTATGGCCGATGTTGAGCTCGCCGATCATCTCGCCAATGAGGTAGTTCAGATCGCTGCGGTTACCGCAGAAGGGGACGAAGCGGCGGTACTTGGCGCCCTCGGCCTCCCAGTCGACGCCGTGCAGGTGGGCGTCGTAGAACCAGTCACGCTGGATGCGCCAGGCCTCGTTGAAGATCTGAAGGAATTCGTCGCTACGGTCGACGCGGATGCGCAGATCCCCGAGATCGACCTTGCCGTCGCCGACGCTGGCCTTGGAACCGACGTCCACGACGCCGTAGGTGCGGCCCGCGCGGTAGACGAGCTTCTTTCCGTCGGCGGATTGGTGGTAGTTGGCGATGCCGCCGAGCACCTTCGTCGCCTTGGCGTCGTCGAGGTTGTAGTGCCACAGGTCGAGCCGGCCGCCGGTCCCGTCGGTGACCACGCCGTACTTGCTGAATTCATGCTCGGGCTTCTCGATGTAGAGGAAGCCCTTCGCGGTTCCCTCCAGCCGGAAGTACGAGCCGGCGCCGACGCCGTCGGCGGCGACGATCCGCCGCTCCAGCCCGTCGAGGTCGATGCGGAAACCGTCGTCTTCCTCAGCCTTCTCTTCGGATCCCTCCTCGGCGGCTTCTTCGGATTTCTCCTCCTCAGGCACGGCTTCCTCGGAGTCCTTTGGAGCGAAGGGGGACTCGGCGTCAGCCTGCAGCAGCACGATGTACGGCCGGGTCATGTCCAGGAAGACGTGGTTTTGGTCGACCAGGCCCATGATCGGCGAGAACGTGCGGTTCGACAGGAAGTACAGGTAGCGGCCGTCGGGATCGAAGGACGGGCTCCAGTCTTCCGTCTCGTCGCTGGTCAGTCGATAGACTTTGCCCTCGTCGAGCGAGTAGAGGAAGATGGAGTCGTACATGCTCTGCTCCATCTTCGTATAAGCGATCCAGCGGCTGTCGGGGGACCAGACGTAGTCCTGGATGCCCCAGCGCTCCCAGGCGTCGTCCCATTCGCACTGGTCGAGGACCTTGAGCTCGCCGCTGTCGGCATCGATCAGGTTTAGCCGCATGAACTTGTCGGAGAAGATGAGGCTCTTGCTGTCGGGTGACCACTCGATTTGCATGCGGAAGCCGAGGCCGCCGGTGGTGAGCTGCCGCCAGGGCTGCTCGCCTTTCTGGTCGACCAGGTACAGTTCCTCTTCGCCGGTCTTGTCGGAGATGAAGGCGACCCAGCGGCCATCGGGCGACCAGGCGGCGTTCTTCTCGCGCGAGGCGGAGGTTTCGGTGAGGTTGATCGGCTCGCCATCCTCGACGGGGTAGTTGAGGATCTCGCCACGGGCTTCGAGCAGGAGGCGCTTGCCGCTGGGCGAGAGGCGGAACGAGCCGGTGGTCGGGGAGACGGAGACGAGCTTGGGCCGCATCTGGATCATGTCGGAGGGGATCTCGACGGGCACTTCGCGCGTCTGACCGGTCGCAAGGTCGAGCAGGTGCAGCGACTCGGCGTTCTGGTAGACGATGTGCCGCGGGCCGATCGAGGGGTACTTCACGTCGTAGTCGGTGTAATGCGTCAGGCGGGTGGTCTCGCCAGTGGGCACGTCATAGCGATGGATGTTGAGTGTGCCGTCTTCACGGTCGGAGTTGAAGTAAATGCTGTCCCCGTGCCACATGGGGTAGTTATCGGTCCAGTCGGTATCAATGATCTTGTGGTAGTCCTGGGCGGCGAGGCTGCCCATCCAGATGTCCTGGGCCGTGCCGCCGCGATGGCGCTTCCAGGTGGCGGACTCGCGGCTGATGCGGTTGTAGGCGATGCGGGTGCCGTCGGGGGAGACGGCGCACAGGCCGCCACGGTCGACGGGCAGGCGTTCGGGCATGCCGCCGTCGACGCTGACGCGGTACAGCTCTTCGCCGCGGAAGGGCCAGACGCGATTGGAGCGGAAGACGATGCTGCGGCCATCGGGCCACCAGGCGACGACGCGTTCCATGCCGGGGTGATAGGTGAGGCGCTGGGGTTCGCCGCCGACGGTGGGCATGACGTAGATGTCGAGTCCGCCGTCGTACTGGCTGGCGAAGGCGATGCGGGTGCCGTCGGGGGAGAACTTGGCCCAGACCTCGATGCCCGGATCGCGGGTCAGTCGGCGAGCTAGGCCGCCGTCGGTGCTGACGAGCCAGAGATCGCCCTCGTAGGTGAAGACGATCTGGTCCTCGTGCACGTCGGCCATACGCATGAGATGGCTTTCGGCGGAGACGGTGGCGACGAAGGCGAGCGCCATCAGCAGGACGGCGCCGCGGAGAAACGGTCGTGGCATCATGGTGTTCCTTTCGCGCTGCATGCAGTTTCCGGTATGTACAGATGGCATGTCGGCCGGCCGAAGTCAGCCAGGAGGGCGTGCCGTTTCATTGCCCATGTCCGCTGCTGCGGGACGGCGATTGCCCCGAAAGCACTAACGATAGCCATCGGGGCTGCTGGCGGCCAGCCCGACAGCAGCCCCGACGACGTAGCCCTACAAGTATCGACACACGGCCGGGCGCGGCGAGATGCGTACGCCCGGCCGTGAATTACGCTCGCGCGATTAGCCCAGTTCGCCACCCTCGGCGAGTTCCGGCTTCGCCCGGCGGCAGTCGAAGTAGACGAAGACGCACAGGGCGAGGAACAGAATCAGGCCGAGCCAGTTCTGCGTGCGGGCCAGCGCGACGGCGCTTTCGTCGGTGGCCCCCGCCATGCGACCGCCCAGGTCGAGGAACGGCATGACGACCTTGCCGAAAACGAGGTCGTCCAGGGAGGTCGTGAAGCTGATGAGCACCTCCATGATGGCACCGCCGGCGATGAGACCGGAGGCCAACAGGATGCCCTTGTTGCTGCGGGCCTTGGAGAGCTTGGGATCCTTGGTGCTCTTCTTCACCAATGTGGAGACGAACGCCCCCAGCAGGATCGGCGTGTTGATGTACATGGGCAGGTACATGCCCAGGCCGAAGGCCAGCGGCGGGATGCCGATGAGCTGGACGGTGAGGGCGATCATCACGCCCACGCCGTAGAGCAGCCAGGGCACAGCGCCGGTGCCGAGGAAGCTCTCGAGGGCACTGGCCATCATGTTGGCCTGCGGTGCGGCCAGATCGCCCGACGTGTAGCCGGGGTTGTAGGCCAGGACCATGATCGTGCCGCAGACGAAGACGGCCGAGATCAGCGAGCCGAAGAGGGCGTTCCAGGTGACACGTTTCGGGCTGGCCCCGAGCCAGTAGGCCATCTTGAAGTTGGTGATCAGGCCGCCGGCCATCGACAGGCCGGTGCACACCACGCCGCCGACCAGCAGCACGGCGAGCATGCCGCGATCGCCCTTCTCGAGGCCGGAGGCGATCATGAGTACGGCAGTGATGATGATCGTGGTGACGGTCATGCCGGAGATGGGCGTCACCGAGATCATGGCGATGGCCCAGGCCGACACCGTCGTGAACAGGAACGTGATCACCAGGGCCAGAACCACGGAGATGAACGTCAGCCAGGTGGCGTTGTCCATGCCGGCGAAGACCACCGTCCGGAAGAAGACCGCCATGATGGCGACGACGGCGATGCCCAGCATGAAGACCCAAGCGTAGCTGATGTCCTCATCGGTGCGATCGGTGGCAGCACCCGTACCCTTGCGGAAGAGGCTGCCGAGGGCCTGTCGCAGGGCGGTGACGATCACGCCCATCATCTTCAGGATAGAGATCAGACCCGCGGTGAAGATGGCCCCGATACCGATGTTCTTGGGGATGTTGCCGAAGATTTCGTCGGCGCTGGCCTTGCGGGCGAAGACGGCGATGCCGGCTTGTTCCTCCAGTGTTCGCAGCTCGTAGGTCTGCTTCTTGTCCTTGAGGATCCACTTGCCCTCCGGCTCCACGGTGATCTCGACGCCAGCCTTCTCGAACGGATGAGCCGCCGCCGCGAAGGCGATGCCGATCTCGCTGCGAGTGCGATCCTGCGGTGAGAGCGCTGCATCGAGCGCAGCAGCGAGCGTCACCGGCAACGTGAAGCCCGGTTCCTGTTTGTCGATGACCGTGGCGTCGATCTGCTCGGTGCCCAGAGTGAGCAGGTAATTCTTGCGGCCGTTGCCGACCTCCCAGACGCGGCCCAGCTCCCGGGCGCCGAAGGTGGCGTTGTCGATGAGCTCGATCTCCTGAGCGGCGAAGGCCTTCCGAATCTGAAGGCGGTGGGCTTCCTGCTCGGGCAGAACGGCGGCCAGCGTCGCGGTGAACGTCGCCGGGAGCGTGAACAGGGCCTCTTCCTTCTCCTCGGTCGTTACCGCGATGTCCGTGCCGGACAGCGTGAGCGCGTACGTCTCGTCACCGTCCAGGATCTTCCAGACGCGGTCCGTTTCGCAGAGGATGAACTTGGCGTCCTCGGAGAGCTCGATCTCGTGGTCCTTGAAGCTGGTCGTCGCCTGAGCGCGGCCGGCGGTGACGGCTTCGGGGACCGCCGGCGTCTTCTCTTCGTCGAACGAATTCAGCGCGGCGTCAAACGTCATGGGCAGTGTGAAGCGGGCCGCTTCCTCGGCTTCGCCGCTGTGCGCCGTGCAGGCCGGGTTGAGGTCCCGGAGCTGCGTGAGGTTCATGCCGCTCATCAGCGGGATGATGGCGAAGCAGGAGAGGAACGAGCCGGCGCAGATGATCGAGGCGTAGCGCGGGCCGATGATGAAGCCCAGGCCGAGGTAGTACGCCCCGGCGCCCATCGAAAAGACCGCCTTCACCTTGGTCGTCAGCGTCGCGAAAACCCCCGACGCGCCGAAGGCGAGCGCTTGGGCCTCGCGGCCGGCGGATTCCAGTTTGACCACGCCCGTCGTGAACGTGTCACTGAAGAGCTTCAGCGCGGTCGCCGCGAAGGTGTAGATTGCCGAGAGCACGAAGGAGTAGATCAGGATCCAGGCCTGCGTGATGCTGCCCGATGCCCCGGTGACCAGGATCTCGTTCGTCGCCGTCGCTTCGGGGAAGGGCAGCTTGCCGTGCATGTCCTTCACGAAGTACCGGCGGAAGGGGATCAGGAAGAGCGCCCCCAGGATCGCCCCGAGGAACGGCACCAGCGTGATCTGAAGGAACAGCGCCAGGTTGCTCATCTCCAGGTTGCTGTTCAGCTTCAGGATGTAGATCGCCGGCATCGTAAAGCACGTGCCGCCGGCGACGTACCCTGACGTGGTGCTGATCGACAGGGCGTACATGTTCTCAAGGATGGAGCTGGCCCGACCGCCGGCTTTGAGGAGGAAGCCTGAGAGGCCGACGGCGAGGATCGAGATGGGAATGGCCGTCTCGATACCCTGGCCGGCCTTGAGGGCCAGGAAGGTGGCCGCTACCGAGAAGACGATGTTCATGATGAGGCCGAAGACGAACATGCGCCTGGTGAGCTCGGGCACGCGCATGGTGGGCGGCACCATCGGCACGTACTTCTCGCCGGGCTTCAGCTCTCGGTAGGCATTCTCGGGGAATTTGGTCGGCTGGGGCGCGTCGGACATCATCTACCCTCGCGTGGATGAATGCGGGATCACGTCCTGGCCGCGGCGGACGAGCGTGGCCAGGGTGGCCCGCAAACATAACCGCTGATTCAGATCGTGAAAAGGCCCGCCGGCCTGCATGGGCGACAAACCGGTGCGGTACTCCGCGACATTCGCCGCGCCGGCTGTAGTCGATCATCCGTTGACGGCGGCGGTAGGGCGGGCTCTGCCCAATGGTACTAACCTTGTCACGCGGCTCGTTTCTTGGTGTTTGCTCGTGGTGGTGGAGCGGTGGGCAGCTTGCTGGGGCGTTTCAGCTTGCCGTGGCCTTTGTTTTTGG